>JAOPYX010000255.1 GCA_025964535.1 Actinomycetes bacterium | reverse complement strand
TGCGCGACCTCCTCCTCGACGCCCTTGCCGATCGCACCCGCGATGAAGCGCTCGCGATAGGCCTCGAGCGCGGCGAGCGAACGCTTGCGACTCATCGCGCGCCGTAGCCCTTCCGCCTCGCCGATGGTGAACCCCGCGAGGTGGATCGCGACGTCGAGCACCTGGTCCTGGAAGACGATCACGCCGAGCGTTTCGCGTAGTGGCTCCTGCAGCAGCGGATGGTCGGCGGGCGGCTCGTACGACGGATCCTCGCGCAGTCGTTGCCGTCGCTCGATGTACGGATGCACGGCTTTGCCCTGAATCGGCCCGGGACGCACGAGCGCGACCTGCACCGTGAGGTCGCCGAGATTCTCGGGACGCGTGCGCAGGATCGTCTGCATCTGCGCACGGCTCTCGATCTGGAAGCAGCCGACCGTGTCGGCGCGCTGGATCTCTGCGTACACGGCCCTGTCGTCGAGATCGACGCGTGAGAGGTCGATTTGCTCGCCACGCGTGCGTCCGATCAGGTCGACGCACTCCTCGACCGCCGAGAGCATCCCGAGGCCGAGCAGGTCGATCTTCAGGAAGCCGGCGTCCGCGCACGAGTCCTTGTCCCACTGGCACATCTGCCGGCCCGCCATCGCCGACGGCTGCACGGGGACGATCTCGACGAGCGGCCGCGTCGAGATCACCATGCCGCCCGGGTGCTGCGAGATGTGACGCGGCAGGCCGGCGATCTCCGTGCACAGCTCGGCGAACGCGCGCCAGCGGGGCGAAGCCATCTTCTGCGCGGCGTCGGGAAGCATCAGCACCTCCTCGCCGACGCGGGCGGCGTTCCAGCCGTCGGAGAGCTTCGCGAGCCGCTCGAGATCGGCGAACGGCAGGCCGAGCGCCTTGCCGACGTCGCGGATCGCGCCGCGCGAGCGGTACGTCGCGAAGCTCGCGACGAGCGATGCGTTCTCGCGGCCGTACTTCTCGGTGACGGCGACGATCAGCTTCTCGCGGATGTCGCGCGGGAAATCGAGGTCGATGTCGGGCACCGACGACAGCTCGCGATTGAGGAAGCGGCCGAGCGAGAGGTTGTTGGCCACCGGATCGACGTGCGAGAGGCCGGTGAGGTAGCAGACGAGCGAGCCGACCGAGGAGCCGCGGCCGCGACCCGGCGGCAGCACGTTGCGCATCGAGCCGGGGCCACGGACGTCGTAGGCGATCTCGCGCGCGAGCTCCAGCACCTCCCAGTGGAGCAGGAAGAAGCCGGCGAGACCGAGCTCCTCGATCAGCACGAGCTCCTCTTCGAGCCGCTCGCGCACGCGACGCTTGTGGCCGTTGAGCTTGGAGTAGCGCTCGGTGAACGCGTGCTCGCAGACGCGCCGAAGCTGCACGATCGCCGGCTCGGCGCCGTCGGAGAAGTCGGGATAGCGGTAGCCGAGATCCTCGGTGAGGTCGAAGGTCAGCCGCTCCGCGAGCTCGACGGTGCGCGCCACGGCGTCGCGGTCGTCGGGGAAGCGGTCGACCATGTCCTGCGGTGCGGCGAGAACAGACTCGTGGTTGCCGCGCCGCTCGCGCTCGCAGCCGTCGAGCGAGGTGCGGCAGCGGATCGCGACGAGCACGTCCTGCAGCGCGGCGCGGCGCGCATCGTGCGCGTGTACGTCGCCGGTGACGACGGTGCGTACCTTCAGCGTCTCGGCGAGGTGGCGCAACGCTGCGTTGCGGCGCACGTCGCCGCGCTCGTACGGGCGCTGCAGCTCGACGAAGAAGCGGTCGCGACCGAAGGCGCGTGCGACGCGCGCGACCGCGTCGGGATCGTGTACGGCGAGTCCGTGGCGTGCGCAGCCGGAGAGGCAGATGAGCCCCTCGCTCAGCTGCTCGAGCCGGTGCGGCTCGAGCGACGGCGGCAGCGGGTCTCTCCCCTCCTTCGGCCGCGTGCGCGCATGCGCATGCGTGATGAGCCGGCAGAGGTTCGCGTAGCCCTGCGGCGACTCGACGAGCAGCGTCACGTGCGAGCCGCCCCCCTCTCCCGGAGTATCCAGCGTCAGCTCCGCGCCGGTGATCGGCCGGACGCCGAAGTGCTTCGCCGCGTACGCGAACTCGAGCGAGCCGTAGATGCCGTCGTGGTCGGTGAGCGCGAGAGCCGTGTAGCCGAGGTCGGCCGCCCGTGCCGCCAGCTCTTCCGGCTGCGACGCACCGTCCAAAAAGGAGTAGGCGCTGTGGGCATGGAGCTCGACGTAGGGCACCCTCCAGTTCTACACGAACATATGTTCGTGTCAAATCGGAGTCAGAACCTCAACCTGGCGCCAACGGACACGCCCGGTGCCAGGCACGAGACGTGTCCGCTCTCGACGCGCAGACGGACCGGAACGGCTTCACAACGAGGCGTCCGACCCCGCGGACAGGTGCACGCCCGACACGGCTGGTGACAGTCACCAGCCGTGTCGGTAGGAGACGGCGTTCGCCCGAAGGGGGTCAGACCCCGGGACGTGTCCGGCTCCGACGTCCCTTACAGATCGAAGCGGCGCGGGTCGAACGGCGCCGTCTCGGGCGGCGGCTCCTCGCCAACGAGCAGTGCGGCCACGGCGTCGGCGGTGACGGGCGCGAGCAGGATCCCATTGCGGTAGTGGCCGCCGGCGACGAGCAGGCCCTCCCACTCCCCGATCAGCGGGCCGTCGTCGGGGGTGCCCGGGCGCAGGCCGGCCACCGCCTCGACGAGCTCGAGCTCGTCGACCGCCGGCACGGCGCGCCGCGCCTGGCCGAGCAGCAGCTCGGTCGCCTCCTCGGTCGCGGTCGTGTCGAACCCGGCGTCCTCGATCGTGGCGCCGATCACCGTCTCGCCGCTGGCTCGCGGCACGACGAACAGGTGCTCGGCGCAGATGATCCGCGTGGCGGGCAACGGGCCGCGGAGCCGGAGCGTCTGGCCCTTCACCGGCACGATCGGCAGCCGCTTGGCGAGCCTGCGCGACGACCACGCACCCGCAGCGAGCACGACGCGCTCCGCATCGATGCGCGTTCCGTCGGCGAGGACGACGCCGCCGCTGTCGAGCTCGACGACATCCGCGTTCACCCGCACGACGTCGCCGAGGAGCGTGGTGAGTGCGGCGACAACGCGCCTCGGGTCGACTTGTGCGTCCTGCGGCACGTGCACGCCGCCGAGACAGTCGGCCGCGATGCCGGGCTCGAGGGCGCGGCACTCGTCGGCCTCGAGCCACTCGCCGCCGAGCATCTCGTCGCGGGTCCCGTCGAAGGAGAGGAAAAGCGAACCGCAACGTGTGTAGCCCGTGTCCACGCCTGTCTCGGCGCGGAGCTCGTCCGCGAACGAGGGCCACAGCTCTGCCGAGCGATACGCGAGCGCCGCAAAAGCCGGCGGCTCCGGATCGGGAGCGAGCACGCCCGCAGCCACGGAGGTCGCGCCGCAGCCGGGGCGCTCACGTTCGAGCACGCAGACTCGGAGACCGCGCTGCATGGCACGCCAGGCTGACGCGAGGCCGATGATCCCGCCCCCGACGATCGCCGCGTCGTACCGCTCCATGAGGGGGACGATAGGGTCTGCCGCCGTGGACGGCACCACCAGGCGCGCTCGGCTCGCCCGCTCCCGGCTCTACCTCGTGCTGGAGGCCCGCCCGCACGGGCTGGATCCGTCCAGCCTGCTCGCCGCCGCGCTGGGCGGCGGAGTCGACATCGTCCAGCTCCGGGACAAGGAGCTCTCCGACGACGAGCTCGTCGCTGCGGCCGAGCCGTTCCGGCGGGCCTGCGAGGAATACGGCGCGCTCTTCGTCCTGAACGACCGGCCGGATCTCGTGGAACGCTGCGGCGCCGACGGCGTCCACGTCGGGCAGGGCGACGCGTCGGCGGCGGACGCGCGGCGGCTCGTCGGCGCAGACCGGATCGTCGGGCTCTCGGCGAGCACCTCCGCGGAGCTCGCGGCCGCGGAAGCAGAGGCCGACTATCTCGGCGTCGGCGCGGTCTTCGGCACTCCGACGAAGCCGGACGCCGAGACGGGCGGCCTCGAGCTCCTCCGCGTCGCGCGCGACACCGTGCGCATCCCGTGGTTCGCGATCGGCGGCGTCGACCTCGACACCGTCGGCGAGATCGCGACGGCGGGAGCTCCGGGAGTGGCGGTGGTGCGCGCGATACGGGACGCCGCCGATCCGGAGGCGGCGGCGTGGCGGCTTCGCGCCGAGCTGCCGCCGGGACGCGCAATCGTCACGGGCCCGGGCGAGACGGTGCGGGCGATCCTGCCGCAGGTCGAGCTGCTCGAGGCGACGATCGGGCCCGGCGAGACCGGCGCGCTGCCGCACACGCACCGTGTGCACGCCGACGTCTTCTACGTCCTCGAGGGCGAGCTCGAGTTTCGCGTCGGTGACGAAACCGTGCGCGTTCCGGCCGGTTCGTGTGTCGGAGCGCCCCAGACGCTCGTGCACGGCTTCCGGAACCCGGGTGACGTCCCGGCGCGCTACCTCAACCTGCACGCCCCCGGCGTGTTTGCACGAGGGCGCTTCGCGGACGAGCCGCCGGCGCACTACGACACGTTCGGCACCGGCGAGGGCTCACCCGACGCACGCGCCGTCGGGAACGGCCCGGGCGACGGAGACCGCCTGCGGAAGGAGCACCGGCTTGCGCTGGTGAAGGCGGTGCTGCCGGAGCTCGACGTGCTCGAGTACTACGTCTCGCCCGACTACGACGGGGCAAGCAAGCACGTGCACCTGCGCCATGCCGACTGCTTCTACGTGCTCGAAGGCGAGCTCGAGCTCCGAGTCGACGACAAGATCGTCCGTGCCGGCCCGGGGACGTCGGTCGTCGTTCCGCCCGGGGTCCCGCACGAGTTCACGAGCGTCGGGCACGCACGCTTCCTCAACGTCCACGCACCGGAATGCGGGTTCGTCGA
Source organism: Actinomycetes bacterium (assembly GCA_025964535.1). Lineage (GTDB taxonomy): Bacteria > Actinomycetota > Thermoleophilia > Gaiellales > Gaiellaceae > Palsa-739. The sequence goes on along the minus strand of JAOPYX010000255.1, from coordinate 1,830 downwards.
GTACCTGGGCAAGGTCGACGCCGGCGAGAGTGTCGAACCGCGGCAGTACGACATGCACGAGCTCGCGTAAACGCGCCCCCGGGTCGACGGCCCGAAACACGATGTTCACCAGAACGTCGAGCTTCCGGACAACGGCCGTAGTAGGCTCGTCGGCGGGAGAGGATTTGCGGCTCCCTCCCCTCCGTCAATCAGCGAAGGAGGAGGACAGATGTCGCACGAGGATGCCTTTACGCGCCGCACGTTCCTCAGGAAGACGGGAGCGGCCGGCGTCGCAGTTGCCGGCGGGACACTGTGGGCGACGTCGCCTGCAGCGGCGCGTGCGCGGCGCGGCAAGCCGGAGACCCCGCTTCGGCACCTGGTCATCTCGTGTCAGGAGAACCGCTCGTTCGACCATTACTTCGGCTACGCGCCGCAGGTGCAGGCAGCGGGTTATGGGCCGCCGCGCGGATACGCCCAGCCCGACGCGGCGGGTGGCCGGCACGCCCCGTTCGAGCTCACGTCGCTCACGAGCGAGGATCCGCCGCATTGGTGGCAGGCAGTCCACACGCAGGTCAACGGCGGCAAGATGGACGGCTTCTACACGATGGCGCAGGTGTACCCCGGCGACGGCAACGTTGCGATGGGCTACTACACGGCGCGAGAGTTGCCGTTCTACTACAGCCTGTTCCGCGACTCGGCGCTCTGCGCGAACTACTTCTGCTCCGTGCTCGGACCGACCTGGCCGAACCGCTTCTATCTCATGTCCGGCACCTCGGGCGGGATAACGACGAACGGCCAGTGGGGTTACGGGATCTTCGACTCCGCACGGTGGCCGATCATCCTCGACCTTCTCGACGAGCAAGAGGTGAGCTGGAAGATCTACAGCATCGGCGACGACGACGTTCCGAGCGGCGACAGCGACAACGTCGCCGTCTTCTGGAGCCGTTGGGCCCACGATCCGCGCACGACGGCGACGAAGGCCGACTACCTCGACGACTGTCGCAGCGGGCGGCTGCCACAGGTCTCATGGATCGTCCCGAGCTATCACCTTGGCTACGACGAGCATCCGCCTGCCGACGTGTCGGTCGGCATGGGATTCCAGCAGGAGATGATCAGCGCGCTTCGCCAGTCGCGCGCCTGGGAGAGCTCGGCGTTTCTCCTGACCTACGACGAGCACGGCGGCTTCTTCGACCACGTGGCCCCGCCACAGGTCGACGCATACGGCCTCGGTGTCCGGGTGCCGCTGTGGGTCATCTCGCCGTATGCGCGGCGCGGGCCGGTGAAGTCACGGAAGCCTGCAGAGCACGCCTCGACACTGAAGCTCATCGAGCGGCTCCACGGCCTGCCGACGCTCGCCTCGCGCAACCACGCGTTCGACACGGCGACGCCGATCGGCGGCGACTACGACACGGCCGGCGCCCCCGCGCCTCCGCGCGACGGGCTCGAGTCGATCAGCGACCTGCTCGACCTCTTCGACTTCTAGAGATCGCCAGAGGGCCTGCCGGGGGGCGGGCCCTCACCATCTCCACCGAGGTTGCGCTCATGCTCCCCGCTGGGTAAACCACCTCCCTCCCGCGCCGTCGTGGAAGACGACGGTGTTCTCGCCGCTCTCGAGCACGACCTCGAAGTAGCGCCGGAGGATCGGCTCTTCGGTCCACCAGCGGTCGAGTACGCGCCATTCTTCGCGCAGGACGGCGATCGACTGATGGTTCACCTGCCAGGGCGTGCCGTCGAAGTTCGACTCGACGCGCGCCGGGCGCGGCTCGTTCAGTCGTCCCGCGGTACGAACAGCGCGCGCGTTTCCGGGATGCGCGACCATGGTGCGACCTCCACGACGGTGCAGACGGAGCC
>JAOPYX010000112.1 GCA_025964535.1 Actinomycetes bacterium | reverse complement strand
CGAAGACAAGCGTGTCGCCGCCGGCGACCGCGGCGATCGCCAGCGCGATACGAGAGAGCTCGCCGCCTGAAGCGGTCTCGGCGACCGGGCCGTACGGCATGCCCGCGTTCGGCCGGACGAGGAATACGGCCTCGTCGCCGCCTGTGACGCCGAGGTCGCGCTCGCGCAGCTCGCACGCGAACTCGCCCTCCCCCATGCCGACGTCGTGAAGCTCTGCTGCCACGGCATCGGCGAATGCAGGGGCCGCAGAGTTCCGCTCCGCACGCAGCTCGACGGCGAGATCCTGCACGCGTGCCTCGGCGGCGCCGAGAGCTGCAGCGGCGGCGGCCGCGGGATCGGCGCCCTCGTCGAGCGCGGCGAGCTCGGCCCGCGCGTCGGTCGCACGCTGCAGGAGCTCGTCGTAGCTCGCGGCGCGGAAGCGGCGCTTTGCCTCGGCGATCCGGTCGAGGCCGGCCTCGAGCTCCTCGAGGCGTCCCGGCTCCGCTTCGAGTGAGGAGAGGAACGTGTGCAGCTCGGAGGCCGTCTCGCGAAGCCGCAGCTCGGCATCGCGCAGCTCGTCGCCCGCCTTCTGCAGCTCGGGGGCGAGCCGCTCGAGCGGCGCCACGGCGCGTTCGGCGATCCCCACGAGCCCCGCGGCCCCGTCGCCCTCCTCCGGTGCAAGAGCCTCGGCTGCGGCTGAGGCGGCCTCTGCGAGATCGGAGACGTGCCGGAGGCGCTCGCGGTCGTTGCGCAGGCGATCCTCCTCCCCGGCCTCCAGCCCTTCCGTGTCCTCGACAAGCGCTCGAAGCTCGGCGAGACGCGCCTCCGCGAGCTCCGCGCCGGCCGTCAGCTCGTCGTGGCGGCGGCGTGCGGCGAGCAGGTCACGCCACGCTGCGCGCGCTTCGCCGCGGCGTCGCAGCTGCTCCTCGCCGCAGAAGCGGTCGAGTACCTCCAGCTGGTACGCCGGCCGGGCGAGCCGCCGCTGCTCGAACTGCCCTGACATCGCGAGCACGCGCTCGACGGTGGCCGCGACGTCTTCGCGCGCGGCTGCGCGGCCCCAGGCGTAGGCGCGCGTGCGGCCGTCGCCGAAGACCTTGCGCGCGACGAGCAGCGCGTCCTCGTCCTCCGGGCGCAACTCGCCCAGCTCGTCGAGCTCCTCTGGAAGATCGAGCTCCGCCTCGACGTAGGCCTCCTCGCCGGCCGGGCCGACGAACGAGTCGTCGCCCTTCGTCCCGAGCAGCAGGCCGACCGCCTGGGCCAGGATCGTCTTTCCCGCGCCGGTCTCGCCGGTGATCGCGTTCAGCCCGGGCGAGAGCTCGAGCTCGGCCTCCCGGATGAGCACGAGGTTCTCGATTCGCAGGCGGCGCAGCATCCCGGACCATCGTAGAGAGGGCACCCGACGCCGAACATTGCCCCTTTCGGAGGGCGAGAGCCGGCGCCCCAGGCAGGCTCAGGAGGCGAAGGTCTCGCGGTAGCGGCTGAAGAACGTCGTCTCCGGCAGCGTGGCGAGCAGGCTTCGCTGCTCGCAGAGGTAGATCGCGACGTCCTCGCCGGGCTGGATCTCGGCCACGCGCTGGCCGTCGACGACGAGCGTCGCAGCCACGTCCACCGTTGCGTTTCTCACCGTCACCTCCGCGCCCCGCGGCACGACGAAGGGACGGGCGTCCAAGGAGTGCGGCGCAATGAACGTCACCGCCATCGCGTCGAGACCCCGCACGAGCACCGGGCCGCCGTTCGAGAGGTTGTAGGCGGTCGAGCCCGACGGCGTCGCGCAGATCATCCCGTCGCATGGCACCGTCCCGAGGTCCTCCCCGCCGATCGACCACGCGAGCTCGATCATCCGCCCGAGTATCGAGCTCGTGACGACGACGTCGTTGACGGCGACGTGACGTTCACCGTCGAGTCGCACCTGGAGCGTCGGCAGCTCGACCGTCACGTACTCGCCGGCGAACACGCGCTCCAGATCGCGGTCGAGATCTTCCGGCCGGATCGACGCGAGGAAGCCGACGCGCCCGTAGTTGACGCCGATCACCGGCACGTTGCTGCCGAGCAGCCGCGCGAGCGTGCGCAGCATCGTTCCGTCGCCCCCGAGCACGACGACGAGCCCTGCCTCGCGCGGGTCGTCGACGAGCGTCACGCCGGCACGGTCGGCGACGGCCTGGACGCGCTCCGCCGCGCTCCCGACGTCGACGTGGCCGTGCGTGACGACCGCCGCGGTCTCAACCTGCGGCGACGGCTCTGTCGATTCGCTCGTCGAGGTCATCCGGAAGCTTCGGGTCGTCGTTGTGCCTGAGGTGAAGGAAGAACTCCCGGTTGCCCTTCGGACCCGGTAACCCAGAGTCTACGACCCCGACCACCTCCGCCTTCCAGCCAAGCGCGGCATAGGCGACCTCGCGCAGCACGCGCGCGCGGATCACCGGGTCCCGAACGATGCCGCTGCCCTTCGCCACGTCGGCGCGCCCCGCCTCGAACTGCGGCTTGACGAGCACGACCGCCTGCCACTCCGGGACGGCGAGCTGCAAGGCCGGCGGCAGTGCCGTCCGCACCGAGATGAACGAGACGTCGCAGACGATGAGCTGTGGCTCGAAGGGCAGCTCGGTCAGCGCGCGCGCGTTCGTGCGCTCGAAGACGACGACGCGCGGGTCATCCCGGATCTTCGGGTGCAGCTGCCCATAGCCGACATCGACCGCGATCACGCGGGCCGCGCCGCGCTGGAGAAGGACGTCCGTGAACCCGCCCGTCGACGCGCCCACGTCGAGCACATCGAGCCCGGCAGGGTCGACACCGAGCTCGTCGAGCGCGTGCGCGAGCTTCTCGCCGCCGCGCGAGACATACGCCGGGCGCTGGACGATCGAGAGCTCGGCATCCTCGTCGACCTGATGGCCCGGCTTGTCGTAGCCGGGCACGAGCCCGGCCATCACGAGCGCCTGCGCCTGCGTACGCGAGACCGCCAGGCCGCGTTCGACGAGCAGCACGTCGAGGCGCTTCTTCACGAGCCGGTGATGCCCCAGGAGCCTGCAAAGGTCTCGCCGGGCTCGAGTCGGATGAGGTCCTCGCCGGTGCGGAATGCATTCGGAGGGCACGTCATCGGCTCGACGGCAAGGCTACGCCGCGCGACGTCCGGCTTCGAATCGCCGGTGAAGAGCTGCACGTGCTTCCACGCCTCGTCGGCCCAGACGGTGACCTCTCCCACCTGCATACGCCACGGCGCGTCCATGCGCCTCGTCTCGTCGAGCTTCTGCGAGCCGAGCAGCTCGCCGTCGACCTCGAGGTCGTCCACGCGACCGGTCGGAGCCGCGATGTAGGGGTGATGGCCGACGCCGAACGGGCAGGCGCGCTCGCCGACGTTCTCGGCGGTCGTGCGGACGGTCAGGCCGTCGGCGGCGAGCCGGTAGTCGACGCGCAGCCGCAGCGTGAACGGATACCCGGGCTGCGGATGGAGGACGTGCCCCATGACGACGCGCGCGGGCTCCTGCTCGACGGCCTCCCAGTTCGCCCAGCGCACGAGGCCGTGGATCGCGTTTCCCGCGGACGGTTCGGTGAGGGCGAGCTGGTGCTCGAAGCCGTCCCATTCGTATGCGCCACCTTCGAGCCGATTCGGCCAAGGAGCGAGAACCTGGCCGCGGCCGGACCGGCACATCTCGTCCGACGGATAGCCGTCGAGGACGTCGCCGTACTCGCGCAGCCCGCCTCCCACCTCGACCACCGTGGCCCGTTGGTCGGCACATACGAGCTCGTACTGCGCGCCCGACGGAGGGATCACGCCGTCCGAACGGCGAGACCGTCGACGATCTCGCGCAACACCGCGGTGTCGGCGTCGACTTCATCGAGCCGTTCGCGCGCGCGGTCCGCCGCCTCGTCTGCGAGGCGGCGGGCCCCGTCGACGCCGTGCGTGACGACGTATCCGTCACCGTCGAGGATGTCGTCGACGATCTGGAACAGCAGGCCGAGCTCGTCGCCGAAGGCACGCCAGGGAGCCTGCGCCGGCTCGGGCACCTCTGCGACCCAGAGCGCCAGGCCGACCGACGCCTCGAACAGGCACCCGGTCTTCAGCTTGTGGAGCGTCGCCCCGTCGGGCGCCGTGCCGGTGACGTCCAGGTACTGGCCGCCGATCATGCCGAGCGTCGCCTGCGACAGCTCGCGCGCGACGTGCGGCGTGTCATACGACGTCGCAAGGCGGAATGCCTCTGCGAGCAGCGCGTCGCCGGCGAGGATCCCCGTCGCCTCGCCGAAGCGCTTCCAGGTCGAGGGCTGTCCGCGCCGCTCCTCGTCGTCGTCGAGCGCCGGCAGGTCGTCGTGCACGAGCGAGAACGTGTGCACGAGCTCGAGCGCGCAGCCGGCCGGAAGCGCGTCTTCCGCCCTCGCGCCGGCCGCCTCCGCCGTCGCGAGGCAGATCACCGGCCGCACACGCTTGCCTCCGACGGTGATCGAGTAACGCACCGACTCGGCCTGCCCGTGCAGCGCAGGCCAGAGCTCGAGCCCGTCGAGGAAGTCCTCGACGAGCGGCCGCAGCTCGTCAGGACTGAGCGGCATCCGCCTCCGCGGCACGCTTCGCCCGTTCCAGCTCCTCCTCGACGGCCTTCGCCAGCTCGGAGAGCTCGGCGAGGATCTCCAACGCGCGCTCGGGCGAGCCACCCTCCGTCTGCGCGATCCGGTCGAGCTCGCCCCGCGCCGCCTCGAGCTTCGCGAGGAGCTCCTCGGCCCTGCTCAGTGAGTCTTCGGCTGCCACGTTACGAATTCTCCTCCCGCGCGATCTTGCCAAGAATGCCGTTGACGAGTCTCCCAGCGTCATCGGACGCATACCGCTTCGCAAGGGTCACGGCTTCGTCCATCACCACTTCTTTCGGGACGTCGCCCGCATCGAGCTCCTCGATCGCGACGCGCAGGATGTTCCGCTCGACCGCGCCGAGCCGGTCCGCCGTCCAGTCGTCGGACGCTGCGGTGATCTTCGCGTCGAGCTCGGGCGCGTGCGCGGCGACCCGGTCGGCGATCGTCTGCGTGTACGCGTCGACCTCGCCCTCGAAGAGCGACCCGAGCGGCGACTCTGTGACGTCCCACTGGTAGAGGACGAACACCGCGGCGCGGCGCGCTTCGCGGCGGCTCGCCGGCGTCGGCTTGGGGACCCTCACCGCTCGAGCTCCTCGACCGTGACGTCGACGCCGGAGACGTCGAGCCCGCACATCCGGGTGAGCGCGTCGGTGACCCGCAGCTGCACGTCCTGTGCAACGTCCGGGAGAACCTTGCCGTAGGCGACGGCGAGCTCGAGCTCGACCCGCGCGCGTCTGCCGTCGATCTCGATGCCGACCTTCCGCCGCGCTCGGCGAACGCGAGCGCCGTCGACGGACTCCGCCGACTGCACGACGATGTTCGTAAGCGCGGCGTCTGTGACCGCGATCGAACCGTCGTCGGTGCGCACGACGTACGTCATGCGGCCGCGAATGAGGGCAAGCGCGCCCCCGCTTCTTCGAGGAAGGACGTCGAGTACATGCCGCTGCGGAACTCGGGACTGTCGAGGATGTCGAGTGCGACGTCCCGGGTCGTCGGGACGCCGGCGATCTCGAACTCGCTCAATGCGCGGCGGGCGCGTTCGATCGCGGCCTCGCGCGTGTCGTCGCGCACGATCACCTTCGCGATGAGCGAATCGTAGTTCGGCGGGATCACGGAGCCTTCCTCGGCGAACGTGTCGACGCGCACGCCGGGACCGAGCGGAGGACGGAAGCGCGCAAGCCGGCCGGGCGCCGGCATGAAGCCGCGCGACGGGTCCTCCGCGTTGATGCGGATCTCGATGACGTGGCCGGAGCGCGGCGCGCGTCCGGTAATCGCCAGCCGCTCACCTGCGGCGATGCGTACCTGCTCACGTACGAGGTCGAGCCCTGTCGCGAGCTCGGTCACGGGGTGCTCGACCTGCAAGCGCGCGTTGAGCTCGATGAACGAGAACGAGCCGTCCAGCCCGACGAGGAACTCGAAGGTCCCCGCGTTGCGATAGCCGATGTGCCGGCACGCGCGTTCGGCGGCGTCCTCCATCGCCTCGCGGCGCTCCGCGTCGAGCGCCGGCGACGGCGACTCCTCGATCAACTTCTGGTGCCGCCGCTGGATCGAGCACTCGCGCTCTCCGCACGTCAGCACGCCGCCGTAGGAGTCGCAGAGCACCTGAATCTCGACGTGGCGGGCGGGCGAGATCGCCTTCTCGACGTACAGCGTCCCGTCGGAGAACGCGGCCATTGCTTCGTTCGAGGCCTGCGCATACGCGTCTTCGAGCTCGTCCGCCGCGGTGACGAGGCGCATGCCACGGCCACCGCCCCCTGCCGCCGCCTTCAGCAGCACCGGGTAGCCGAGCTCGTCGGCTGCTGTGCGGGCTTCCGACGCGCTCGCGGTCCCCTCTGTACCGGGGACGAGCGGAACGCCTGCGGCGCGCATCTCCGCTTTCGCCTGTGCCTTGTCGCCCATCCGCGCCATCACGTCCGCGGGGGGCCCGATGAAGACGAGGTCGTTGTCCTCGCACGCGTGCACGAACTCGTCGTTCTCGGAGAGAAAGCCGTAGCCCGGGTGCACCGCCTCGCAGCCGGTGGTGTTCGCGGCGGCGATGATCGCCGGAATGCTGAGGTAGCTCTGCGCCGCAGGCGGCGGTCCGATGCGCACGGCACGATCGGCGAGTCGTACGTGCAGCGCGTCCTCGTCGGCCGTCGAGTAGACGGCGACGGCCTCGACCTGCAGCTCGTGCAGCGCGCGGATGACGCGCACGGCGATCTCGCCGCGGTTGGCTACGAGGACTCGCGAGAACATCAGCCGGCGTCGAGCGGCCGGCCCGCGAGCGGCTCGAGGTCGAACAGCACCTGTCCGAACTCGACCGGCTGGGCGTTCTCGACGTGAATCCGCCGAACGACGGCCTCGATGTCGGCCTTCACTTCGTTCATGAGCTTCATCGCCTCGAGGATGCAGAGCGTCTGCCCGGCGGCGACGACGTCGCCCTCCTCGACGAACGCCGGTGCACCCGGCTGAGCCGCGCGGTAGAAGGTGCCGACCATCGGCGACTCGACGCGCACGGCGCCGTTCATCGGCCGCACGACCGGCACCGGCTGATCCTCCGGCAGCGCAAGCGGTGCCTGCGAGAGCTGCGTCGGCGCCTCGGGGGCGGAGCGCACGGATACGCGCATCCCGTCCTCCTCGATCGTGACCTCGCCGATACCGGACTCCTGGACGATGCGCACGAGCTCCCGAATCCGCTCGGCGCGCGCCTTGTCGACCGACGCGAGCTCGTCGGTGTCGCCGCTCGCCCGGCCGCGGATGCCGAGCAGCAGGCGCTCCGCGTCCTCGCCGAAGAGGCCGAGCAGGAGCAGCTCCTCCTCGCTCGCTGCCATTCCGGCAGCCTGGGTGCGCACGTCGCTGAGCGCCGGAGCGACGTCCTCCTGGGTCTCGGGGTCGTGCGTGAGCGCGACGGCGCGTTGCACGGCCGGGTCGATCGGTCCCGGCGGGGTGCCGAAGCGGCCGATCACGAGTGCGCGCAGCTCGTCGACGATCGTCAGATAACGGCTCGCCGAGAGGACGTTCAGCAGCGCCTGCGATGCGAGCACCTGGCCGATGGGCGCGGCGAGCGGCGGCCACCCCACCTCGGCGCGGATCACGTCGAGCTCCTCGAGCACCTCCTCCAGACGGTCGCCGGCGCCCTGCGCGCGCAGCGTCTGGTCGACGCCCGCGACGAGGCCGGCCGGAACGTCGTGCTGCGCGGCACGGACGGCGACGCGCGGCGCAAGCGGGGCCACGGGCTCGTCGCCGATGTGCTCGTCGACGAGATCGGACGCCTCCCAGAGCGTGGCGACGTCGATGCCGGAGTCGAGGCCCATCCCGGCGAGCGCCTCGCCCAGCGCCTCGCCCGAGACGCGGTGCAGCGTCAGCGCGAGCGGGAAGAGCGCGCAGGCGATCAGCTGCGCACCGGCGCTCGCTGCCGCGAGCGTCGCGGCGAGCGCGCTGCCCCCGGCGCCCTGGACATAGATGCCGACCGGCAGGCCGCTCGCCTCGGCGAGCGCGGGAACGAGCTCTGCCGCGCGGTGCGGCTGCAGTGAGCCCGTCGGGTCGTGCAGGAGCACGCGGACGGCGCCGAGCTCGGGCAGCATGCGGGCCCGCTCGATGAGCGTGTCGATCTCGCCCGTGCGCCCCGGGCTGTAGACGAGCCCGGCCTCGAAGTCACGGTCGGCCGCGACGATCGCCTCGGCGGCCTCCCGCAGGTTCGAGACGTCGTTCAGCGGGTCGTGGAGGCGGAAGACGTCGATGCCGTTCTCGGCGGCCGAGGCGACGAAGCGCCTGGCGAAGTCGGCGCCGACAGGGCGCGAGCCGACGAGGAAACGGCCGCGGAGCGCCAGGCCGAGCGGGGTCTTGACCCGCGCCTTCAGGGCGCGGATCCGCTCCCAGGGGCTCTCGAGGCCGCGCTGGACGGCCGCGTCGAAGCAGCCGCCGCCCGACACCTCGAGGTATGCGAAGCCGGCCCGGTCGAGGATCTCCGCGAGCTGGAGCTGGTCGGCGGTCGGCATCCGGCCGGCGAGCGGCTCCTGCCCGAGCAGGCGAATTGTCGTGTCGGCGAGCGTCGGCACGGGGGGACCTTACCGCGCGTTCGCGGAGGAGCCGTTCAGCTGCCGAGGACGTCGATCACGACGCCGATCGCGGTGAGCACGAAGGAGGCCGTGACGAAGAGCCAGCCTTCCACGAACGGCAGGTCGAACCGGCGGGCGAGGCGGTTGCTCGCGGCTCCGGCCATCCCCACGAGCGCGGCGGCGGCGGCGAACCAGAAGCCGAACGCGATCGAGCGGGTGAGCGTCGTGCCGTGGTGCAGGAGGGAGAACAGCGCCCCGCCCAGCGTGGCGAGGACCGCCGCGCCGAGCAGGCAGGCGAGGAACCTCGAGAGGCCGAACACCGCTAGATGGTTGGTGTCACGGCGGGGTGCGTCTGGGAATGGCTCAGGCCAAGCCGTGTGGTCGGGCCAGCCGAAGGTAAGGCTGGTTGCCTTGCCAAGGCTGTCCCGACCGCACGGCGCAGTGCATGAGCCACCATCCAGGCGTGCACCGTCGTGGCACCAGCCATCAAACGCGCGAGATGTAGCGCTTCTCGTGCGGGTCGATCTTGAGCTTGTCGCCGACGTTCACGAAGAGCGGCACGCTCACGACGCCGCCGGTCTCGAGCGTTGCCGGCTTCGTGACGTTCGAGACGGTGTCGCCCTTCACGCCCGGCTCGGTGTCGACGACCGTCAGCTCGACCGTCGTCGGCAGCTGTACGCTCGACGGCTTGCCGTCGACCGCGAGCACCTGCACCGTCGCGTTCGGCTGCATGAACATCAGCTCGTCCTCGAGCTCCGCGTGCGGCACGGAGAACTGCTCGTAGCTGTCGGGATCCATGAAGTGGACGTCGGAGCCGTCGTCATAGAGGTACTGAACGTTCTTGACCTCGGTGTGGACGCGCACGAACTTCTCGCCTGCGCGGAACGTGCGGTCGACAGTCGCGCCGGCGCCGAGCGACTTCAGCTTCGTACGAACGAAGGCACCGCCCTTGCCCGGCTTCACGTGCTGGAACTCGACGATGCGCCACGGCTGCCCATCGACCTCGATGTGCATTCCGTTCTTGAACTGATTCGTGTTGACGGTGTCGGCCATTTTCGGCGTCGAGTGTAGCTGCGTGCCTAGCCGACCTCGACCAGGTCCTTGCGAAACCCGGTGAGGTTCTCGATCCCGTCCTGTGTGACGACGACGTCGTCCTCGATGCGGACGCCGAACTTTCCCGGGAGGTAGACGCCCGGCTCGACCGTCACGACGTTGCGCGGCGCCAGCACGTCGTCGGTGTCGGTCGACATTCGCGGCAGCTCGTGGACGTCGAGGCCGAGCCCATGCCCGAGCCCGTGTCCGAACAACCCGGCGAACGGGCTGTCCTCGATCACGCGCCGCGCCGCCTGATCGGCGTCGATCGCCGGCATGTCGGCGTGGATCGCCGCGAGGCCCGCGAGCTGGGCTGCGAGCACGACCTCGTAGGCCTCCTTCGCCTCGCCGTCGAGCGGTCCGGTCGCGAACGTGCGCGTGTAGTCGGACGCGTAACCCTCGATCGTGCAGCCCGCGTCGATCACGACGAGCTCGCCGGTGCCGATCGTGCGATCGCTCGCGCGTGCGTGTGGGCGCGCCCCCGTCGGTCCTGCGCCGACGATCGACTCGAACGCCAGGCCTTCGCCGCCCTCCTCGTGGAAAAGGCGCGTCAGGTCCCACGACACCTCGCGCTCGGTGCGCCCGACGAACTTCACCTCGGTCAGCCGCTCGAACACGCGGTCGGTGATCGCGCAGGCGCGCCGGATGATCTCGAGCTCGCTCTCCTCCTTGATTGCGCGCAGAGACTCGACGAGGCCGCCGTGCGGAACGAGATCGAGACCGCCGCCTTCGAGCGTCTGAAAATCGGAGTAGACGACGTTCGTGGCCTCGAAGCCGATGCTGCCCGAGAGCTGCTCGGCGAGCGCGCTGATCACGCCGCGCTTCGTCTGCACGACCTCGACGCCCTCGACCGCGCGCGCGGCCTCGATGTAGCGGAAGTCGGTGAAGAGCCGCACGCGCTCCTGATCGACGAGCAGCGCCGCGTTCGAGCTCTCGAAGCCGGCGAGATACACGACGTTCTTCGGGTTGGTGACGAGGAGCGGCTCCTCGATCAGCGATCGGAGGCGGTCGACGCGATCGTTCACGCGTTCTCCTTGAGATATTCGAGCGCCATGCGGTAGCCGTCGGGTCCGTGCCCGACGAAGCGGGCCGCGACGAGGTCGGAGATCACGGACTGCTTCCGCCAGCCGTCTCGCTCGTCGACGTTCGAGAGGTGCACTTCGACGATCGGCACGGTCAGCGGCTCGAGCGCGTCGTGGATGGACCAGGCGTAGTGCGTCCAGGCGGCGGGATTGACGACCATGCCGTCGGTGTTGTCGTAGGCGTCGTGGCACCACTTGATGAACTCGCCTTCGCTGTTCGTCTGGCGGCACTGCACGGCGAGCTGGAGCTCGCGGGCCCATCCGTAGATGCGGCTTTCGAGCTCCGCCATGGTGAGCCCGCCGTACACCGTCGGGTCGCGCCGGCCGAGCACGTTGAGGTTGACGCCGTTGAGGACGATGACGCGCACGCGGCGATGCTACCCGGCTATGAGTGCGTCGAGCTCGCGTCGAACGTCCGCAGCCGGCACCGAGACGTCCCATTCCGGGCCGTCGTCTCGGAGCAGGACGAGGCGGAGCTCGCCCCCGACCGACTTCTTGTCGCGCTGCATCGCCGCCCAGGCGCGCTCCCGGTCGACGCGGACCGGCTTCGGGTGCAGGATCTCCTCCACCTGGCTGACGTCCTGTCCGGACAGTCGCAAGGCTGCGAGCAGGCCGAGCGCGACCGCCTGGCCGTGCGTCAGGCCCTCGTAGCCCGCCGCGGCCTCGAGCGCATGCGCGAACGTGTGCCCGAGGTTGAGCATCTTGCGTTCGGCGTCGTCGTGCGGGTCGCGCAGGCAGATCGCCGCCTTGAAGGCGGCGCAGCGGCGCACGAGCTCGTCGTCGGGCAGCTCCCAGAGCGGCTCGCCGGCAAGCAAGCCGGTCTTCACGACTTCCGCCATTCCTTCGAGTCGTTGCGCCGGCGGAAGCGTCTCGAGCAGCGCCGGATCGATCACGGTGCGCACGGGCCAATGGAATGCGCCGACGAGGTTCTTGCCCTGCGGCAGGTCGATGCCCGTCTTGCCGCCGATCGCGGCATCGACCTGCGCGACGAGGCTGCTCGGAACGGGCACCCATGGGATGCCGCGAAGGTATGTCGCGGCGGCGAAGCCGGCGGCGTCGGTCGTGCAGCCGCCGCCGAGGGCGACGACCGTGCCACCCCGGTCGAGCCGCAGGTCCTGCCAGAGCCGCTCGAGCGCGCCGATCGTCTTCGCGTCCTCGCCCGGGGGCAGCTCGTACACCTGCGCGAGCCGCGCGCCAAGCGCGAGCTGCGCGTCCATGCCGTGAATGCCGCCGACGTTCGGATCGGAGACGAGCGCCACCTTGCCGTCGCCGGGAACGAGCTCGCCGAGGCGACGGAGCACACCGCGTTCGACGCGGACACCGGCGGCGGCGAGCACGACGTCATCGGCGTCGCGGACGACGACATCAGCAGCGGCGGCGTACAGCGGTCGCCGTTCTTCGAAGAGGCGCCGGAACTCCGCCTCGTCCTTCGCGAGCGGCCGGTCGCTTTCGCGTACACGCGCCCAGCACGTGTCGACGTCCTCGTCGAGCCAGACGGTGACCGCGTGGTGGTACAGCAGCTCGCGGATCTGTGGTGTCGTGACGGCTCCGCCGCCGAGCGCCACGACGGACGGGCGCGGATGCGCGAGCACGCCGCGCACGACACGTTCCTCGACCTCGCGGAACGTCGCCTCGCCCTCGGCGAAGATCTCGGGGATCGACCGCTTCTGGGTCGACTCGATGAGCCGGTCGACGTCCTTGTGCAGCCGGTTCAGGCGGCGCGCGACCTCCTCGCCGAGCGTGGTCTTCCCGGCGCCCATGAAACCGATGAGCGCAACGTGCTTCGTCAGCGCGCGGTCCAGTCGATCCGCTCGACGTATGCCCGCCATGCGGCGATGAAGTCGCCGAGCGCGTCACCGCCGAACTTGTCCTTCGCGAGGCACGCGAGCTCCCACGCCACGGCGCCTTCCGCCACGACGGCGAGCGCCTCGACGGCAGAGACGTCGCTGCGCTCGACGAGCGCCTGCGCAGGCTCGCCGGTCTCGAGATCGACCGAGAGCAGCGGCTGCATGAGCGTGGGCAGCGGCTTCATCGCGGCGCGGACGACGATCTCCTCGCCGTTCGACATGCCGCCCTCGATGCCCCCGGCGCGATTCGAGCTGCGATGGATGCCGCGCTCGTCGCGGACGATCTCGTCGTGTGCCTCGGAGCCGCGGATGCCGGCGAGCGCGAAGCCGTCGCCGATCTCGACGCCCTTCACTGCCTGGATGCCCATCAGCGCCGCCGCGAGCCGCGCGTCGAGGCGGTCGTCCTTGCGCGCGTACGAACCGAGTCCCGGCGGAACACCGGTCGCATGAACCTCGACGACCCCGCCGAGCGTGTCCCGGTCCTTGCGTGCGGCGTCGACCGTATCCGGGTCGGCTCCGGCCTCGAGCACGGCCTCGCCGACGACCGAGATGCCGATCGTCGCGAGCAGCGACTTGGCAACCGCGCCGGCTGCGACCTGGACGGCTGTGTGCCGCGCTGAGGCGCGCTCGAGCACGTCGCGGACGTCGGCGTGCCCGTACTTCTGCACCCCTGCGAGGTCGGCATGACCCGGGCGCGGGAGCGTTACCGCCTTCGTGCCCTTGCCCTCGGGCTCGCCTTCGGACGGCCAGGGGTTCATGCCCCACGTCCAGTTCTTGTGGTCGCGGTTGCGGACGACGAGCGCGAGCGGCGTGCCGAGCGTCAGGCCGCGGCGCAGGCCCGCGAGCACCTCCACCTCGTCCGTCTCGATCTGCTGGCGCGGCGAGCGCCCGTAGCCCTGCTGCCGCCGCCGCAGGTCGGCGTCGATCGCGTCGCGGTCGAGCGTCAGCCCTGCGGGCAGGCCGGACAGGATCGCCACGAGCGCCGGCCCGTGCGACTCCCCCGCCGTTGCGAGCTCGAGCGTCACGCGGACAAGCCTAGAGATGCGCGCATCGCAGGCACCGGTGCAGGCGCACCGGTCCAGCGCTCGAAGCTCGCCGCGCCCTGCAACACGAGGGCTTCGCGTCCGTCGATGACCGTACAACCCGCCGCGCGCGCTGCCTTGACGAGCGCGGTGTCACCGTCGCCATAGGCGAGCTCGACAATCGTCTGGCCCGCGTGCGGCTGCACGAGCAGCTCGTCGCGCACCGGGGTGGCGTTGACGACGAGGTCGCAGCCGTCGGCGTCGGGCGGCCACTCGCCGCGCCGGGCGAACTGCCGGACCTCGCCGCGTAGTCCGGGCAGGAGCGTCGCCGCCGCCCCGCCCGCCCCGATCAGGCAGACGCGCTTCGAGTCGATCGCCGCGACGATCTCGCGGTCGGTGTTGAAGCCGTAGATGCGGCCGTCCGCGAAGACGAGGGTGTTCACGGCGTCGCCGTCCGCCTCGTCGCACAGGAGCGCGGCCGCGCGCTTGTGCGGGATCGTCACGTTTGCTCCGGCGAAGCCGCTTGCGACGAGGCCGCGCACGGCGTCCTCCAGCTGCTCAGGCAGGACGTCGAGCGCGACGTACGCCCAGTCGAGCGCGCGCGCCGCAAAGGCGGCGTTCTGCATCCGCGGAGACAGCGAGTGCGCGACCGGGTGCCCGAGCAGCGCGACGAGTCGCGTTGCGCCCCCCAGCAAATCAGACACTGCTCAATGAAAGCCGTACTGGTTCGCGTGGTTGATGAAGTCGTTGTAACTCGAGGTGAAGTAATGGTGCTGGTGGTCGGGCTTGCGAACGAAGTACAGCCAGTCGCCGGACGCAGGGTGCGCCGCCGCC
>JAOPYX010000230.1 GCA_025964535.1 Actinomycetes bacterium | reverse complement strand
GACTCTGCCGCGACGGCCGCGATCGGCTGGCCCTTGTACCGGACCTCGCCGTCGGCGAGCAACGGCTCGTCGCCGGGAACACCCAGGCCCTCGAGGTGCCCGTAGACGTTCCGCGGGACGTCGGCGCACGTGATGATCGCGTGCACGCCCTTCAAGGACTGCGCCTTCGAGGTGTCGAGCTTTGTGATCGCCGCGTTGTCGTGCGGCGAGCGGAGCGCCTTCACCCACAGCAAGCGGCCGACACGAACGTCGTCGACGTACTGCGTGCGGCCGGTGACGTGGCCGACGCCGTCGTAGCGCGGAAGGCGGGCGCCGACTGCTTTCATGCCGGGCTCCCCTTGATCGTCACGTCAGGTTCGCCGTCCTCGGGCGACGGCATGTCGCGAACCTCGCCGACCTCGCCGCGTGACGCGGCCATCACCGCGTCGACGATCTTCACGTAGCCGGTGCACCGGCAGTAATGGCCGCCGAGCGCTTCGAGCACGTCTTCGCGACTGACCGGTCCGCCGACACGCTCGAGCAGCGCGGTCGAGGCGACGACCATGCCGGGCGTGCAGAACCCGCACTGCGCGGCGTACAACTCGTGGAAAGCGGCCTGCACCGGCGAAAGGCTCTCGGCCTCGCCGAGACCTTCGAGCGTCGTGATCGATGCGCCGTCGACGGTCGCGATCGCGGTGAGGCACGAACGGCGCGGCTCGCCATCGACGAGGACGGTGCACGTGCCGCAGCCGCCTTGCTGGCAACCGGCCTTCGGGCTCGTGATCTCGAGCTCCTCGCGGAGGACGTGCAAGAGCGGCGTGAGCGGCGGGCTCGTGATCTCGTGCTCCCGCCCGTTGACGATCAGGTTCATGCGCTCTCCAGCTGGTCGAGGGCCCGGCGCACGAGCAGGGGCAGCATCTTCCGGCGATAGTCGGCCGAGGCGAGTGCGTCGCTGACGGGCTCGACGTCCTTGAGCACGTCGTCGGGATTCCGGCTCTGCTCGACGGAGCGGGCGCGCACGGCCATTGCACCGACACCGGAGATGCCGACGCGCAATTCACCGTTCGTCTCGCAGACCGCGACGTTCACGATCGCGTACGAGTGCGCGTGACGGCGGCGCATCATCTGACAGGCAGTGTTGCCGTTCGGGCGGTCGTACTCGATCGAGAGCACGAGCCGGCCGGCTCGGTCGCCGGAGAGAAAGTCTTCCACGGGCTCCGTGCGTTCGCCGCCCTTGCCGGTCGAGCGGACACGGGCGCCGAGCGCGATCAGCGGTGCGCCGAGATCGCCGCGCTGCGCGCCGATGCCGGGAGTCGCACAAAGATTGCCGCCGACAGTTGCCGTTCGGCGCACCTCGCCGTCGCCGACGTGCTCGGCAAAACGGGTGAGCAGGTCGTCGGTGCCGTCGATCAGCGCCGCCAGCGTCGTCGTCGCGCCGATCCGGACGACGTCGCCGCTGGTGTCGAGCGAGTCGAGCCCGCTCTTGTGGAGCATCAACGCGCGCGTCGGATGCAATCGTCCCGCGGCGATCTCCGGGAGCAGGATCGTGCCTCCGCCGAAGACCGTCACGTCCTTGCCCTCGCCGAAGAGGCTGGCCGCTTCCTCGGGGGACGTCGGGATGAGCGCAGCCGCCATTTCGCGATTGTGCGCGCCAGCGTGCTTGGCGTCAAACGTGAACCGACACGGGCGTCGGGAGCCGTTGTCAACAAGCGGTCGCGATGCATGGGTACGCTCCTTCCATGCCGTTCGCCTCGATCGACGAGCTCGAGTCGGCGCTCGCGCGCGCGTCCTACCTCCCCGATCGGGGGCTGTCGACCGCGCTCTACCTGTCGCTGACGCTCGAGAAACCGCTGCTCCTCGAGGGCGAGGCCGGGGTCGGGAAGACGGAGGCGGCGAAGTCGATCGCGACGGCGCTCGGGGCACGCCTGATCCGGTTGCAATGCTACGAAGGCCTCGACGTCGCTCATGCGGTGTATGAGTGGAACTACGCGCGCCAGCTGCTGCACATCCGCGCCGCGCAGGAGGGAACGGTCGACGAGGCGGAGCTCTTCGGGCCCGAGTTCCTGATCCGCCGCCCGTTGCTCGAGGCGGTCGAGGCCGACGAGCCGGTGGTGCTCCTCATCGACGAGATCGACCGCGCGGACGAAGAATTCGAGGCGTTCCTGCTCGAGCTGCTCTCGGACTTCCAGATCACCGTGCCCGAGCTCGGCACGATCGTGGCGAAGCAGCGGCCGTACGTCATCCTCACGTCGAACCGCACGCGTGAGCTGCACGACGCGCTGAAGCGACGCTGCCTCTTCCACTGGATCAACCACCCGTCGATCGAGAAAGAGATCGAGATCGTGACGTTGCGCGTGCCGGGCGTGCCCGAGCGGCTCGCCGCAGAGGCTGCAGCGTTCGTTGCCGAGCTGCGCTCGCTCGATCTGCAGAAGCCGCCCGGCGTCGCGGAGACGATCGACTGGGCGCGCGCACTGACTGCGCTCGGCAAGCAGGAGCTCGACGTCGAGAACGTGCAGCTGACGCTCGGCTCGGTGCTGAAGTACCACGAGGACCTGCTCTCCGTCCGTGACGAGGCTCTGGCCGGGCTCGTCGCCAGCGCCCGTGCTCGCTAACGCCGTCGTCCGGCACATCGTCACCTTCGGCCGCGTGCTGCGCGAGGTCGGAGTCGAAGTCGGCCCGGGTCGCGTCGCCGACGCGCTGAAAGGCCTCGACTCGGTCGAGCTCGCACGCCAGGACGACGTGTACTGGACGCTGCGGCAGACGCTGGTCTCGCGGCGCGAAGACCTCGAGTCGTTCGACCTGGCGTTCAACTCGTGGTTCCTCGGTGCGGCCGCTGCGCCGCCACAGAAGCGGGCGTCCGAGCCGCCGAAGGGGGAGCGGCGCAAGGGCGGCGAGCCGGGCCCCGGACCGGAGATCGACGGCGGCGAGACCGAGGTCGGCGGCTGGAATGAGGACGAGCTGCTGCGGACGAAGGACTTCGGCGCGATGACGCCCGCCGAGCTGGCGCGCGCGAAGCAGCTGATCCAGGCGATCGCGGTCGCGCGGCCGCGGCGGCGCACGCGGCGGCTGCAGCCCGACTCGAAGGGCCTGGCGCTCGACATGCGCGGCCTCCTGCGAGCATCGCTCGCGACCGGCGGCGACCCGGTGCAGCGCGCCTTTCGCAGCCGAGCCGATGCCCCGAGGAAGCTCGTGCTGATCCTCGACGTCTCGGGCTCCATGGATTCGTACGCCCGCGCGATGCTGCTGTACATGCACGCTGCGCGCGGCGCGGGCCGGCGCGTCGAGGCGTTTGCGTTCGGCACCCGGCTGACGCGGCTGACGCCCGAGCTCGGCTCACGCGATCCAGAGACGGCGTTCGCGGCGGCCGCAGCGCGGGTGACGGACTGGTCGGGCGGCACGCGGATCGGAGAGTCGCTCAAGGCGTACAACGACGAGTGGGGGCGGCGCGCCCTGACCCGCGGCGCGGTCGTCGTGATCCTCTCTGACGGCTGCGAGCGCGGCGACCCCAGCATGATCGCGGTCGAGATGGAGCGCCTCGCGCGACAGGCATTCGCGGACGTC
>JAOPYX010000227.1 GCA_025964535.1 Actinomycetes bacterium | reverse complement strand
AAGTCGAGCCACGCGAGCGCGTATCCCGCCATCGCGCCGATGACGATCACGAGCAGCGTGTTGCCGACCGCGATGATCGCGGTTGTCTTGAGCGCCGAGATCAGCCCGTTGTCGTGCAGCAGCGTGCTGTAGTTGTGGAACGTCGCGAGGCTCGGGTGCGAGAACACCTTCCACCAGCCCTCGGTGCCCGAGACCGACGCGGGCATGAGGGACGTGAGGAAGAGCCCGATCGTCGGCACGAGCCAGAGCAGGCCGATCCCGGCGAGGACGATGTTGACCGGCCCCTTGACGGCAAGCCTTCCGATCCGCGCGGCGACGCTCTCGCGCTGGACTGGCAACTCGGCGGCGACAGTCGTCATTAGCCCTCCGTTCGGAAGCGCCGGATGTTGAGCAAGAGCACCGGGATGACGAGCACGAAGAGGAACACTGCGATCGCCGAGCCGACACCGAAGTTGTTCACGCCGCCGAACGACGTGCGCCACATCGAGAGCGCGATCACGGTCGCGTCGTTCTGCGTCGACTCCGGAGCGAGCGCGACGATCAGGTCGAAGACCTTCAGGACGTTGATGATCATCGTGATGAAGACAACGCTCAGCACCGGCGCGAGCAACGGCACAGTGACCCGGCGGAAGACCTTCCACTCGGATGCGCCGTCCGTACGCGCAGCCTCGAGCACGTCACGCGGCATCGCCGCGAGCCCGGCGCCAATGATCACCATCGCGAACCCCGCCCAGATCCAGATGTAGGCGATCAACAGCGACGGCGTGATCAGCTTCGACCCGAGCCAGGCGATCCCACCCCACGGCTTCTGGAAGGTCTGCGGGCCGATCTCCGCGTTGAACGTGCCGGCGCCGACCTTCTTGAACTCGAAGTCGCCGTTCGGCGCGCTCGTCGTGTGAGCGACGAGCTTGCCGTTGGCCGCGTGCAGCTCGACCGTGACACCGGGGATGCCGAGCTCCTGCGGCTCGGGCTTGCCGGAGACACCACCGCCGGGCTTGAAGTCGCGCCAGACGACGCCGACGATCGAGCCGGGGCGCGCTGCCGGGTCGACCACCTGCACCGCGCTCTTCGGAACGTCTGCCGGCGCGATGCCGGTAACGCCGAGGCGCGCGACACCGCCCGCCTTGATCGGCGTCTTCAGCTCGAGCCCCCCGTTCTTCAGCGGAACGACGTTCGGCGTGGAGGGGAACGCACTCGGCAGGACGCCCGGCTTCTGCACTGTGTCGACGATCACACGGCCGAGCGCATTCACGGCGCCCTGACTCGGATCCTGCTGGTACATGATGCGCCACGTCACGCCGGTCGCGAACGCGGAGATCGCCATCGGCAAGAACACCGCCGCCTTGAACGCAACCGACCAGCGAATGCGCTCGGTGAGCACGGCGAAGACGAGGCCGAGGGATGTGACGAGCGCGGGGACGACGGCCACCCAGATCGCGTTGTTCTTGATCGCGGTGACGAGCGTCGCGGTCTGGAAGATCGCCTTGTAGTTGTCGATCCCGACGAAGTTGTTGAAGCCGTGCAGGCCGAAGAAGCTCCGCACGATCGTGTAGATCGCCGGGTAGACCATCCACACGCCGAGCATCGCGATCGCCGGCGCGAGGAAGAGCGCGCCGATCAGATAACGGCCCGCGTTACCGGGGCCGCTGCCCGGAGGCGGAGCCGCCACGATGGGCGGCTCCGCCGAGATCCCGGCTCCTTGCAACTACTTGCCCTTCTTGTAGGCGGCCGCTGCCGCGCTCTCCAATGACGCCGCGATCCCGTTGACGTCACTCGGGGTCTTGACGAAGTCCTGGAAGATCTTCCACTCGCCCTGGCCGACGGTGCCGCCGAAGGAGCTCGGCTGCTGGTCGGACATGTCGAACACGACGGTCGTCGCCTGCGCGACCGGAACCGCGGTCGAGCGGGTGATCGCATCCGGATACACGCTCGGGCTGAGCTTCTTGTTCCCGGTCGCGAACCCGCCGAGCTTGGCCCATGCTGCCGCCGCCTCCGGCGTCGTCAAGAAATTGACGAACGCGCGGATCGCAGGCGTGTCGTGGAACGTGACGAGCGTGTCGCCACCGACCTCCACGCCCGATGCGCCCGCCGGAGCGATCGTCGGGAACGGCGCGACATTGAAGCCCGTGTTGGCCTTCGCCTGCGTCGACGAGAGGATGACGCCGGCGACGAAGTCGCCCTCGAACACGGTGGCGGCCTTCGGCGGTGTCGAGAAGACGTTCGTCACCGAGGTGTTGAAGCCGGTCTGAAGCGCACCGGTCGTCCCACCGGCGACGTTCGACGTGTCACCGACGATCTGACCCATTGTCTTGAGGGCCGTCTTCACGCTCGGGTCGGTCCACTTGATCTTGTGTGCGGTGAGCGACTGGTACTTCGCCTGTCCGAACGAACGAAGGTAGATGTTCTCGAACAGGTCTGTGAGCGTCCACCCGTCAGACGCGCCGATCGAATACGCCGGCGTGCCGGAGGCCTTCAACGTCTTCGCGGTGGTGAGCAGCTGCGCCCAGGTCTTGGGAGCCGTCACGCCGGCCGTCTTGAAAGCCGGCACGTTGTACCAGAGCAGCGACTTGTTGCTCGCCTTGAAGACGATGCCGTAGAGATGACCGCCAATCGTGCCGAGCTGCGTCCAGACGGGTGCGAAGTTGGCCTTCATCGATGCCTTGGCGTAATCGATGTTCGCGAGCTTCTTCTGGTCCGCGAACTGCTTCACGAGCCCCGGCTGCGCAATGTCAGCCATGTCGGGCGGGTGACCGCCTGCGACGGCTGTCGCGAGCACCGTCGGGATGTTGTTGCCGACCGGCTTGTACTTGACGGTGACGTTCGGGAACTTCTTGTTGAACGCGGTGATGACCGCACCGAACGACTTCGCCTCGGCGCCCGTCCAGATCCCGTCGAACGAGATCGACCCCTTCACAGCACTCACCTGCGACCCCTTCGCATGCGAGCTCGTCGTCGCGCCCGCCAAACCTGCGGCGAGCAGTGCGAACGCGGCGCCAAATCCGACGACCGCGATGCGTGTGCGATTCATGTAGCTCCCTTCGTGGTGGTTCCGTCATAGATCCCGAGACCAGTCTCCGGATCGAAGAAGTGCAGCGCGCGCGAGTCGACCGCGACCTCCAGCGGATCGCCGATCTTCACGCGGGAACGGGCACCGAACCGGCCGACGAATCCAGCGGTCGCCGCTCCGCCCGACTCGAGCTGCGCGATCGCACGCTCGTCGCCGACGTCCTTGGCCAGCTCGCGCATCTCCTCGGTCGCAGCCTGGTTCGCCTCGACCGTGAAGTGCACCATGATCTCCGAGCCGAGCGCCTCGGTGAGCGTGACGTTCCCCCTCAGCCTGTGATCCGCGGGAGTCTCCGGCGAGAGAAG
>JAOPYX010000220.1 GCA_025964535.1 Actinomycetes bacterium | reverse complement strand
CCGTCGGTGATCCAGTACAGGTTCCGCTCGACGCGGCCGACGTAATAGCCCTGCTCGTTGAGCGCGGGGCCGAGCGCCGAGCGGGGGACCGGTGCGTAGTCCGGTAGGACGGATGTGTCGGTTGTGCTCATCGTCTTCCTTGTCTCGAGGTCACAGAACGGAGGCTCATCGTTGCCGCCGCGGCGGGTTAGTCGCATCCCGGAAATCCGTAGTCTGTGACCCCGGTGGCATGCTGCCGGGATGGTCGTCAGGCCGCAGGCGGGGCGGTTGCTCGGAAGGCAGCGCGAGCGCGCGGTGCTCGAGCGGCTGCTGGATACCGCGCGGGACGGTCACGGCGCCGTCCTCGTGGTGCACGGAGAGCCCGGCGTGGGCAAGACCGCGTTGCTCGAATACGCGGTCGAGGCGGGCAAGGATTTTCGCGTCCTTCGGGCTACGGGCGTCGAGGGGGAGATGGAGCTCGACTACGCGGCGCTGCAACAGCTCTGTTCGCCGATCCTCGAGTTCATCGAGCGTCTCGCTGATCCTCAGCGTGACGCGCTCGGCGTCGCCTTTGGACTCAGCGCCGGACAGGCGCCGAGCCCGTTTCTTGTTGGGCTCGCGGCTCTCGGCCTCCTCTCCGAAGCTGCCGAGCAGCAGCCGTTGTTATGCGTGGTCGACGACGCGCAGTGGCTCGACGGCGCATCGGCTCGAGCGCTCGCCTTCGTGGCGCGCCGCCTGCTGGCGGAAAGGATCGCGCTCGTGTTCGCGGCGCGTGAAGTGGGGGGATTGGCCCGCTTCCCGCAGCTCAGCGTGGAGCCGCTGGGCCGTCGAGATGCACGTGCGCTGTTGGAGTCCGTCCTCGCGGCGCGGCTCGACGAGTCCGTGCTCGAGCAGATCATCGCCGAGACCGGCGGGAATCCGCTTGCGCTCCTGGAGCTCCCGCGTGGGCTGACGCCTGCCCAGCTCGCCGGTGGTTTCGGGCTGCCTGCGGCGCTGCCTCTGTCCGCTGGGATCGAGCAGAGCTTCCGGCGGCGGCTGGCGCGGCTCCCGCGCGACGCGCGGCGCTTGCTGCTCCTGGCAGCGGCAGAACCGGTCGGCGACCCTGCGCTTCTGTGGCGCGCAGCGCAGGAGCTTGGGATCCCTGAGACGGCCGGGCACGCCGTGGAGTCGGAGGGCTTGCTGATGCTCGACGCTGGCGTGGTGTTCCGGCACCCGCTCGTGCGCTCGGCGGTGTACGGCGCGGCCGAGCCGAGCGAGCGGCGCGAGGTTCACCGCGCGCTGGCGGACGCAACCGATCCGCGCATCGATTCGGATCGCCGGGCGTGGCACCGTGCGCAGGCGGCGTCCGTCCCCGACGAGGAGGTGGCCGCCGAGCTCGAGCGCTCCGCGGCGCGGGCGCAGGCGCGTGGCGGCTTCGCTGCTGCTGCCGCCTTCCTCGAGCGCGCGGTCACGCTGACGCCCGCTCCCGGGCACCGTGCGCAGCGCGCGCTGGTGGCGGCCCAGACGAAGGTCCAGGCAGGCGCACTCGACGACGCGCTCGGTCTGCTTTCGTCAACGGAGATCGGTGCGCTCGACGAGCTCGATCGCGCGCGAGTCGAATTGTTGCGCGCGCAGATCGCATTCGTCTCCACGCACGGAAGCGATGCGCCCACGATGCTGGTCAATGCCGCCCGCCGGCTGACGCCCCTATCTCCGACACTCGCATGTGAGACCTATCTCGAGGCGCTGTCGGCGGCGATGTTCGCGGGACGTCTGGCCGCGCCGGGAGCAACTGCGCTCGACGTGGCGCTGGCCGCGAAGGCCGCACCGAGGCCGCCCGCCCTCGGCGGTCCCGACTTGTTGCTCGAGGGCCTCGTGACCTTTTTCTGCGAGAGCTACGAGGCTGCGGCCCCGATTCTGCGGCGCGCGCAGAGTGCGTTCGACGCGAGCGGCCTGCCCGTGAGCGAGCAACTCCGTTGGAAGTGGCTCGCGACCGTCTCGTCTGTTCACCTGTGGGACGACGCGCGCTGGGAGGCGATCTCCGAACGGCACGTGCAGATCGCCCGGGAGACCGGCGCGCTCAGCGAGCTTCCGCTCGCGTTGAGCCAGCGTGTCTACACGCATCTCTTCGCGGGCGAGCTGGCAACGGCGGCGTCGCTCGTCGATGAGATCCAGGCGGCGACGGAGACGACAGGCAGCAACCTCGCGCCGTACGGTGCGGCGGGGCTCGTCGCGCTACGCGGCCGTGAGCCGGAGGCGGTCGCTCTCATCGACGAAAGCCGCGAGGACGTGATTCGGCGAGGTGAGGGAATCGGGCTCTCGGTGCTCGACTGGGCTCAGGCGGTGCTGTACAACGGGCTCGGCCGCTACGAGCAGGCGCGCGCGGCTGCGCTGCGGGCCGTTGAGTATCCGCACAACCTCAGCACCTCGAACTGGGGGATGGCCGAGTTGATCGAGGCTGCGGTCCGAGCCGGAACGCCCGAGCTGGCCGCGGATGCTCGCGTGCGTCTCGCGGAAATGGCGCGGGTGAGCGGGACGGACTGGGCCCTCGGGGTCGCGGCGCGCTCGGAGGCGCTTTTCGTGGACGATCAGCGGGCCGAGGATCTCTATGTCGAGGCGGTCGACCGACTCGGTCGATCGCGGATGGCCGTCGATCTCGCTCGCGCTCATCTTCTCTACGGTGAGTGGCTGAGACGTCAACGCCGGCGCATCGACGCCCGAAAGCAACTGCGGACGGCGCATGACCTCTTTACCGACTTCGACATGGAGGCGTTCGGCGAGCGCGCACGCGTCGAGTTGGAAGCGGCCGGCGAGCATGCTCGGAAACGCAACGTCGACAGCCTCGTTCAACTCACGCCACACGAGGCACAGATCTCGCGCCTTGTGGCGCCGGGAAACACGAACCGAGAGATCGCCGCTCAGTTGTTCATCAGTCCGAGCACGGTCGAGTACCACCTCCGCAAGGTGTTTCGCAAGCTCGGAGTGAAGTCGCGCACGCAGCTTGCACGCCGGATGGCGTAGATCGTCTTCGGACTCAAGTTCAGGAGCTGAGGTGGCGGTATGCGCGTCGTGCCGCGATGGTGAACTCCTGCCGCGCGCAACACGAGGACGCCGTTCAGAACGACTGCTCGCTGCCATCGGATGCGAGATAGAAGTAGGTGATCCTGCGCGCAGCGCTCGTCTCCAAGCAGCGTCGGCACCCTTGATCGTCTGCGGACGCACGACTCGAGCCGCCGCTGTCGTTGTGAAAGCACATGCGGCGGCGCGAAGGGGGTGGCATGGTTCACCGCGTGATGTCATGAGAGTGGGGCACCCTGCCTTGCCGCTTTGCCTCGGTTGGCGTCGATTCCTTGCCACGGAGGTAGTCACGTGGGGTCTGTGAGCGGTTGGATCCGCGCCTCGGGCGATCGGCGTCGGCGTCTCGCTGTGGGGGCGGTCATCGTGGTAGTCCTGGTGGGCTTGCTGGCCGTCAGGTGGCACGACTCGCAGCCGTACTCGGGCGATGAGCCTCATTACCTCCTCGTAAGCGAGAGCCTCATTCACGACGGCGATGTCGACGTGAAGAACGACTATCTCGCCCGGCGGTACCTCTCGTATTACTCGGGCCATCTCGACCCGCACGTCAACACGAGCATTTTCACGCTCGCCAGCCCGCACTGGTATTCGATGCACGGCGTTGGCCTCTCGGCCGTACTCGTCCCAGCGTTTTGGGCCGACGGTGCGCACGGCGCGACTGTGGCAATGGTCGTCATCGCGGTCATCGTGCTCGTGTTGACGTTCTTGTGGGTGCAGCGGTTCGCCGGCGAGGCCTGGCTCGCCGCGGTCGCGACCGGGGCGCTTGGCCTCTCCCCGTTCTTCCTCGGTCTGGAAGGGCGCATCTTCCCCGACCTCGCCACGGCTGCGCTGCTTCTCGGCTGCCTCCTGCTTCTCGAACTGCCGCGGCGACGGTCACGACACCTGCTGCTCCTCGGCGTCCTCGTCGGCGTCTCGCCCTGGCTTCATTTCAAAAACGCCATCGCCTTCGGAACCATCGCTGCTCTTGCGTTCGTCCAGGTGATGCGCGGCCCGGAAGGCGGCCGCGAGCGCGTCCGTCAACTGCTGGCGCTTACTGCACCGGTCCTGGTCTTGGTGATCGGGTACGAGCTCAGCATCCGAGCTTGGTATGCGTCCTGGCTGCCGACCCGCATGGTTCAGCCCGGCAATGCGCTCTTTACGCTGAGCGAGGCCCGCGGGCTCGCCGCGGTGTCCTTCGATTCAGCCCGCGGGCTCCTCACGAACAACCCGGCACTGCTGCTCATCCTGGCGGGGCTTCCGGTCTGGCTGCGGCGTTGCCCCGGGCCGGTTCTGCGG
>JAOPYX010000219.1 GCA_025964535.1 Actinomycetes bacterium | reverse complement strand
CGGGCCGAGTCGCGAGCTCGGGCGCGCGCCGACGAGAGCGCGCGTTGAAGCATGTCCACCAGAACCCGAACGCCTGCACGAGATTGAAGAGCTCGGCAGCGACGAGCAGTGCGTACAGCACGGGGTTGCCGATGCGACCAGGCTGGAGCAGCCACGTGAAGTACCACGCGGTCGCCGCGAGGTTCACGAGGAGCAGCGCACCGATCCGCCCCCGGACCGAGGCGCCGCGCGGTGCGGCATGCCAGGACGGCGGGGCGAGGCGCGGGTCGGAGGAACGCGTCAACGGAACTCCCAGACACGCACGTTGTGGCCCGGCAGCCGTGTGACAAGGCGCCGCGTCCGCCCGAGCTCGTAGAGCGCCTTCCCGGTCGCGGCGGCGATCTGCTTGTGGTCGAAGAAGCTTCCGAGCAGGAACACCCATCCGCCTCGGGTTCGAACTGGAAGGCGCCGCGCGAGCGGACGCGCCGTCAGGTCGGGCGCGTAGTAGTGCACGATCTGCCCGAGATACACCGGGTTGTAGAGGACGACGTCGCCCGCGCGCGCCCTGGTCTCGATCGCGTCGATGGCGCCGCGGAAGTCGTAGCGGCGCGGGTTGTCGCTGTTCAGCTGCTGGTCGACGAGACCCGTGAGCAGCGAAGCGCAGAAGATCGAAGCCAGCGCGACGCGCGCGACCAGACTCCGCGTGAAGACCGTGAGCCCTCGCCCCGCGAGCAACAAGAGAATCGGGACGGCGCCGGCGAAGTACCGCAGGTCGAAGAGGTCGCTCTTTCGCTGACCGATCGCGAAGAGCGCAAGTGCGGGAAGCAGCGCGGAGCAGGTCAGCAGGGTGCTCATCCGCGACCAGCCACGGCCGAGCATCGCCAGCGCCAGGAGCATCGCGAGCGGCCACAACGCGACGAGGTCGATCATCGTGGCGTCCGCGTGGTACCCCCACACCGACCAGACGCCGTTTGCGAGGAAGGCGTACAGCGAGGGATGCGTCTCGCCGGCGATGGCCCCACCGGCTTGCGACGGCGTGCTCCCGAAGCCGCGACCGCTCGACTGGTTGACGGCGAACTGGTGATAGGCGAAGGGAAGGAGCGGTGCGACGAGTACGACGAAGACCGCAGCGCAGACCACCCACCCGCGCAGCAGGCGGCGCCGCACCGCATCGTCTCGCCAGGCGGCATAGGCGAACACCACCTGCTGCATCGCGACCAGGAGAAACGCGAAGTACTGCGTCCACACGAGAGCGACGGCCGCCGCCCCGTACAACGCCCAGTCTTGCGCGGCGCCGCGTCGCAACACGCGCACCTGACCCCAGACGGCGAGTACGGCGAAGAGCATGAAGAGCGAGTACATCCGCGCTTCCTGCGAGTACCAGACCGTCTGTGGAGCGAAGGCCGCGAGCGCTGCGGCGACGAGACCGGCCCGGCGGTCGTAGAGCTCCCGGCCGGCGGCATACATCGCCGGAACGAGCAGCATGCCGGCGACGATCGAAGGCAGCCGCACTGCCAGCTCCCCCGTTCCGAACGCGCGCAGGTCGAGCCAGAGCAGCGAGAAGTAGAGCGGCGGGTGCACGTCTACCGTGCGGAGGTTGTGCAGCATCCCGTGGAAGGTGAGCTCCGCCTGCGCCACGCTGGACGCCTCGTCGACCCAGAGGCCTCGCGTGATGAGGAGCCTCGTCCCCAGCGCGACGAGCGAGATGCCGACGAGCGCGAGCGCGACGGGGCTGCGGACGACGGAGAGTGTGCGTGCGGGAGCGCGCCGCACCGCCGGGTGCTCGAGCGCGATCGCTCCCCCGAGGACGACCACCGCGAGCGAGGTGGCGGCGAGCGTCGCCTCGGCCACACCTTCGGCCGACCGTACGACGATGGTCACCAGGCAGAGCTGGAGCAGAGCGGGGCCGGCGAGCAGCATCGCGGTCGTGCGTCGGCGACCATGTGCCGAATGGTGGGCGGCGAGCACGCGGCCGACGCCGAGCAGGGCCATCGCCAGCAAGTAGGGGACCGCGATTCCGCCGGCGTCTCGGTAGTGCGCGCCGAAGAGCACGCTGACGAAGGACACGGGCGCGACGGCGAACGCGGCAACGGTGAGGCAGCCGACGCCGGCGGCAACCGCGAGTGCGATGCCGAGCGACTCCCGGCGTCGCTCGGTACTGCGCGCAAGCAGCACCATCGGCACGGTCACCGTGGCGAAGGCAGCGATGCCGCCCAGCGTCGAGACGATTGCGAAGACTGCCGCCTGGCCTTGCCCCAGCACGGCGTTCCCGAGCACGATGTCCTGGTTCTGGAGCACCGCGAGCACGAGGAACGCGGCAACGACGTGTCCTCCCGGCAATCCGCTCGTCACCCGCGGTGGTCCTGCAGTCGTCACCGCACGTCGCGCGACGACGAGCGATCCGTATCCGGCGACCACGATCGCGAGCGCGCCTCCGGTCGCGCCGAGCACCGGGGCAAGGGCGCCGCCGACCACGAGCCGGCCGAGGGGCTCGGCGAGGAGGCTCCCGACGAGCCCGGCGTGACGTCGGGCGGCGAACAGCCGTCCGCGTGCGAGCGCGAGCGGGCCTGCGCCGGGCGCCGTGAGCGCGAGCAGGATCACGAGGACCGGCGAGAGATGAAGCAGGTGTCCGAGAGGCACGGCGAGCCCGCTCGCGACGACTGCGACGCCGCATCCGACGAGCAGCGTGAGCCGGCGTAGCCGTAGCTCGAGACCGGGATCGAGGGCGCTGCCGGCCGTGAGGCTCATCGCCGGCATCGTGAGCAGCAGATAGAGCGCGCCGAACGACGCGAGCGCAGCGAACGCGCCCGGGTCGAGCAGCCGCACCATGACGAGCGAGAAGGCCAGGTTGCCGATGCCGGCGGCAACCTGGCCGCCGAGCACGCCGAGCTGCTCGACCGCAAGCGGCCGGCGGCGCTGCGCGGCGACCCGCGGCGACGTCGTCCGCGCAACCGTCTCCGTCGCGCCGGTCGTCACTCGTCCCACCCCTCGGGCGTGAGTCGTGTCCCCCCGCGCAGCGCCTCGGCGCCTTCCTCGCCTTCGCTCAGGAGCACGCGAAGCAACCGGAAGCCTTCCTCGGCCGCCTCGACCTCGGTCGCGACCGACTCACGGCTGGGCGGCGCGGCCTCGAGCGCCGCGACGAGGGCATGCGGCAGGTCGCCGTTGTGTGACGCGCGCTGCCCGAGAGCTCCCGCGATCCGCGCTGCCCCGGGACCGTCCGCCGCGACGAACGGCGTCTCGGCTGTGGCGGCAGCGATGAGCGCGTGCGGCGCGCCCGCGACGACGAGCCTCGCCGCCGCGAACCGGCGCCGGGCGTCCTCGACGTCCTGCAGCGGCGCGAGCACGTCGGTAGCCGGGCCCAGCAGATCGGCGAGCCTGGCGCAGGATTGTGTCGCGTCGCCCGTGTATCGCTCCCATGGCTGGAGCACGACGGGCAGCCCGAACGACGCGATCTGTTGCAGAGGCTCGCGGAGCTCGCCCACATCGTCCGTCGCGCGGACCGCAGCGATGACGATGTCGCGACGTTCCGTCGGTGGAAGCGGCTCGGCCAGTCCGGCCCAGATCGGGTCGGCGCCGACGCGAAGCGGCGCAGGCGAGCCGGCGTCGACGAACGCTCGCGCCGAGCCGTCGTCGGCGAGCACGAGCAGGTCGACGCGTTGGGCGAGTGAGCGCGCGAGTCGCCGGCTCGGCCGGTCGCGACCCGGCTCGGCGCGGACGCCGAGAAGGGCGACGCGACACGCACGCGTCTGCGCAAGCAGCGTCAGTGCGAGCGACTCCGCCAATCGACGCGGCCCATACGCCGGGTCGGTGCCGACGAAGGCGACGGCAGCTGCCGAGCCGAGCCACCGCCACGCAGTTCGTCGGTCCGATGCCGGCATCGGCGCCCACCCGTTCGGCAGGCTCCGCCGGACGGCGGAGAGCAACGTCGGCGCCGCGGGGTCAGACAGCGGAGGCGAACCCGGCAGGAGCACCGCGCGCATCGATCACCTCCCGGTACAGGTCGAGGTGACGACGAGCTACCTCCGGCCATGAGCGCCCCTTGGCGAGGTTTCCGCTCGCCCAGCGAAGCAGCTCGAGGTTGCTCGGCTCGGCCGCCAGCAAGCGCAGGCGCTCGGCCAACCCTTCTGCGTCGTCCGGAGCCGCGAGCGCGGCCGGAGCATCGACCGCGCGGACGAGTGCCGGCGACAGCAGCACCGGCGTTCCGTGAGCGAGGGCGAGTGCGAGCGCGCCGCTCGATGCGTGTGGACGCGGATACGGCAGCAGCGCCACGTCGGCCGCCGCGAACCACGCCGGGAGGTCGTCCTCCGGCACGAAGCCCGTGAACCGGACACGGCGTTCGTAACGCGAACGCAGCCGCGACACGTACGACGTGTCGGGATGGCGCGGGTGTTCTCCACCGGCGACGACGAGCTGCACCGCGTCAACAGCGAGATCGGCGGCCTCGCACGCGAGCTCGAGCCCCTTGTAGGGCGCCACGAAGCCGAAGCAGAGGACGACGATCCGGTCGGGATCGAGGCCCAGGCGGGCGCGAGACTCGACGCGATCGGCCCTCTCGACACGCTCGACGCCGTGCGGGATGACGACGGCGCCCGGAAGATGCTCCGCGAACAACGGCTCATGGACGATGGCCGCATCCGGAAGCGCCCCGATCGCGCGCTGCACTGCCGCGAGCCCATTGCGCGCCAGCGCAGGCGGCACCCGAATCCCGTGCAAGTCGACGAAGCCGGCATCGACCGACGCCGGGTCGACGACCTGGTGCGCCGTCACGACCGTCCGGGGCCGGCTCCGGCGACCCAGTGCGAGCGCGGCCAGCAGCCCGGGAAGAGCACTCGCGCCGCCGTACAGGAAGAGCTCGAACTGCACATGGACGACAGGCGCTCCTGTCCTCAGTGCGGCGACCGCGGCGAGGGGCCCCGCTCCGGGCCCGCGGGCGAAAGCACGCTCGACCGACACGTCACCGTCGACCCAGTGCGGCCGTGCGCCTTCCGCGCGCGGCGCGAGCACGTGCACGCTCGCACCTGCATCGGCCAGGCCGTGCGCGAGATTGGCGGCGTACGAAGCGACACCGCTCCGTCCGCCGTGACGAACACCGTCCGCCGGGTAGAGCGAGACGAGCGCGACGTCAGGCCGGCTACGCATGCAGGAGCGGCATCGGAACCTCCGTGTCCGGCTCGCGCTCCGGGAACGTCACAGGAGCGAGCCGGTGTTGGAGCCAGAGCCGCAGCAGGCCGGCCGCCATTCGTCGCGAGTCGCCCATCGTGTCGATGCGCGACCCGGCCTGGTCGATCCAGACGGTCGGGACCTCCGTCACGTGCAGGCCGAGCGAACGCGCGACGAGCAGCAGGTCGACGTCGAAGACGAGATCGCGCGACGAGACATAGAGCACGATCTGCTCGACCGCCTCTCGGCGCAGCACCTTCGCACCGCACTGTGTGTCGCGGTACGGCAGGCCGAACAGCGCGTGTACGAGCGCGACGTAGGCCGTGCTCGTTACGCGCCGGCGGAACGTCCGCCGCCGCGGCAGCACTGACGCGGGATGCCGGCGCGAGGCGATTGCGCCGTCGACTCCCGGCCGCGCCGCAAGGTCGATCAGCCGGCGCAGCTCTCCCGGCGGAGTCGCGCAGTCGGCGTCGACGAACGCGACGAGCTCGCCGGCTGACCTACGGAAGCTCTCGAGGATCACGCCGCCCTTGCCGAGCTTCGGAAAGTCGTGCAGCTCGATGCGGTCGTCGCGCGTCTGCAGCTCGCGCACGATGTCGGCGGTCGAGTCCGAGCACCCGTCGAGCGCGACGAGGAAGCGCGTCTCCTGTTCGGGAAGGGCCTTGCGATAGACCGCGAGCGTGCGGCCGATCCGGTCCTCCTCGTTGAATGCGGGAATGACAACGTCCAGGCGCACGATTGCAACCTCCTCGAACTCGATCAGCCGTCCGTCTGTGCAGATCCCGCCGCGACATCGCAAGCGGACCGCACCTCGTCGACAGACGAACCCCGGGAATGACGACTGCTCTCTCGCGGCTACCCACGTCGGACGCGAGTCCAAACGCGGTCTACCGAACCGTTACAAGGTTCTTACACGAACGTGTTTAACCGCACGCACCCTCGCTCCCGAGTCGTGCGCAGGAGCACAAAGCCGCGAGGCGTGAGGCTCCCGCAAGATGGGAACTCGAGGCCTCTCATGCTCCGTCGTTTCACATCGCTACTTGTCGTCGCGCTTGCCGCGATTGCCGGCTTTGCCTCGTTTGGTCGAGCCGCCGGACGCTCGGGCGTCGAAGCCGAGACGCTGTCGCTGCCGCCGTCGGCCGGCACCGTGTACCGCGATTCCGCTGCGAGCGGCGGCAAGGCACTCCTGATCTGGAGCGATGCGAAAGCGACCGCCAGGGTCACGACGACGGCCACGGCACGCAGCATCAGCGTCCGTGCGCGCGGCGACCAGTGCGCGGGTGCGCCACACATGGTGGTCGCGGTCGACGGCAGCGTCGTACTGCGAGCGGACGTTGCGTCCGCCGGCTGGGCGACCTATGCAGCCAATGCAGCGCTTGCCCACGGGCGACACAGGGTGAGCGTCAGGTTCACGAACGACTACATCGGCAGCGGCTGCGATCGCAACCTGCGCGTCGACACGATCGCGCTCTCGACGACGGCCGCCGCACCGTTTGTCACCGCCACCTGGTACATCGATCCGCACTCGAATGCGAAGACCCAGGCGGACGCCTGGCGCTCCAGCCGTGCCACTGATGCTGCAGCGCTCGACAAGATCGCGGCGGCGCCTCAGGCGGACTGGTTCGGCGACTGGAGCGGCCCCATCCGGCAGGCCGTCGCCGCGCGGGTCTCGACGATCGCCGCGGCGCACGCCCTGCCCACGCTCGTCGCCTACGACATCCCCCTACGCGACTGCTCGAGCTATTCCGGCGGCGGTGCCACCTCGCCGAGCGCCTACCGCACGTGGATCCGGGACTTCGCCGCCGGCATCGGCAAGCGCCGCGCAATTGTCATCCTCGAACCCGACGCGCTCGCCGGCCTCGATTGCCTCTCCGCAGCCGACCGGCAGACCCGGATCGCGCTCCTGCGCGATGCTGTCTCTGTCCTCGCGTCGCACCGAGGCGTCTTCGTCTACCTCGACGCCGGCAACTCCAACTGGCACTCGGCGCACGACATCGCCGCACGTCTCGAACAAGCCGGAGTCGAGCGGGCGCAGGGCTTCGCGCTCAACGTCTCCAACTTCCTCCCCACGCAGGTCGAGAGGCAGTACGGCGATGCCGTCTCGGCGCTCACGGGAAAGCACTTCGTCGTCGACACGAGCCGCAACGGACTGGGGCCGGCACCGGACGGGCAGTGGTGCAACCCGAGCGACCGCGCCCTCGGCGACCGGCCGACCGCGGCGACCGGCGATCCGCTCGCCGACGCGTACCTCTGGATCAAGCGGCCCGGCGAGTCCGACGGCGCCTGCAACGGCGGGCCGAACGCCGGCGCCTGGTGGAGCGACTACGCCCTCGGCCTCGCCCAGCGCGCCGGGTATTAGACGGCGATCCCTCTACTCTTGACGTGATGACAATACGAGGGCTGGCGACCGGCACGCTCTTGCTGGCGGCGATTGCTGCGGGGGCAGCCGTTGGTGCTTCGGGCGCGCCGCGATCAGCGCGCGAGGCAGTGACGCTTCGCAACGGGCTCGCGTTGATCGATGCTCGCACCGGCGCGGTCAAACGGACCTGGGACGCTTCCTACGGGACTGCGGCCGGAATCGTCAGCGACGGTGGCACCGGCTGGTTCGTTACCTCCTTCCAGCCCGGCTTCGGGCTCGTCCATCTTCGCAGCAACGGCGATCAGGACTCGGGGTGGCGGGCGGAGCTCCCACCCGGAACGCAGACGGAGAAGCTCGTTCGCGTCGGGTCGCGACTCTATGTCACGTTGCACGACTTCAACCCTGCGCGCTTTCGCGTCGCTTCACTCGACGCCGTGACAGGGCGTAGGTTGTGGATCACCCCCTCGTTCAGGAGCGCGCACGCGCAGGGCGCCCCGGACACCATCACCGCACTTGCCGCGAATCGCAGCCGCGTGTTCGTCGGCGGCATCTTCGGCGGCGTCGGCCGCGTCCGCCAGCATGTCCTCGTGGCCCTCTCGACTGACACCGGACGGCCGCTGCGGTGGCGCGTACCCGTTGGCGTCGTGCCGGCTGACGTTGTGACCGTCGTGGCGCTCGGCCCGCCGGGCCGGCTGTATGCCGGCTTCTCCGGCCGCGTCGCTGCCTTCAACGAACGCACCGGCGCCCTCTTGCCATGGGACGCCGCCTACAGCGGCTGGGATACGACCGCGATCACCATCATCGACCACACGGTCGTCGTCGGCGGCACGTTCGGCTTCGGTGGCTACGACGAGACAACGGGCAGGGAACCAGCCTGGATCAAGCGCGGGCTGAAGCAACGCCTGAGCGGCAACGTCTTTGCCAGAGCTGGAGACACGCTCTACGTCGGCGGCAATCTCCGGTCCGGAACCGTCGGGAACAACCTCGGCGCGTTCAACGCACGCACCGGGGAGCGTGAGCCGTGGAAGCCGAAGCTCGCGCGCTACGTCTCGGTCGGAACGATTGCTCCGTCAGGAACGAACCTCTTGGTCAGCGGCAGCTTCACGTCGAGCATCGGCTGAACGCCAGGCCGAGTCGCCGGCTGCCGTTGCTCTCAGCCCTTGATGAAGGCGATCCGAAACCCGGCCTTGTGCACTTCGGCTGCGATCGAGAGCGCGCTCGCGACGGGCACCTGCGGCCACACGACCGCCCAGCTGGAGCCGACACGAACGATGTCGACGTAGCGGAGGCCGCTGCCTGCGATCTTGCCGGCCAGGCTGTTCGCGGCGGCAACGGTGTGCGGGCGCGCAAAGACACCGACGGCCTGCCCCTGGGGCGGTTGCATCGGCGGGCCCGTCTGCTCGAACGTCACTTGGTAGCCCGCCTTCTGCGCCTCGGCGGCGAACGAAACACGGCCGGCCACCTTGTCGGCGCCGTCGATCTCGACCTCGTAGTCGCCGCAGCCCTCGTCCTCGATCTTGATTCCCTTGAAGCCGGCCTTGAGGGCGCGACGCGACAGGGCGAGCGCCGGCGCACGCGACGAGAAGTGCCCGAAGACGGCCTCGTTGTGCGTTCGCTGCTCGGCCGTCTGGCACGCCGCCGGCGGGGTGCCGGCGACACCGCCGCTCGAGGCCGTGCCCGCGAGCAATGCGGCCAGGGCGGCGACACAACCAAGGGCGACGAGTTGCCTCATCGGAGTCACGGTAGCGACCGTGCCCGTCACGGTCGCTTCCTAACCGTTGAGCTCGGCGAGCCTGCGCGCCACGCGGGCGGCGGCCCGGGCGAGCTCGACGGCCGCTTCGGCATCGCCCGCGACGCTCGACGTGAGCTGAACGCGCACCGTCTCCCCCAGTTCGGCGATCGCGTCGGCGTGCTCGGCGATCTCCTCGGGCACGGCGATGATCCGCGCGCGCGTCTCGTCGGTGCGGTCGGCCATGAACGCGGCGTAGGCGACTCCGTCCTCGTCAGCGAGCTGCACGAGTCGCGCGACGGCCGCCTTCGCGTGCGTCACCGCCTCCTCGTCCCCGGCGAAGCGTGCGGCTAGCTCCGCGAGCGCCGCCGCAAGCGCCGCGGTCAGTGCAGTGGCCGCGCCGCTCGCGGGCGAGGGGGTGCGCTCGCCGAGAGCGGCGAGGAACTCACCGACTTGCAGCTCGCTCAGCATGCGCCCCCTGATGCCGATAGAACTCGACGTCGGCCGCAGGCAGCGGCGTGTCGCCCCGGATCAGATCGGCCGCTTTCTCGGCGACCATCATCACCGGCGCGTAGATGTTCCCGTTGGGGACGTACGGAAAGACGGATGCATCCACGACGCGCAGGCCGTCGAGCCCGCGCACGCGCATCGTCTCCGGGTCGATGACCGACATGTCATCGATACCCATGCGACACGTGCACGACGGATGCAACGCCGTCTCCGCGTCGCGCGCCACCCAGTCGAGGATCTCCTCGTCGGTCGCGACGCTCGGGCCGGGCGAGGTCTCGCCGCCGCTGTACGCGTCGAACGCAGGCTGGTTCAGGATCTTGCGCGCACAACGCACCGCCTCTACCCACTCACGGCGGTCCTGGTCGGTCGAGAGGTAGTTGAACCGCAGCGCAGGATGCTCGCGCGGGTCGGTGCTCTTGATCTTCACCGAGCCGCGCGCATCGGAGTACATCGGGCCGACGTGCACCTGGTAGCCGTGATCGCCTGCGGGCGACGTGCCGTCGTAGCGGATCGCCACGGGCAGGAAGTGGAACATGAGGTTCGGGTACGCGACGTCGTCGTTCGAGCGGATGAAGCCGCCCGCCTCGAAATGGTTCGTCGCCCCCGGCCCACTGCGGAAGAAGAGCCAGCGCGCACCGATGTACGGCCGCTTCCACTTCTTCAGCGCCGGCTGCACCGACACGGGCTGCGTGCACGCGTATTGCACGTACACCTCGAGATGGTCCTGCAGGTGCTCGCCGACGCCCGGCAGATCGTGCACGACGTCGACGCCGAGCGCCGACAGCTCCTCCGCGTTGCCGATGCCCGAGAGCTGCAGGAGCTGCGGCGAGTTGATCGCGCCGCCGCAGAGGATCACCTCGCCCGCGCGGATGACCTCACCGCCGACCTCGACGCCCACGGCACGCGTTCCCGCGAACACGACACGGTCGACGAACGTACGGCAGCGCACCTCCAGATTCGGGCGGCTCGTCACCGGATGGAGATACGCGCGCGCGGCGCTGAGCCGCCGGCCACGGTGGATCGTGCGGTCGAACTTCGCAAAGCCTTCCTGCTGCCGGCCGTTGACGTCATGCGTCAGCGGATAGCCCGCCTGCTGGACCGCCTCGAAGAACGCGTCGAAGAGTGGCGACGTCGCCGGCCCGCGCTCGAGCGCGAGCGGGCCGGCTGCGCCGCGGTACACGTCCGCGCCTGCGAGGCAGGTCTCCATGCGCTTGAAGTACGGCAGGCAGTGCGCGTAGTCCCAGCTCCCCATGCCCTCGTCGCCGGCCCAGCGCTCGTAGTCGAGCGGGTTGCCGCGCTGGAAGATCATCCCGTTGATGCTGCTCGAGCCGCCGAGCACCTTGCCGCGCGCGTGGTAGACGCGCCGCCCATTCATGTACGGCTCGGGCTCCGACTCGTACATCCAGTCGTAGCGCTTGTTCCCGATCGGGAACGCGAGCGCCGCCGGCATGTGGATGAACGGGTCCCAGATGTAGTCCGGCCGCCCGGCCTCCAGCACGAGC
Organism: Actinomycetes bacterium; assembly: GCA_025964535.1. Classification (GTDB taxonomy): domain Bacteria; phylum Actinomycetota; class Thermoleophilia; order Gaiellales; family Gaiellaceae; genus Palsa-739. The sequence continues at coordinate 703 of JAOPYX010000219.1, read as the reverse complement.
ACGCTCGTGGACGGATCGGCGCTCAGGCGGTTCGCGAGCGCAGAGCCGGCAGAGCCGCCGCCGACGATGACGACGTCGTAGCTCACGACAGGACGACCGTCTGCAGCTCGGTGAACGACTCCATCGGCGCGGTGCCGCCGACGCGGCCGATGCCGCTCTGGCTGCCGGAGCGGCCGCCGAACGGCAGGTGCGTCTCCCAGTAGTTCGAGGACTCGTTCACGTTCACCCAGCCGGTGCGGACGGAGTCGGCGTAGCGCAGGCCCTTGGCAAGGTCGCGCGTGAAGATCGCGGAGAGCAGGCCGAACGGCGAGGCGTTCGCGAGCTCGATCGCCTGCTCGAGCGAGTCGATGGCGACGACCGGCGCGACGGGGCCGAACGTCTCCTCTTGCGCGACGAGCGACTCGGCCGACACGCCGTCGAGGATCGTCGCCTGCCAGTAGAGGTCGGTCGGAAAGCCGCCCGCGCGCATCCCGCCGCTCACGACGGTCGCACCGCGCTCGAGCGCGTCGGCGACGTGCTCGTCCATCTTCTGCGCGACACCGGCGTTGTTGAGCGGGCCGAGCGTCGTTGCCTCGGCGAAGGGATCGCCGAGCACGATGCGCTCGGTGACGAGGCGCGCAAGCTTCGCGACGAACTCCTCGCGCACGTCGCGGTGCACGAGCAGGCGCTCGCCGGCGGTGCAGCTCTGGCCGGCGCAGAGAAA
>JAOPYX010000206.1 GCA_025964535.1 Actinomycetes bacterium | reverse complement strand
GTCGTGTGCTCGACGCGCAGGTACATCGCTACTGCTGCTGTTGCTGGGCGTAGGGGCCGGGCGGGATGGAACGCGTCGTGAAATATCCACCGGCGATCTCGTCGGCTGCGTCGGAGAGGCTGCGCATGACGCGCCCGAGCAGGAACACGGTTGTGTCGTCCAGTTCGCGCACTTCGGTGAACGAGAGCTCGGCGAAGACGCGGCCGATCGCGCGCTCCGGTCGCGCGCCGTCCCCCGAGATCGCCCTGATCGCGCTGAGGCACAGCTCGAGGCAGAAGCACACCGCCCGCGGCAGCCGCCGCTCGAGCAACAGGAACGCAACTACGCGAGCCGCGCGAAGCTCGTCGCTCTCCTGCTTGCGAAACGCTTCGTACGCGCCGCAGGACTTGAGCAAGTTCGAGAGCCACTCGTGCGTCGCCGCCGCCGGCTCGGCTGCCATCAGGCCGGCAACCTTGACCGACAGGAGACGAGCGGTCGAGTCGGCACGCTCGAGGTGCGCTCCGAGCTCAAGGAACTCGTACGCCTCGCCGCGCGGCAGCGTCGCCTTCATCACGCCCTGGAAGGCGTGCGACCCCTCGCGGACGCGGGTGAAGAAGTCGTGCGGTGAGGCGAGAACCGCCGACCGTCGTGTGCGTGAGACGAGGAGGTGCAGCCGGTTCAGATGCTCCCACATCTCGCTCGAGATCTGTTCGCGTACGCCGCGCGCATTCTCGCGTGCGCGGGCGACGCATGCCGTGACTGCATCCGGGTTTGCCGGGTGCCAGAGCATGAACTCCGTGACTGCAGGTGCGGTGTACTCCGAGAAGTGCTCGCGGAAGACGTCGTCTCGACCGAGAAAGAGAATCAGGTCACGCCAGGCTCGCCCTCGGTCCCGCAAATCGGCATCGAGCAGCCCGTGGAAGTTCACGTGGAGGAGCCGGCTCGTGTCCTCGGCCCGCTCGATCGAGCGGCCCGTCCAGTAGAGGGACTCTGCAACGCGGCTCAGCATCAGGAGCGCAGCACCCAGGTGTCTTTACTGCCGCCGCCCTGCGACGAGTTGACGACGAGCGAGCCCTCCCGCAACGCCGCGCGTGTCAGCCCGCCCGGGACGACGCTCGTGATGCGGCTCGAGAGAACGAATGGGCGCAGGTCGACGTGCGCGGGCCGAAGATCCTCGAGGTAGATCGGCATCCGGCTGAGCGCGATTGTCGGCTGCGCCACGAACTCGCGCGGCTCCGCCTCGACCTGGCGGCGGAACGCGTCGCGTTCCTCGGCACTTGCGACCGGGCCGATCAGCATCCCGTAGCCGCCGCTGCCGTCGACGGTCTTCACGACGAGCTCGTCGAGGTGCTCGAGGATGTAGCGCCGATCGGCCTCGTCGGCCCCGAGGTAGGTCGGAACGTTCGCCAGAACCGGCTCCTCGCTGAGGTAGTAGCGGATCATCTCCGGCACGTACCGGTAGACCGCCTTGTCGTCGGCGACTCCCGTGCCGGGTGCGTTCGCGATCGTGACATTGCCGGCGCGGTAGGCGTTGAGCAGTCCTGGGGCGCCGAGCATCGAATCCTGGTGGAAGACAAGCGGGTCGAGGAACTCGTCGTCCACGCGTCGGTAGATCACGTCGACACGCTGCAAGCCATGCGTCGTGCGCATGTAGACGACGTCGTCGTGACAGAGGAGATCGCCGCCTTCTACGAGCTCGATGCCCATGTGCCGGGCCAGGAACGAATGCTCGAAGTAGGCGGAGTTGTGCACACCGGGCGTCAGCAGCACCACCGTCGGCATCGCCGCCGCCGGTGGAGCCACGGCGCGAAGGCCGGCGAGCAGCTCCTGCGGGTACTGGTCGACCCCGAGCACGCCGTAACGCTCGAAGAGCGGCGCAAACTCACGCTTCATCGCAGCGCGGTTCTCGAGCATGTAGCTGGCACCTGAGGGCGAGCGCAGGTTGTCTTCGAGCACGAGGTACTCACCGTGCTCGTCGCGAACGATGTCGACACCCGCGACGTGTGCGTACACGCCGCCGGGTGGGTTGACGCCGATCATCTCGCGACGGAAGTGGCGCGCGCCGAAGACGAGGTCTGCAGGGATCTTTCCGTCGCGCAGGATCCGCTGCCCGTGGTAGACGTCGTCGAGGAAGAGGTTGAGCGCGCGCACGCGTTGCACGAGGCCGCGCTCGATATGGCTCCACTCGTTGCCGGGAATGACCCGCGGGATCAGGTCGAAGGGGAAGATCCGCTCGAGACCTTCCTCCTGGCCGTAGACCGTGAAGCCGATGCCCTGATTGAGGAACGACATGTCGACGGCATGCCGCCGGTCCTCGAACTCCTCGATGCTGAGCGCCGAGAGCTGTTCCGCGAGCGCGCGGTAGTGCGGCCGCGGCCGGCCGGGCGCCTCGAACATCTCGTCGAAGAACGCGCCGGGCTCATAGCGGCCGTCGAGAGGGAGTACGGGTGTCTTCGCGGACGTGGGCATGGGGGCACGATGCCGAGCCCCATCGCCCGATTGGGCGCCCCCGGCGCCGCCCGTCTTCGGCAGTCTAATCGCCGCGACGGTCTCGCGAGTATCGTCGGCCGCATGTGGATCGCCGAGAGCGACGGCCGCCCCGGCGATCCGGGCGCGGCGGAAATCAGGGTCACGCTCTCGCAGTCGGGGCCGCGCTACGTGTCCGCCGACTCGGAGTTCGCGGTGTGGGCGGCGACGCTCGGCGAGGAGCGCGATGGCGAGCCCGTCACGCTCGTTGGGCCGCTGGGGCACGTCAACCCGGGCGACCAGCTCGTCTGCACCGGAGGGTTCTCGGAGCACGCCCGCCATGGCTGGCGGTTCGCGGTCACCACGTTCCGCTCGTCGTTGCCGCAGTCGCCCGAGGGCATCGCGCTCTGGCTGCAGACACGCGTGCCCGGCATCGGCCGCACGTTCGCGCGCGCGATCGTCGACCACTTCGGCGCCGAGAGCGTCTTCAAGGAGCTCGACCGGGATCCGGAACGGCTACGTGAGGTGCGTACGAAGGCCGGCCGCGCGATCTCGCGCAAGAGCGTCGAGCGCGCCATCGTCGCCTGGCGCGAGGTCGCGACGATCCGCGAGGTCGAGACGTTTCTGTTCACGCACGGAATCAGCGCGGGTCTCGCCGCACGGCTAGTGCGGCAGTACGGCGAGAACGTCGTCGCCCTGCTCATGCAGGACCCGTACCGGCTCACCGAGCTGCCGCGCATCGGCTTCAAGATCGCCGACCGCATCGCGCGGTCGATCGGGATCGAGCTCGACGACCCGCAGCGGCTTCGCGCGGGTCTGCTCTTCGTGCTCGAGCAGGCGGAGTCGGACGGGCATACGTTCCTTCCGCTCGAGGATCTGTGGCAGGCCGCCGCAAAGGTGCTCGCGGTGGGCGAGCTCGAGCAGCTCGAGTCGGCGGTGCGCACGCTCGTGCTCGCAGCGGAAGTCGTCCTCGACGGTCAGCGTGCGTATGTCAGCGAGCTCTACGAGATGGAGTGCCGTCTCGGCGCGGCACTCGGCGAGCGCGCACGCGCAACACCGGTGGAGCTGTTCGCCGCGCCGAACCGGCCTGACGTCCAGGTGTCCGACGAGCAGTGGGCCGTCGTCGAGCTCGTGCGCACCCGGCCGCTCGTGCTGCTCACCGGGCTTCCAGGCGCCGGCAAGACGCATACGCAGCGCGTGCTCGTCGACACTGCGCGTCGCGCCCGGAAGCGAGTGCTTCTGTGCGCGCCGACCGGCAAGGCCGCACGGCGGATGCGCGATCTGACCGGGCACGATGCGATGACGATTCACCGTGCGCTCGGCTACTCGCCCGCAGAGGGAGGCTTCCAGCGCGACGAGGACTCGCCGTTGTCCGACGACTTCGACCTCGTGATCGTCGACGAGGCCTCGATGCTCTCGCTCGAGCTGGCGGACGCGCTCTTCCGCGCTGCAGGCGACTGCCACGTCCTGCTCGTCGGTGACACCGACCAGCTGCCGCCGATCGGAGCCGGCAGTGTCCTCGCCGACCTCGTCGAATGCGGCGTGGTGCCACGCGTCCACCTGACGGCGATCTACCGGCAGGCGGCGCGCTCGCTGATCATCCAGAGCGCGCGCCGCATCAACGCCGGTGAGCTGCCGTTCCTCTCCTTCGAAGAAGCGCGCGACACGCTCGGGCCCGAGGCCGAGTTCGACGAGGACTTCTTCTTCATCGGCCGGAACGGCCCCGAGTCGATGCGCCAGGCTGTCGTGGAGGTGGTCTGTGAGCGCATCCCGGCCCGATTCGGGCTCGACCCGCGTACCGACGTGATGACGCTCGTGCCGATGCGCCGCGGTCCGGTCGGGCTCGAGGCGCTGAACGCGGAGCTCGAGCAGCGGCTCAACCCGGGGAACCGCCCGGTCGTCGTCGCACGCTCCGGCCTGCGCCTCGGCTCTCGCATCGTGCAGACGAAGAACGACTACACGCCCGACCGCGAGGTGATGAACGGCGAGGTGGCCTTCGTCATCGAGTGGGACGACGAGGAGGGCGAGGCCAGGCTTTCGCTCGACGACGGAGAGCGCGAGATCGTCGTGCCAGCATCGGCGCTCGAGACGTATGACCTGGCGTGGGCGCTGACCGTGCACCGGTCGCAGGGCTCGCAATTCCCGGCAGTCGTCGCGCCCTGGTCGACGGCGTACGCGATCATGCTCTCGCGCGCGCTTCTCTACACGGCGGTCACGCGCGCCCAGCGCCTGTGCGTGCTCGTCGGCGAGCGCAAGGCAGTCGCGATCGCCCTCGCGCGCAGCGACGAGCGGCGCCGGCACTCGGCGCTCGCCGAGCGCATCGTCGACGCCGCGGGCTGACCGACGACTCGCGGACGGGGTTTCTCCCCGTCAGCCGGCGAACTCCAGCCCGCGCAGCTTCTCGGGATCGGTGATCAGGTCCATCGCCACGATCTGGTGATGGGCCACGGTGAACGCGACCACGGCCATCGGCCGGCCGCCCTGTCCGAGCACCACGGCGCCTGCGGCTCCGTTGACGATTGCCGGTCGGGCGTGCGGCGCCAACCGCGTTCCGCGAGCGAGTATCTGTTGCGCGACGGCGGCGGCGCCGGTGATCGGCGGACGCGCGCGCGGGCTCGCCGGGCCGGTATCGACGCGGAAGACGACGTCGGGATCGAGCACGGCAACGAGGCCTTCGAAGTCTCCCGCACGAGCTGCAGCGAGGAATGCGTCGACGATCTCTCGCTGGTGAGGAATGTTGGCATCTGTCGTCGGGGCTGACCCCTGGACGCGTCGCCGGGCGCGGCTGGCGAGCTGACGCGCCGCCTCCGGTGATTTTTCGATGATCGGAGCGATCACGTCGAACGGTACGGCGAACATGTCGTGGAGCACGAACGCGAGCCGTTCCGCAGGTGTCAGCGTCTCGAGGACGACGAAGAGCGCGAGCGCCACGGAATCGGCGATCAGTGCTTCCTGCTCGGGGCCCGGCCCGTCGTCGGCGACGACGATCGGCTCCGGGAGCCACGTACCCACGTAGTCCTCGCGTCGCGATCTGCGTGTGCGCAACATGTCGAGGCAGACCCGGCCGACCACCGTCGTCAGCCATCCGCCGAGATTGTCGACCGCGGCGGTGTCGGAGCGGCTCAACCGCAGCCACGCTTCCTGGACGGCGTCCTCGGCCTCGGTGACGGAGCCGAGCATTCGATAGGCGACCGCCTGAAGTTGCGGACGGTGCTGCTCGAACTCCTCTACCTGCCAGTCGCGCTCGCTCATGTCACATCCTTCCGTCGGGATCCGTCATAGCAGTGACGAACGAGCCGCGGCAGATGTGACGTGTGCCGCTGAGAACGGCACGACTGCATCCCATATCCAGCGAGAGAAGGCATACATGGTCAGCACAGAAGAGCGTCCTGCAATCGACGTACGCAGGCTCACGAAGACCTACGACGGCGGCGTCGAGGCGGTCAAGGGGATCGACTTCGAGGTTGCGTCCGGTGAGGTGTTCGGGCTGCTCGGCCCGAACGGCGCCGGAAAGTCGACGACGATCGGCATGCTCACGACCACCCTCGTCCCGACGAGCGGCACGGCGCTGCTCGGTGGCTTCGACGTTGCGGTCGATCCGCGCGAAGCCCGACGGATCAGTAGCGTCGTCTTCCAGGACGCCGTCGTCGATCGGTCGTTCACGGGCCTGCGCAACCTCGATCTGCACGCAAAGCTCTGGGGGGTCGACCCCGCGAAGGCGAAGACACGCGTCGCCGAGGTGACGGAGGCGCTCGGGATCGCCGATCTCGTGAGTCGAACCGTCGGCACGTACAGCGGTGGCCAGCGGCGCCGTCTGGAGATTGCGCGCGCGCTGATCTCCGACCCGCGAGTGCTCTTCCTCGACGAGCCGACGGTCGGGCTCGATCCGCGAATCCGGCACGAGCTGCTCGACGTGATCGCGGCGCTACGTGCAGAGAACGAGATCACGATCCTGCTCACGACGCACTACCTCGACGAAGCCGAGCGCCTCTGCGACCGCGTCGCGATCATCCACGCCGGGCAGATCGTCGCGCTCGGCACGCCCGAGGAGCTCAAGGCGAAGCTCGGGCGCGAGCTGCTCGAGCTCCGGATCGACGGCGACGCACCGAGTGCGCTCGACATCCTCCACGCGCACGGGATCGCCGGCGGCGACGCATTCACGGTCGGCTCGACGGTGACCGTCCCGCTCCACGACCGCTCTTCGGCCGACGCAATCGCGGCCGTGCACGCGCTCGGGCTGGCGACGGCAGCGATCGCGGCGCGGCGCCCGACCCTCGACGACGTCTACCTGCGCCTGACCGGCGCCAGCCTCGGCGCCGACTGAACCCGATTCACGAAAGGACAAGACATGAGTGCAATTGCCAACGAGATGCCCCGCGTGCGTCGCCCGTCGCCGGTCGCCGCCAACCTCGCTCCACTCGCGACGCTCGTCGCGCGCCGGTTCGCATTGACGGCGCGGACACCGCGCGAGCTCGTCGTTCCGCTGCTCACGCCCGTGCTGTTCGCGCTCGTGATCGCACCCGCCCTGAAGAAGGCGCTGCACACGAGCGCGAGTTACGAATCCTTCGTCGCAGTGGGCACGATGGGCCTGCTGATTCCGCTGAACATGATGCTCTCGGGTCTCGGCGTGATCGTCGACCGCGAGAGCGGCGCTCAGCGTGAGTTGCTGGCAGCGCCGATCGCGCGATCGTTGCTCGTGCTCGGCAACCTGATCGTCGCGCTGGCGACGACCGCCTTGCAGGTCGGCGTGCTCATTGCGTTCGCTGTCCTGCGTCGGATCCACTTCCACGTCACCGGTACCGGCGTGCTCTGGTTCGTGGGGGCCGCCCTCCTCCTTGCGATCGCGATGTACGGCGTCGCCGAGACGCTCGCTAGCCGGGTCCCACGCGCGGAGGAGTACGTCGGGCGCGTTCCGGCGATCGGCATCGTCCCATGGTTCCTCGCGGGCTCGCTGTTTCCGATCGGCGCGATGCCGCTCGTCCTCGGCTGGATCGCGAAGGTGCTTCCCCTCACGCACGCGCTTGCGCTGATGCGCTACGGCCTTCTGAACGACAGCAGCGGGTTGCACGCGATCTGGAAGATGGGCAGCCCGACGGCAATGGCAGCGCTCAGCCTCGCCGTCGTCGCCGCCTTCGCGGCGTTGCTGACGACCGTTTCCATCCGGGTCTTCACGCGCTCGGCGCTGCAGTGACGGGCGCCGAGCGGGACCGTCCGGTCGGGCCCGTACCGTTCAGCCATGGCCAAGCCGCTCGAGGAATGGTCGATCGACGAGCTTCGCATGGAGGCGGTACGCGTCGCCGAGGAGCTCGCTCGGCGCGCGGCGACGCCGGCCCCGGGTGCTGCGAAGAAGCCGCGGGTCGACATCGTCCGCGCCTGCGAGAACTGGGTGCGCGGCGTCGCCTGGGACGAGACGTTCACGATCGAGATGGTCGAGGACGAGCTGGCGCTCCACGAGCGCAAGGCGGGGCAGGAGCTCGGGACGCTCGACCGCGAGCGGCTGATACAGCTCTGGCTGGCGCTGCGCAGCGAGCGCTATCGCGACGCCGCGTAGCGAACTACGACGTCCACTTCCAGTCCTCGATGTTCCAGGCGAACCCGGTGAGGGAGGCGTTGTTCTTCATCCCGAGAACGTTCGACCTCCAGATCAGCGGCGTCGGCCTGGAGTACATCGGGATCGCTGGGACGTCGTTCGCCAGCAGAGCGTCGGCCTGCTGAAGCAGCTTGGTCCGCTTCGCCGGATCGAGCTCGCTGTTCGACGCCGCCAGCAGCCGCGTCACGGCGCGGTTGCAGTAGTTCAGATAGTTCGACAGCCCGCCGCAGCTCCAGGTCGGGACGTACCCCGACGGATCGGCTCCTGTGACCCACGCGAAGTTGGCGAGGTCGTAGTCGCCCGACGGCAGTCCCGCCGGCGCGAAGATGACATTCGCCGACAGAGGCGCCTCGGTGACGTCGATTCCGATCGACTTCAGCTGCTGCTTGATGATCGCTTCCTGCGTGGTGCGCGTCGCGACTGACGCAGTCCACGTGTAGCGAACCTGTGCCGGGTAGCCGCCACAGGTCCACGACGAGCTGTTGTTCGCGGACACCGAGGTCGGGCCGCCCGTGCAGTGCTCCTTCAGGAGCGCGAGCGCCTTGCCTGGGTTGAAGTTCCACCTCTTGAAGTCCGGCCTGTACGCCGGATCTGATTGGTAGTAGATGAGACTGTTCAGCGGAATCGTGTTGCCGGCAAGGGGGCCGTACACGGTCTTGATGATCGCCGCGCGGTCGATCCCCATCATCAGCGACTGCCGGAACCAGGGAGCTCGCAGCAAGGGGTTGCCCTTGGGCCCGAATTGGATGTCGATGTGCTCCTGGTAGAGACCGGTGACCTGGTTGTAGGTGATCCCGCTGACTCCCTTGAGCTGCGTCAGGTTCGAGCGGAAGGTCGGGTTGATCGCGTCGACCGTGCCGTCGCGCATGGCCTGCACCTCGGCGTTCGTGTCGGTGATGAGCTTGAAGTCGACCTCGTCGAGCGCGGGCTTGTGTCCGTACCAGAAGGGGTTCGCCGTCAACGTCGAGCCCTGTCCCTTGG
>JAOPYX010000192.1 GCA_025964535.1 Actinomycetes bacterium | reverse complement strand
TGCGCGCGACGAGGTTCTCGAACCCGATGGCGCCCTGGCCGGGAACCGTGGCGGTGAACGGCTCGCTCCGCACGATGAAGCCGTATGGCGTCAGCTGCGCCGCGAACCAGCGGGCTGCGCCGATGGCGCCCGCGCTTCCCGGTGCGCGGAGGGGCCAGTGCTGCGAGAGATCGTTCGAGACCGCGGCGGCGGCGTTCCGGTCGAACGCTGCGGGAAGCCCGGGCGGTTGCAGGGCCGCCGGCCGCGCCACGCTGAAGGCGAGCACGAGCAGCGGCAGTCCGACGAGCAGCCAGGTTCCGCGGTAGAGACGGCCGTTGATGGGTCGCTCGAGCGACCCACGGCGCGGACGGCGCCGCTCCGGCGCAGGCGGTACGGCAGCCACGGCGGCTCAGTGTAGGACGCCGGCCCGACGCGTCTCGCGTTTTCACGGGAAAACGGCGGAACGGCGCTCGGTACAGTGGTCCGTGGTGCGCGTCGCCCTTCTCGGACTGGTCTGCGCCGCGCTCGGTGCGGGCGCGGCGTTGGGCATCGGTCGTGCGAGCGGCCTGCTCGCAGGCTCGACGACGGTCGTCGTGCGCGCAGCGACCGGTGGCTCGGCCGCGCCGGCCCAGGTCACCGTGGCGCCGCCCGCGACCGGCTCCGGGAGCTTCTCGCCGGCGCGGATCTTCGCCGACCGCTCACCGGGGGTCGTCACCGTCTTCACGTACACCGGCGGCCAGGCCGCGCAGGGCTCCGGATTCGTCGTGTCGGCGGACGGGACGATCCTCACGAACGCGCACGTCATCACCAACGCGGGCGAGGTGGCCGCGGGCGGGACGGTGAAGCCGGCGGGGCAGGTCTACGTCGAGTTCGCGGACCATGACCGCGTGCCGGCCACCGTCGTCGGCTGGGACGTCTTCGACGACGTCGGCGTGATCCGCGTCTCGCCGTCGGCCCACGCGCTCGCCGTCTTGCCGCTCGGCCGCTCCGCCGACGTCGTGGTCGGAGAGCCCGTGGCCGCGATCGGCAGTCCGCTCGGCAACGAGAACTCGCTCGCGGTCGGGGTCGTCTCGGCCGTCGGCCGGTCGATCGCGGCCCTGACGGCGGCGCATTTCCAGCTGATCGGGGCAATCCAGATCGACGCTCCGATCGCCCACGGCAGCTCGGGCGGCCCGCTGCTCGACCCCGCCGGCCGCGTGATCGGGATCAACGCCCAGATCCGAACCGACTCCGGTGGGCCCGCAGGCATCGGCTTCGCCGTCCCGATCGATTCCGCGCGCCGCTCGCTTCGCGAGCTCGTCGCGGGCCGCAAGGTGGGCTACGCGTATGCGGGCGTGCAGACGGAGGACCTCACGCCGTCGCTCGCGCGGCACCTCGGCCTGCCGATCAGCCGCGGGGCTCTCGTCGACCGGGTCACGCCCGGCGGGCCGGCCGCGGCCGCGGGGATCCACGGCGGCAGCGGCGCGACCCAGTTTCAGGGCACCGCGGTCGTCGCCGGCGGCGACGTCGTCACGGCCGTGAACGGGCTATCCGTGTCGAACGGGAACGATCTTGTGCGAATCGTCACAAATGAGCTGCGCCCGGGGCAGACTGCGGTGTTCTCCGTCCTCAGGGCCGGCCGGAGCCGCTCGATCGCCGTCCGCCTCGGCACCCGCCCGGCCGCCCCGCAGGTGCCCTAACCGTGGGTTAGGTCGCGGTGGCGCCGGGTAGGCACGGGCTTGATGGCTCCGGGTGATGTGACCGGCAGAGGCGGCCGATGTGACAGCGGGTGCGCTGGATGGTGTAGAAATCGGCGGGTTTGAGACGGCGAATCTATGGGAATCGGGACTGGGGTCATGATGTGGGAGCACCGTGCACGTGATTAGCGACGCCCTTGCGCTCGATGAGGCCCGCGCCGACGGAACGCGCGTCATCCATCTCCGGATCCCGGCGAAGGCCGAATACATCACGCTCGGTCGCCTCGCGCTCACCGGGCTGGCACAGCTTCGGGACATCGGCGACGACACGATGGCCGATCTCAAGCTCGCGCTCACCGAGGCCGTGTCGAATTCGGTGCGCCACGCGTACGGCGACAAGGACAGCGGGCATGTCGACATCACGTATGAGCTCCAGCCCGATCGGCTCCGCATCCAGGTCGTCGACGACGGCGACGGCTTCGACCCCGACGAGGCGCCGCCCTTCGAGGGTGAGGAGCTCTCCGAGGGTGGGCTCGGAATCGCGATCATCCGAACGATCGCCGACGAGTTCGAGCTCGACTCGAAGCCCGGCGTGCGCGGCTCGCGTCTGTGCTTCGTGAAGCTCCTCGGTTAGCGCGCGCTGTTTTTGCCGCTGTACCCGGGATAGGTTCAGCGTGGTGAACACGCGCCGGAAGCTCATCGTCGTCGCGAACCGCGGCCCCGTTTCGTACCAGCGCTCACCCGAGGGCGAGCGGATCGCACGCCGCGGCGGCGGCGGTCTCGTCACGGCGTTGCGGAGCCTGCTCGCGCGACACGAGGTGACGTGGATCGCGAGCGCGATGGGCGAGGAGGACCTCGCCGTCGCAGGCGAGCACGGCGGCGACGCCGTCGACGAGACCGCGCGCGACGGCTCGCCGTATCGCATGCGGCTCGTCGCATCCGATCCCTCGACGTACGACTGGTACTACAACGTCGTCGCCAACCCGACCCTGTGGTTTCTCCAGCACTACATGTGGGGGCTGCCGTACGCGCCGGACCTCGACCTCGGCCTGCACAACGCATGGTTCAACGGCTACCTGCCCGTCAACGAGGCGTTCGCGGACGCGACCGTCGCCGAGCTCGAGCGCGACCCGGATGCCGCGGTCTTCTTCCACGACTACCACCTGTATCTCGCGCCGAAGCTCGTGCGGGCGCGCCGCCCGAATGCGCTGACCGCGCATTTCGTCCACATCCCGTGGCCGCAGTCGGACTACTGGCATGTCCTCCCCGAGCATCTGCGGCGTGAGATCCACGAAGGGCTGCTTGCAAACGACGTCGTCGGCTTCCACACGGAGCGATGGAAGCGGAACTTCCTGCGCTCGTGCGGGGACATTCTCGGTGCGGAGGTCGACATCGCTGCGTCGACCGTCAAGCACGAAGGCCGAACGACGCTCGTCACGAACCATCCGATCGGCGTCGACCCGGCCGAGTTCGACGAGCTGAAGGACGACCCAAGCGTGCTCGAGCAGGAACGGCTGATCGCGGAACGCCGGCCGGAGTTCCTCGTCGTGCGCGTCGACCGGACAGATCCCTCCAAGAACATCGTTCGGGGCTTCCGCGCGTTTGCGCTCTTTCTCGACATGCACCCGGAGATGCAAGGCCGGGCGACCATGCTCGCGCTGCTCGATCCGTCGCGGCAGGACGTGCCGGAGTACTCGGAGTATCTCGCTGCGGTGCAGCGCGAGGCGCGCGCCGTGAACGACCGCTTCCAGCGCGAGGGCTGGCTGCCGATCGATCTGCAGGTCGCCGACAACTTCGCCCAATCCGTCGCTGCGTACAAGCAGTACGACGCGTTGCTCGTGAACGCCGTCTTCGACGGCCTCAATCTCGTCTCGAAGGAAGCGCCGCTCCTGAACGGGCGTGACGGCGTGCTCATCCTCTCGGAGAACACCGGTTCCTTCGAGGAGCTCGGCGAGTGGGCGTTGACCGTCAACCCGTTCGACATCTACGGGCAGGCGCAGGCGATCAACGAGGCGCTTACGATGTCCGCGGACGAGCGGCGTAGGCGCTTGGAAGCGACGCGCGCACACGTGCGGGCGAACGACGTTGCGGTGTGGATCGACGCGCAGCTGGCCGACCTCGATCGGGTCTCCGAGCGCGTCTCCGCGTAGCGGCGCGAGTACGATGCGCCGCATGGCGAACGATCTCTCGCATGTCGACGAGGCCGGCGCCGTCCGCATGGTGGACGTCGGCGCGAAGCCGTTGTCGCGGCGCCGCGCCGTGGCGCGCGCCGAGGTACGCATGGCACGGGAGACTGCCCGCCGGCTTCACGACCTGCCGAAGGGCGACGCACTCACGACTGCGCAGCTCGCCGGGATCATGGCCGCGAAGCGGACGAGCGAGCTCATTCCGCTCTGCCATCCTCTCGCGCTCTCGCACGTCGCGGTGACGCTCGAGGTGCGCGACGACTCGGTCGAGATCGTCGCGACTGCGGAGACGACCGCGCAGACCGGCGTCGAGATGGAAGCGCTCACTGCTGCGTCGGTCGCCGCGCTCACGGTCTACGACATGGCGAAGGCGATCGACAAGCAGATGGTCATCGCCGAGGTGCGACTGCTCGAGAAGACGAAGGAGCAGGTCTGAAGGCCGCAGTGCTCACGGCTTCCGACCGCGTCTCACGCGGCGCAGCGGAAGACACGAGCGGCGAGTTGCTCGCGGAGCTGCTCACCGCAGAGGGATACGAGGTCGAGCGGCGAGTCGTGCCGGACGAGCGCGAGCAGATCGTCGCGGCGTTGCGCGAGCTCGTCGCGACCTCGCGGCTCGTGCTCACCACGGGCGGCACGGGCCTGGCCCCCCGCGACGTCACTCCGGAGGCGACGCGGGAGGTGCTCGACCGCGACGCTCCCGGCATTGCCCAGGCGCTCCGCGCCGACTCGATTGCGAAGACGCCGCATGGCCTGCTCTCGCGCGGGGTTGCCGGCGTCGCCGGCTCGACGCTCGTCGTCAACCTGCCAGGCTCCCCCGGCGGCTGTCGCGACGGCTTCGCCGTGCTCCGGCCGGCGCTCGCCCATGCGCTGAAGCTGCTCGCCGACGAGCAGACGGCGCACGAGCAGACCTGACCCCGGCCGTAGCATGCGCCCATGACCGTTTCCGCTCCCACGCTGGCGCCGCTGCCGGCGCGGTTTGCGCGGCTGGTGAAGATCGAGCACACCGTCTTCGCGCTGCCGTTCGCGTACGTGGGTGCGTTCCTCGCAGTCGGACGCACGCCCTCCGGGCACGACCTGCTGTGGATCACGCTCGCGATGGTCGGCGCACGCTCGCTTGCGATGGCGCTCAACCGTCTCATCGACACGGGCATCGATGCGCGCAACCCACGGACGTCGGGCCGCGAGCTGCCGAGCGGGCAGCTCAGCGTCCTCCAGGTGCTCCTCTTCTGCGCCGCCTCGCTCGCGCTCTTCGTCGTGTCGGTCTGGCAGCTCGCGCCGGTGACGCACTGGCTCTGGCCGATCCCGGTCGCCGGCTTCGTTCTCTATCCGTATCTCAAGCGCTGGACGTGGCTCTGCCATCTCTGGCTCGGCGCAGTCGACGGGCTCGCACCTGTCGGGGGCTGGGTCGCCATCACCAACCATCTCCCGTGGGAGGCTTGGGTGCTGGGCGCCGCCGTCACGTTCTGGGTCGCCGGCTTCGATTTCTTCTACGCGCTGTTCGACGTCGACATCGACCGCGCAGAAGGACTGCACTCGGTCGTCACGCGCTTCGGCGTGCGCGGTGCATTCGCCGCCGCGCGACTCGCGCACCTCGCGACCGTCGCGTGTCTCTTCGTCGCGGGGCTGGGATTGTCGGTGGGCGTGCTGTACTGGATCGGCGTTGCGGTGGTCGCCGCGCTGCTCGTGTACGAGCACGCGCTCGTTCGTCCCGACGACCTCCGGCGACTCGACGCGGCGTTCTTCACGATGAACGGCGTGATCAGCGTCGCGTTCGCCGTGTTCGTGATCGCGGACGCGATCGTCCGATGATCACGGCGCTCGGGCTTGGCAAGCGCTTCGGCGAGAAGCGCGTCCTACGCGGGGTCGATCTCGACGTGCCGCGTGGCGGCTTCGCCGTCGTCACCGGCCCGAACGGCTCCGGCAAGACGACATTGCTGCGCATCTGCGTCGGGCTCGCTCTGCCGACGGAGGGAGCATTGAGCGTGGACGCGCAGCGCGCAGACATCGGCTACCTCGGCCACGAGCCGCTCGTCTACCGCGACCTGACGGCGCTCGAGAACCTCGATCTCTACGGCCGGCTCTATCGGGTGCCCGAGCGGCGCGAGCGCATCGGGATGCTGCTCGAGCGGTTCGGGCTCTGGGACGTGCGCGGCGACCGCGTATCGTCGTACTCGCGCGGGATGACGCAGCGGCTCGCACTCTGCCGCGCGCTGCTCCACGATCCCGCGCTGCTCGTCCTCGACGAGCCCTACACCGCGCTCGACGCGCAGGGCGCAGAGCTGCTCGACGCGCAGTTCGCCGAGCTACGCGGCGAGCGCACATTGCTCGTCTCGACCCACGACCCGGCACGCATCGAGTCGCTCGCGACGATGCAGGTGGAGCTCGCCGCATGAACTATCTCGCCGACGTGCGCGCACTTGCGCGCAAGGATCTCCTGCTCGAGCTGCGTGCTCGCGACACGCTGCCGGCGATGCTGCTCTTCGTCGTCGCCACGTTCGTCGTCTTCCATTTCGCGTTGCCCGCGGGCTCGTCGAAGCAGGCCGCGAGCGGTCTGCTCTGGGTCGCGATCGTGTTCACGGCCTTGCTCGGGCTCGGCCGCGCCTTCGTGCCCGAGCGCGAGCAGCGGGTGCTCGACGGGCTCGTGCTCGCGCCGTGCGACCGCAGCGCGATCTGGCTTGCGAAGTCGCTCGCCACGCTCGCGTTCCTCGTCGCGGCCGAGCTGGTCGCGCTGCCCGTGTTCGCGCTCTTCTTCCATGGGTTGCGCGGCTCCACCGTGGCCGGCGTCGCCCTTGCGGACATCGGGATCTGCACCGTCGGCACCCTCGTCGGCGCCATGGCCGTCGTCACTCGGGCCCGCGACCTCCTGATGCCGCTGCTCTTTCTCCCCCACGCGATCCCGATCGTGATCGGCGGAGTCGGCGCCAGCGTCGCCGGCAACCCGGGCCGCTACCTCGGCTTTCTCGGCCTCTACGACGC
>JAOPYX010000179.1 GCA_025964535.1 Actinomycetes bacterium | reverse complement strand
GGGTGCCGGCTTGCCGGCGGCGGCAGGCGCCGGCGGCACGGCCTGCGGCGCTGCGGTCGGCCCGCGCTGCTCCAGCTGCTCGAGCCGGTAGTTGACCGACTCGCGGGCGAGATCCGACGCCGGGCGCGTCACCTTCACGAGCGCAAGCTCGAGCGGAAGCCGCGGGTCGCCGCCCTGGCGCATGTCGTCGACGGCGACGGCAAGCAGGTCGAGCAGGCGCACGACCGTGGGCTCGCCGACCTGGTTCGCCTGCGAGCGCAGCCGCTCGCGTGTCTCCTGGGTCACGGGCAGCGACTCGGGCACCTCGCCCATGTGCTGCACGAGCATCAGGTGACGCAGGTGCTCGATCAGCTCGGTCACGAGCCGGCCGAGGTCGTGACCCTGCTCGGACAGCTCCTCGACGAAGGTCAGCGCACCCGCCGTGTCGCGGTCGACGATCAGATCGCAGAGCCGGAAGAGGGCTTCCTCCTCGACCGTGCCGAGCAGCTGGAGCACCGACTGCACCGTGACCTTGCCCTCCGTCGCGGCGGCGAGCTGGTCGAGCGTCGACGTCGCGTCGCGAAACGAGCCGCGCGCGGAACGGGCGACGAGCGACAGCGCCTGCGGCGGCGCGTCGATCTGCTCGCCCTCTGCCACGCGGGTCAGCACGGTGAGGATGTCCTGCAGGCGGGGACGCTGGAAGACGAAGGTCTGGCAGCGCGAGCGCACCGTCGGCAGCACCTTCGACAGGTCGGTGGTGCAGAAGACGAAGACGAGGTGCGGCGGCGGCTCCTCGATCAGCTTCAGGAGCGCGTTCCAGGCGGCGTCGGTCAGCTGGTGCGCCTCGTCGAGGATGTAGACCTTGTGCTTTCCCTCGACGGGCTGGAGCACGACGCGGTCGCGGATCTCGCGGATGTCGTCGATCCCGCGCTGCGAGGCGGCATCCATCTCGATCACGTCGAGCGACGTCCCTGCGGCGATCGCCACGCAGGCGTGGCACGTTCCGTCCGGCGTCGCCGTCGGCCCGTGCGTGCAGTTCAGGCTCTTCGCGAGGATTCGCGCCATCGAGGTCTTGCCGGTCCCGCGCGGCCCGGCGAACAGATAGGCCTGGCGCACCGATCCGGCGGCGATCGCGTTCTTCAGCGTCCGGACGACTGCTTCCTGACCGACGACGTCAGCGAAGGTCTGGGGACGGTATTTCCGGTAGAGCGCGGCCACAGTTCGATTCAAGCAGGAATGCCCCGGCGTCGCACCCGGTCGGCGAGCGCCGGCTGGAGCGCGAGCGCGCCCAGCACGAGCAGGGCCAGAAGCAGGGCCCATTTCGTGTGCTGGTCGAATCGCCGGGCTGCGAAAGCCAGGAGCAGGAGGCCCGGCGCGGCGGCAGCCGGGCGACCCGCGAAGAGCCGGATGAGGGCCCAGGCGAAGCCGGAGACCACGGCGACTGCGGCCGCGGCGCCGTAGCTCTGGCCGACGAGCCGATCGACCTGCAGCAGCGCGGGCGCGCCGTGCTCGACGACGATCCAGGCGATGACGCTCGCCGCCGCGAGGGCGAGATCGCGCCGTTCGAGGGTTGGCCGGATCGTGGCGCCTGCTGCGAGCACCGCGGCCGCGACGAGGAGGAGGAACGGCATGATCCCGAGCCAGCCGTGGCCGCTCCCCCAGAGGCTGAGCACGGTGGGCACGAAGTTGCCGGCGACGATGCGCGAGATCCAGTGGTGTGTGTCGTCGTTCGAGAGCAGAGGCTCGGCACTCGTGGCCACCACCATCGCTCCGATGGACACGAGCGCGAGCACACCGACCGTCGCCGGGATCCGGCGCAAGACGGGTGCGAGTGCCAGACAGAGGAAGGGAAGGAGGGGGATGAGGAACCGTGGCCCCGGCACCCAGCCACCCAGCGCCAGCTCGTAGGTCGGGCGGAACGCGTTCCACGCGATCTCGGCGACGGCTAGGCCGCCGATCAGCGCGGCTTCGGCGCGCAGGCTACGCCTCCACAGCAGAGCGATACCGGCGGCCGCGGCCGCGACGACGGGGGCGAGGACGACGAGGCCGCGCTGACTGAGCAGCACGTCGATCGCAAAATGCGGATGCGGTGAGGTCAGCGTGAAGACGAGGCCGTGCACGTGCGCCTGCTCCACGCCCCCAGCGCCAGGGTCGATCGCCGCCCCGGAATACGCGAGCTCGAACGGAGACCCGAAGGCCCAGATCCCGAACGCGAAGAGCGGGAACAAGCCGACGAGGAGGCCGGCGGCGTACGCCCCGACGCGCTGCACACGGGGCTCGCGCGCCGCGGCGTAGACGCCGAGCGCGACCGCAGGCACCACGAGCGGCAGGTCGGTCGCGACAGCAAGGCCGGCCGCCGCACCTGCGAGCGCCGAGCGGCGCACGCTGGGCTTCTCGAACAGGAGCGTGAACGCGAGGAAGGCAAGCATCGTCGCCGGCACATGCGCGAAGACGAGTGTCGAGAACGGCAACAGGAGCGTGCCGAGCCCCAGGATGACGGCCACCGGCGCACCAAGCCCCGGCTCGAGCCGGTCCACGGTCCGCCGGACGAGCAGGAGGAGCGCGAGAGCCGGCAGCACGACCGACCACAGTCCCATCTGCCACAGCGCGCGCAAGGGGACGCCGACCATCGCAGCCGGATAGCCGAGATGCGCATTCGGATTGGGCGGCACGGCTCCGACCGAGCGCAGCACGAGGTACCACGGCACGCTCCAAAGGTCGAGTGCGGGCCCCTTCGCGGCGTACACATGGCCGCCACGGCGGACGACATCACATGTCTCCGTGGCGTATCGATCGATGTAGGCGTGCCCTTCGGCGAACGAGCGCGTCGCTGCGTAGTGAGCGTTCTGGCCGCACCCGGGCGACTGCATCGGAAGCGCATACGCGAGCGCAACCGCGGCGATCGCAAGACTCCCGAGAAGTGATCCCCGCGTCACGAAGCCAACCTTAGAAAGAAAAGGGCCGGGCGACCCGCACACCTGGAAGGGAATGCTTAGCGCTGCTTCCTTCCGGATCTGACGCGGTTCACACGCTCCCACTGTGCGGAGCCCGACCCGCGCAGAAGTGTAGCTCTGCCATATCGGGCCCCAGGCCCTCACGCGGGCGCGCCTGCCGCGGGAGCAGGTACCCCTTTTGGGCACAGCGCCTCGTGTTCTTGCGCGCTAGTGTCAACAGATGTACGCAACTCGGCAAGCGCCGTCCTCGCCGTTCGGATGAGCGGCGAGCTGATCCTCTGCGTCGACGACGACGCGCAGATTCGAGGCCTGATCTCGCGCCTGCTCCAGGACTCCGGCCACGACTGCGTCACGGTGGGCTCCGCAGAAGAGGCACGACGGGTCCTCGACGAGCGCTCGTTCTCGGTCGTGCTCTGCGACATCGGCTTGCCGGGCCGGTCGGGGCTCGACCTCGTCGCCGAGCTGGGCCGCACGCACCCGGAAGTTGCCACGGTGATGGTCACCGGCCGAGACGACCCCCAGATCGCGGACGCCGCGCTGCGCCTCGGCGCCTACGGATATCTGACGAAGCCGTTCGAGAACAACCAGTTGCTGATCGACGTCACGGAGGCGTTGCGCCGGCGCAAGCTCGATGCCGCACAGCGAAGCTACGCATCGAGCCTCGAGGAGACGCTGGCCGCGCGCAATGCGCAACTCGAGGTCGCGATCGCGCGCCTCGAGCAGTCAGAGAGCGAGTTGCGGCGCGCCTACGGCGAGACGGTCACCCGGCTCGGCCGTGCGATCGAATCGCACGACGGCCAGACCGGGGCGCACGTCGAACGCGTGGGCTCCTACGTCCAGCAGATCGCGCTCGCTCTCGGTCTCGGCTCCGATCGAGCCGAGCTGCTTCGCCTCGTGAGCCCGCTGCACGACATCGGCAAGATCGCGGTCTCCGACACGATCCTGAGAAAGCCGGGCCCCCTCGACGGGCCTGAGCGCGTCGCGATGGAGCGCCACACGGACGTCGGCCACCGCTTGCTCTGCGGCTCCGACAACGAATTGCTCGACACCGCCGCCGTCATTGCCTGGACACACCACGAGCGCTGGGACGGCGGAGGCTATCCGCGCGGGTTGTCGGGCGACGGGATTCCACTCGAGGGCCGCATCGTCGCCGTCGCGGACGTCTTCGACGCGCTGATTAGCGACAGGCCATATCGGCCGGCCCTGTCGGACGTCGATGCGCGCGAGCACGTCGCCTCCGGCCGTGGCAGCTCGTTCGACCCGCAGGTGGTCGACGCGTTCTTCAGCAACGTGCGCTGAGCGCGGCGCGACGACCTACGAGTGTGGCCGCGCGCCGGCGCTCAGCGAGAGCTTCATCCGCCCGACGAGAGCTCCCCATGTACGTGCTCAGTTGCCCGACGAGAAGCCGCCGAGGCCCGTGCCCCACTTGAGGCGACCAACGAAAGCTGCGATGGCGAGAGCCGGGAGAACGAAACGGCTGAGCGTCCAAAGCCTGTGCATTAACTCACCTCCTCCGGCGTTAGAAGTGGAAGTCCTGAAGCGATTCGGCGGCGCGCCGGTAGAGCTCGGCCGCGGAGTCGCAGTCGCCGGTTGCGCGGGCAAGGTCGCCGCGCGCGATCCAGACCGCAGCAAGGTGGCTCGTCGAGCCGAGCTCGGTGAACGTGCTCTCGGCACGGCCGAGCCATTCCGAGGCCGACGAGGTGTCGTGCTCGGCGCCGTAGGACTTGGCAACGACGAGCTGCGCGTTGCCGGCCTCCGCGAGGAAGTCGGCTCGTCCCGCGAGCAAGGCGAGAGCTGCCTGGGCGCGATCTCGCGCCTCTTGCGGACGGTCCGTGTGGAGGAGCACCTGCGCGAGCGAGGCCGTCGCCTGCGCGACGTCTGCATCGCTGCCCGCGTCCGCCGCAGTCGCTGCGGCCTCCTTCAGTGCTTGCTCCGCCCCCGCGATGTCCCCGAGGAGGAAGTCGATGCCGCCGAGGTTGTTCAGGATCCTCGCGGCCGAGAGCGTGTCGCCGTGGTTGCGGTAGATGTCGAGCGCCTGCTCCGCATGGAACCGGGCGAGCAGCCACTGCCGCTGCCGCTCGGCCACGAGAGACGCCTGGAACATTGCGTGCGCGCGCGATCGTTCGCAGCCCGCTTCGGTGGCGAGCTCGAGCGACGCTTCGGCGTCACGGGCCGCCGCATCCCAGTCGCGGCGAAGCTGGTGGCAGCGTGATCGCCAGTTGCGGACGTCGGCCGCAAGAAGCAGCGACGGGTGCGCCGAGCGGGAGTTCGTCTCGAGTGCGCGGGTGAAGAGCGAGACCGCCTCCGCGACGTCCGTCAGCTTGAGGGCGACGCAGCCTCGGCGGTAGAGGACTTCGGCTCGGTCGGCCGCGTCGAAGAGGGGTGACTGCACGATCGAGTCGGCGTGCGCAAGCAGATCGGCGGCGGCGTCGAGGCGGCCGCGGTACATCTCGGCCCAGGCTTCAGCCAGCCGGTGCCGCAAGGTGAGCGCGGGATCGTGCCGCACCTCGGGCCACAACGCGTCGAGCTGCTCCAGCGCCGCGGCGTGGTCGTTGTCGCGCGTACGCGTCTCGGCGCGGGCCAGCCGCTCCTCGAGGTCGAAGCCGACGACCGTCAGCGGGGCCGCAGCCGGTGAGACGGGAGGCGGCTCGTCTGACAGATGTGGGACTGCCGACATGATCGGAGCATTGGCGGGCGCCGTCGGCCTGTCGACTCACGCAACCGTTCGACCTCCATCCCCTCTAGCGAGAAAATGCGCCGTTTTCCGGGGATGGCGCCGAAAGCGCGTACGCAGGCGGCCCGCGACGGCGACAGCACATGTCCCTACATCGGTGTCCACGAACCGGGCCGCGGTTCCGATGTCTGAACTGGACGGTAATGCGGCTCCTCCTCCAGCTCGCAACGGCCGCCGGGGCGCCCCGAACCGCCCCGGCGGCACACGCTCAGCGGCTCAAGGCGCGAGACGCGCGGCCGACAACACGAGGGAAGATGAGCGCCAGCCAAACTCATGACCGCGCCGGCACGACCTGCGTCATCGCCGACGACCATCCGCCGATTCTCGATTGCCTCAGCCGATATCTCGCGGCCGCGGGCTTCGACGTCCTGGAAGCGGTGCAAGACGGCGCTCGCGCGCTCGAGTCAGTCACCGCCACTCGTCCGGTCGTCCTCGTCGCCGACGTGCGGATGCCGAAGCTCGACGGGCTCGAGCTGTCGCGGGAGATCGCCAAGGTCTCTCCGGAGACCGCCGTGCTGCTCTACTCCGGTGTCTCCGACCGAGGGCTCGTCTCCGATGCGCTCGACGCGGGAGCACGCGGGTTCGCGCTCAAGGATGCGCCGCTCGAGGATCTCGCCCGTGCAATCGACACCGTCGCATCCGGCGGTCTCTACGTCGATCCCGTGCTCGCCGCGGCGCTTGCTTCGAACCGGCGGACAGATACGCGCAAGGCGCTCTCCGAGCGCGAGCGGGAGGTTCTGCGGATGCTCGCCGAGGGCGGCTCGTACGCGGAGATCGGCTCGACGCTCTATCTCTCGCCCGACACCGTTCGTTCGCATGCGCAGCGTGCGATGACGAAGCTCGGGGCGCGCACGCGCACGCAGGCAGTGGCAGTCGCTTTGCGCCACGGCCTCGTTGCCTAGGCCGCGCTGTACCCCTCGCGCTTGAGCAGCGTCCGCGCAAGCTCTGCGTTCTCGGCGCCGGTCACGAGCACCACGAGCACGCCGCCGTAGTCGGGTGAGACGTGGCGCAGCTCGAAGTCCTCGATGTTGATCCCCGCGGCGCCCAGCGTTTGCGTGATGCGCGCGAGCACGCCCGGCTTGTCGGGCACGCGAACGCGAATGCGATTGAGCGCCCGCGCGTCGGTCTGGTACGCGTAGCCGAGCATTCGTCCTCGCGCTGCGGCGGACGAAGCGATCCATTCCTCGAAGAACGTTCGGTCGCCGTCGCGCAGCGCGCGCTCGACGTCGCCGAGCTCGGAGCGGTGGGCCGCAAGCGCCTCGGCGATCAGGTCGCCGTTCTCGACGAAGATGTCCGCCCACATCGTCGGATTGGCGCCGGCAACGCGCGTCATCTCACGTAACGACGCGCCTGCGAAGCCGAGCGCTTCCTCGCCGCCGGCCGCGACGCGGCGCATGAGCAAGTTCGCGAGAGCGTGGGGCAGATGGCTCGTCAGCGCGAGCAGCCGGTCGTGGTCGGCCGCGCCGACGCGAACGACCCGTGCGCCGAGCGCCGAGATGAACTGCTCCACGAGATCGAGCCGGCCGGCATCGCTGGTCGGCAGCGGCGTGAGCAGCCAGGTGGCCGCGTCGAAGAGGTCCACGGAGGCACGCGTCGGACCGCCCGTGTGCCCGCCCGCGATCGGATGGCCCGGCACGAAACGCTCGTCCTCCACGGCCGCGAGGCCGCGCTTGGTCGAGCCGACGTCGGTCACGGTGGCGCCGGGCGAGGCTGCCGAGAGCGCGTCCCGCGTCGTGGCCAGGAGCACGCCGACGGGAACTGCGACGACGATGAGGTCGGCGCCCGCGACGGCGTCGGCGAGCGACGCGGCGGCCTGGTCGATCGCGCCCGCGCCCGCCGACTCTCGCAGCGTCGCGGCATCTGCGTCCCAGCCCCGCACACTGCGGATGCCGGCACGCTTCGCCGCGAGTGCGACGGAGGTCCCGAGCAGCCCGGTTCCGATCACGGCGAGCGTGGCGACGCCGGCCGGCAAGGCGGGGCGCTCTGCGCCGACTTCGTGGCGCGGCTCACCCTGGAGCTCCTGCTTCATGACGTCGAGCACGGCGGTGAAGAGCGAGTAGACGGCCCGCTCCGACAGCGGGCCGTCGTTGGCTGCGGTGAGCTGCTGCAGCAGCTCGGCTTCGCGCTTTGCGTCGATCAGCCGCGTGCCGGTCTCGTGCTTGTGCTCTTGAACACGTGCGACGAGGTCGAGCCGGCGGTTGAGAGCGCCGAGCAGCTCGCGATCGAGGGCGGCGATCTGCGTGCGAAGGTCATCGAGATCGGACGGGACTTCCATTGCTGCGCAGTCTGCCTGGCGTGCGCCGGTCAGGTCTTGCTCAGGAGGTCCTAGGCACCCTCTCGCGATGCCTACGGCGACCGATAGCCCGCGCGGCCTCCTGCGCGGGCGGCAGATGCTGAACAAGGTTCCGGAGGTCACGCTCTACTTCTGGATCATCAAGGTCCTGTGCACCACGGTCGGCGAGACGGCCTCCGACTACCTCAACACGAACCTCAACCTCGGCCTCACGAACACGACCTACATCACGGGCAGCGTGCTGCTCGTGACGTTGTTCTTTCAGTTCAAAGCCAAGAAGTACGTCCCTGCCCTCTACTGGCTTTCGGTCGTGCTGATCAGCGTCGTCGGGACGCAGATCACCGACAACCTCGTCGACAATCTCGGCGTCACGCTCCCGACGACGACGATCGTCTTCTCGATCGTGCTCGCGGCGGTCTTCGCGGCCTGGTACGCGAGCGAGCGGACGCTGTCCATCCACACGATCTATACGACGCGCCGCGAGGCCTTCTACTGGCTGACCATCCTGTTCACCTTCGCGTTGGGCACGGCGGCCGGCGACCTCGCGGCCGAGCGCCTCAATCTCGGCTACTGGCTCTCCGCGGTCCTCTTCGCGGCGCTGATCGGCGCCGTGACATTCGCCCACTTCCGCTTGAAGTTGAACGCAGTGCTCGCCTTCTGGATCGCCTACATCCTCACCCGTCCTCTCGGCGCGTCGCTCGGCGATTACCTCTCGCAGGCTCGCAAGGACGGCGGGCTCGGCCTTGGCACGACAGTCACGAGCGTCATCTTCCTCGTCACGATCCTCGTGGTGGTCGTCTATCTCTCTCTCACGAGAAAGGACGCCACCGAGGTCGTCGCCCAGCACGCCGGCGTCGGCCCAGCGCAGAGCGAGGGCTCGGACGAGGACGATGAGCGTGCGGCCTGAGCCGCGCCTCCTGAGCTTCGGCGTCGGCCACTCAGAGAACTCTCAGGAATTGTCGCTTGAATGGGCAACGACCCCGGGGGAGGAAGCCGCATGATCGAGGCGCACGGCCTGATAAAGGAGTACGGCAAGAAGCGAGCTGTCGACGAGCTCAGCTTCGTCGTCGAGCCCGGCGTCGTCACCGGCTTCCTCGGCCCGAACGGCTCCGGCAAGTCGACGACGATGCGCCTGATCCTCGGCCTCGACGCGCCGACTGCCGGCACCGTCACCGTCAACGGAAAGAACTACCGCGAGCATGCGGCGCCGCTGCACGAAGTCGGCGCGTTGCTCGAGGCGCGCTCCGTGCATACCGGTCGTTCGGCATACAACCACTTGCTCGCTCTCGCGCAGACGCACGGGATCGCCAAGCGCCGCGTGGGCGAGCTGATCGACATGGTCGGCCTGGGCGAAGTTGCGAAGAAGCGTGCCGGCACGTTCTCGCTCGGGATGGGGCAGAGGCTGGGAATCGCCGCTGCGCTGCTCGGCGACCCGCAGACCGTGATGCTGGACGAGCCGGTCAACGGCCTCGATCCGGAAGGCATCCACTGGATCCGCAACCTCCTACGTGGGCTTGCCGCGGAGGGCCGGACGGTATTCGTGTCCTCGCACCTGATGAGCGAGATGGCGCTGACCGCTGACCACCTGATCGTCGTCGGTCGCGGCCGCCTGATTGCGGATACGAGCGTGGACGAGTTCGTGCGCCGCGCATCCGGCAACGTCGTGCGCGTGCGCTCGCCGCAGGCGGAAGAGCTTCGCGACGAGCTGGTCGCGGGTCCCGATGTCAGCGTCGTGGTGGTCGAGCCGGGCCTGCTCGAGGTCACCGGCCTCAGCGCCCCGCAGATCGGAGAGGCCGCGGCTCGTCAGGGCGTCGTGCTGCACGAGCTGATGCCGCAACAGGTCTCGCTCGAGGAGGCGTTCATGGATCTCACGCGCGACGACGTCGAGTTCAAGGCCGCGCCCGACCCCGTCACGACGACGGAGGCCGCGGCATGAGCACGCTGGCGAGCGTCGGACCGTCGCCGCGCACACCCGGCGTGGGTCGCGTGACGCAGGCGCGCGTCGCGGTCTCGGAGTGGACGAAGCTCTGGAGTGTCAGGTCGACGCGCTGGTCGCTGTTCGCCGCGTTCCTCTTCACCGTCGGAGTTGCAGCGCTCGCCTGTGCCGTCGTCTCGCACCACTATCCGAGCATGAGCGCTCACGACAAGGCGGACTTCCATCCGCTCGACGTCAACCTCGCCGGCGTACAGCTCGCGCAACTTGCGATCGGCGTGCTCGGGGTCCTGATCATCACGGCGGAGTACTCGACCGGAATGATTCGCGCGTCGTTCACCGCTGTTCCCAAGCGCCTGCCCGTCCTGTGGGCGAAGGCGGGCGTCTTCGGCGTCGTCACCTTCGCGCTGATGCTCCCTGCGATTCTGATCGCCTTCTTCGTCGGTGAGGCGATTCTGGCCGGGCATCACATCAACATCGCGTTCACCGCCCCGCACGTGATCCGCGTGCTCTTCGGCGCCGCGCTCTATCTCACGGTCGTCGGCCTCTTCGGCCTCGGGCTCGGAGCGATCGTCAGGAATACCGCGGGAGGCATCGCGTCCTTCGCGGCGATCATGTTCGTGCTGCCGCCGCTGATGAACGTCTTGCCGTCGAGCTGGAACGACGCGGCTTCTCCGTATCTCCCGCTTCAGGCGGGCGAGGCGATCCTCTCGATGACGCC
>JAOPYX010000170.1 GCA_025964535.1 Actinomycetes bacterium | reverse complement strand
GGTAGAGCGTGCGCAGCGCGACGATCCGCTCGACGAGCTCCGGCTCCGGCTCGGGATCGAGCGCGTTCTCGACGAAGCGGCGAAGCGCGACCGCGGGATCGAGCGACGGCGCCTCGGCCATCATGCGAAGCGTCTTCTCGGGCAGCGGGTGCATGTTCGTGACGCCCGACATCGTCGACAGGAGCACGAGCTTCTCGACCCGTGCGGGATGCCGGAGCGCGAGCTCCTGCGCGACGGCACCGCCGAGGCTCGTGCCGACGACATGCGCACGATCGACACCTGCCGCTTCGAGCACGGCGACAGCGTCCTCGGCCATCTGCTCAGCGGTGTACGGGCCGGCCGGCTTGTCGCTCGAGCCGTACCCGCGGTTGTCGAGCGTGATCACCCGGTAGCGCCGCGCAAGGTCGTCCGTCAGCGGTTGCCAGCCCCAGCGGCCGTATCCGAGCCCGTGGATGAGCAGCACCGGCGCCCCGTCGCCCTGCACGTCGTACGCGATGCGAACGTCGCCGTTCAGCGCGTGGTCGCTCGCCACGCTCACAGCCCCTCCCCTTCGAGGCGCGGCGAGCGCCGCAGCGAGTCCTCGAGCCTGCGCAGCCCCCGCCGCCCTGCGCGCCCGCGCGCTGCGAGCCCGACCACTCCGCCCGGCAGGAAGAAGACGACGAGGATGAACAGCACGCCGAGCACGAAGAGCGGCTGCGAGAGCGGCGTCCGCAGGACGCTCGGCAGGCTCTGGATCGCATGCGAGCCGCCGACTGCGACGAGGCGCTGATCGGCGTACCAGTAGAGGGCGCCGCCGAGGATCGGGCCCCAGAGCGTGCCTGTTCCGCCGAGCACGACCATCACGAGCAGCATGAGCGTGAAGTCGGGCGTCGTGATGCCCGGGCTCGCGCCGTTGAAGGCGAGCATGTAGATCACGCCGCCCGCCGTCGCGAGGAACGAGCCGAGCACGAACGCGAGCAGCTTGTACCGGCGCGTGCGGAGACCGAGCACCTCGACGCGACGCTCGTTCTCGCGGATCGCCTGCAGCACGTGCCCGGGCGACGAGCGGACTGTCCACGCAACGATCGAGAAGACGACCACTGCGTATCCGAGCGCGAGCCAGTAGAGGTTCTTCGTGTTGAAGACGCCGACGAAGATCGCGGGAACATGGTGATAGTCGTAGCCGAGCGAGTCGTTGCCGCCCGTCCAGCCGTGCGGATCCTTCTGCACCAGGATCTCGCCGGCCTGGGCGAACGCGAGCGTCACCATCGCGAACGCGATCCCCGACGTGCGCAAGCTGATCCACCCGACGATCGCGGGCAGCACGAGCCCGACGGCCGCGGTCACGAGGCACGCCTCGGCGAAGCTCCAGTGCCACTTCGTCACCGCGATTGCCGAGACGTACGCGCCCGCCGCGAAGTACAGCGCGTGACCGAACGAGAGCAGCCCGGTGAACCCGAAGAGCAGGTCGTACGACAGCGCGACGCCCGAGAAGACGAAACACACGGCGAGCAGCTGCAACGTTCCGGGGCTCGAGAGGGGGCCGGGGAACACACCCCCCAATCCGAAGCCGAACGTCGGCACGAGCGCGAGCAGCCCCACGAGGGCGAGCGGCACGAGCAGGCGGAGCGCCTTGCTCATGCCGTCCTCCCTTCGAGCGACGCGGGTCGTGCGAGCAGCACGAGGGCGAGCACGAGCACGATCGAGAGGTCGCCGATACCGGACGAGTAGTAGTTGACGTACTGCTGTGTGAGACCGACGACCACCGACGCCACCGCGGAGCCGGTGATCGAGCCGAGACCGCCGATCACGACGACGATGAACGCGAAGATGAGCAGGCTCGTCCCGCGTCCCGGATCGACCTCGCTGAAGTACACGCCGGAGAGCACACCGGCGAGCGACGCCGCGACGCCGCCGATCGCGAAGACGAGCGTGAACGCCTTGCGCACGTCGATCCCGAGCGCCGTGACCATCGCGCGGTTCTCGACGCCGGCGCGGATGATCAGGCCGTACCGCGTATAGCGCAGGAACGCCTTGAGCCCCGCAAGCACGAGCAGCGCCGCAGCGATCTCGATCCAGCGGTCGTTGGGGATCGACGCACTCCCGACGCTCGTCGTCTCGTGAAGCCACGGCGGCACGGCATAGAGGCGGGGGTCGTTGCCCCAGATCCCCTGCACGAGCGCCACCGTCGCAAGCGACAGGCCGACCGTCACGAGCACCTGCTCGATGTGGCGCAGATACAGCGGCCGGATGAGCACGAGCTCAACGAGCGCGGCGAAGATCCCACCGACGAGCAGGCCGATCAGCGACGCGAGCACGAAGCGCCACGTGAGCGACGAGATGCCGCCGAGCTTCGACTCTGCGAACCACGTCGCATACGCGCCGACCGTGAGAAACGCGCCGTGTGCAAAGTTGAGGACGCCCATCAGGCCATAGATGAGCGACAGCCCGGACGCGACGAGGAAGTACATCGCGGCAAGCCCGAGGCCGGTGATCGTCAAGAGCAGGAAGGTGCTCATGCCGCGTGCCCCACGCCGAGCAAGCGATGGACGAGCGCCTCGTCGTCGAGGTCGGTGGGCGGCCCCGTGTGGACGACGCGGCCCTGGTCGAGGACGACGATCGCACCTGCGAGCCGTCGGACGACTGCGAGGTTCTGCTCGACGAGGAGCGCCGTCTCCGACTCGGCGACGCGCTCGAGCACGCGTGCGACATCGGCGACGAGCGCCGGAGCGAGCCCCTTCGTCGGCTCGTCGATCAGCAGGAGCCGGTTGCGGTTGAGCAGCGCACGACCGATCGCGACCATCTGTTGCTGGCCGCCGGAGAGCGTCCCGGCCCGCTGACGCCCGCGCTGCTTCAGCTCCGGAAAGAGGTCGTACACGAGGTCGTAGCGCGCATCCTCGCCGTCACGCACGGCGAGCTTGAGGTTCTCGTCGACCGTCAGCCCGGCGAACACGTCGCGGTCCTCCGGGACGTAGCCGAGCCCGCGCAGGACGATGCGGTGCGTGGCCTCGCGCTCGATCGCATCGCCGTCCAGCCGGACCGACCCACGCCGCGGCATGAGGCCCAACAACGCACGCAACGTCGTCGTCTTGCCGACCCCGTTGCGCCCGAGCAAGGCGGTGATCCCGCCGGCGGGCACGTCGAGGTCGACGCCCTGCAGCACGTGCGACTCTCCGAGGTGGACGTGCAGGTCGCGCACTTCGAGCAGCGCCGGCATCAGAGCTTCTCCCCCACGTATGCCTGCTGCACCGTCGCGTTCCGCATCACGTTCTCCGGTGTGTCGCACGCGAGCAGCGCGCCGTGGTGCATGACGGCGATGCGCTGCGCAAGGCCCGTCACGACCTCGATGTGATGCTCGACCATCAGCACCGTCTTTCCTGCCTGGTGGACGGCCGCGATGACATCGACGAGACCCGGGACGTCCTCCGCGCTGACGCCTGCCATCGGCTCGTCGAGCAGCACGACCTGCGGATCGGATGCGAGCAGCATTGCGAGCTCGAGCTTCCGCTTCTCACCGCCCGAGAGCGATGCCGCGGGCACGAGCGCCCGGTGCGTGAGACCCACGCGGTCGAGCGAGGCACTCGCGCGCTCGACCGCCTCGCGCACTCGACCTGCGCGCCGCCAGATGCGCAGCGTCCCGCCGATAGATGCCTCGGCCGCGAGCCGCGCGTTCTCGAACGCGGAGAGAAGCGGGAACACGCTCGAGAGCTGGAAGGTGCGCCCGAGGCCGGCACCCGCGCGGGCGTACGGCGGCGCATTGGTGACGTCGCGGCCGCCGAGCGTCACAGAGCCGGAGGTGGGCCGGAGAAGCCCCGACAGCAGGTTGAAGAGCGACGTCTTGCCGGCGCCGTTCGGCCCGATGATTCCGAGAAACTCTCCCTCGGCAACCTCGAGGCTGACACCGGCGACGATCGTCGCGCCGCCGATGTCGAGCCCCAGGTTGTCTGTGGTGAGGATCGGAGCGTTCATTGCGAACGGCCGACCGCTCCGCTACTTGAAGGGCGCGACCGGCGGCTGGACGAGCCCGGGAGAGATGATCTTCAGAACCTTGTCGGTGAACTTCCCGTTCTTCTGCACGAGCCCGACCTGGAACATCGGCTGCAGAAGCGCGTGATCCTGCGGGCGGATGAAGTTGGCGCCTTTCGGGCCTGCGAATTTCCAGCCTTCGAGCGCGCTGACCATCTTGTCAGGATCGTCGCTGCCCGCCTTGTCGAGCGCGTGCACGAGCATGAGGCCCGCGTTGAAGCCGTCCGGGGTGAAGAGGTCCGGCAACTGACTGCGCTTCTTCATCTGAGCGACCAGCCAGTCGTTGACCTTGTTCTTCGGAGCGTCCCAGACGTAGTGCGAAAGGAACTTGATGCTCGCTGATGCCGGCCCGTACGACTGCCAGGTCGCCCGTTCCGCAAGACCGGTGGTCACCGTCGTCGAGGCGAAGACGCCCTGCTGCTGGAGGGCCTGCCACATCGCGCCGGTCGTGGAGCCCGCCCACGCGACGAACAGCAGGTCAGGCTTCGCCTGCGCCGCCTGCTGTGCGAACGGTGTGAAGTCGTTCGCCGTCGCCGGCACGAGGATGGAGGTGACGGTGTGCCCCTTGCCGCCGAGCACCGCCTTCACGGCCGCCACATTTCCCTGGCCGAAGGCGATGTCCTGAGCGAAGACGACGATCTTCCGGCCGACGCCACTCAGGAACGAGTTGGCGGCGAGCACGTCCTGGTACGACTGACGGCCCGAGCGGAAGGTGTAGCGGTTCAGACCTGTGATGCCGTCGTTCGCGGCCGGGCCCGAGATGAAGAGGACGTGGTTCTGGTCGGCGAGTGGCGCGATCTGCAACGCGACGCCCGACGACTCGGAGCCCATGAGGATCTTGTAGCCCTGACCGATCAAGTCCTTCGCAGCCGAGACACCGGTTGCCGGCGTGGTCGCGTCGTCCTGGACGGTGAGCGCGATCGGATGGCCGCCCACCGTGTTGGTGCCCTTCGTCGCGTACTGGATTCCGAGCTTGAGACCCTCGATGTACTCGGCGCCGTACGCCGCGAAGGCGCCCGTGCGCGAGTAGATGACGCCGACCTTGTAGGCCGCGGCCGCGGATGTGCCCGGGGCCTCGACGCGCGCCTGCGCGGTCGCGGCGACCGATCCGAGCGTCGCAGCGACCGCGACGAGGACGAGCGCCCGCTTCCAGCCGAATCCCTGCATGTGATTCCTCCCGACGGACTGAGACGGACCCAGGCACCAAAGACCTGAGAGGTGATTCAGGTCTTATACGGGGGTTGTGCCCGCGCTGTCAAGAGCCGCGGTTGCGGCTTTACGTCAGCGGAGGATGAGGGGCGCGGCCGGGGCTAGGCGGTCTGCTCGACGGCCTCGTCGGGCTCGTCGTCGGCAAACGTCCCTGCACTCGTGACGAGCGTCGGGCGGATGCCTTGCGCGATGCACTCCTTCGTGATCACGCATTTCGTCACGTCGCGGCGCGAGGGCAGCTCGAACATCACGTCGAGCAGCGCGGCCTCGATGATCGAGCGCAGGCCGCGGGCGCCGGTCTCGCGGGCGAGCGCCTTGTCGGCGATCTCCCACAG
>JAOPYX010000163.1 GCA_025964535.1 Actinomycetes bacterium | reverse complement strand
GGATCCGCCGGGTTTGTGGCTGAAGAAGCGCCCGAGGGCTGGTGCGTCACCGGCGGCGTGGACGCCTTCCTACTCGCGAGCGACAACGCACTCTCGTAGCTCGGCTGCAACTCACATGCACCAGCGGTCACGTTGGAAGTCGTGTGCCTGTGCCTGAGTCGGAGAAGGACCTCGATGCGGCGGACGACCCACACGCCCGGCCGCGGCACAGGAACCCGCGCGAACGGTTTGCGCTTCGGTCGATGTGGTCCGCGGGTAGCGAACAGTCTAAGCGGCTACGACGGCCGGAGACCCGTCGCACGGCTCGAGTTCTCAGCTCCAGGAACCTGCTGGTTGGCGTGTTGTGACGTTGAGCCTGTTCCAGGCGTTGATGGCTGCGATCGATAGGACGAGTGAGGCGAGTGCCGCGTCGTCGTAGTGGCGCGCGGCGTCTTCCCAGATCTCGTCTGGCACTGGGTCGGACTGGTCGCTGAGCCGTGTTGCCGCTTCTGCGAGGGCGAGCGCGGCGCGCTCGGCGTCGGTGAAGTAGGGCGCCTCGCGCCAGGCGGCGACCGTCCAGATCCGCTCATCGGGCTCGCCGGCCTCGCGCAACTCGCGGCTGTGCATCTCGGCACAGAAGCTGCAGCCGTTGATCTGGCTCGCGCGCAGGTGGACGAGCGTGTGCGTCGTCTGTGGGACGCCGCCCTTGGCCGCCGCCTTGCTGAGCGCGAGCATGGCCTGGAGCGCTTCGGGCACAGTTCCGCCGATGTTCGGGATCCGTGGCTTGATCGTCTCGGTGGTTTCCATCTGTCACACCTCCGTGAATGGTCGGGTCATCCCTATGACACGACGCGAGAGAGGGATGTGACCGATGAGCGATCAGGAGTGGCTGGCAGAGCGCTTCGAAGAGCAGCGGCCGCGCCTGCGCCAGGTGGCCTACCGGATGCTCGGCTCACTCGCCGAATCCGACGACGCGGTCCAGGACGCCTGGCTGCGTGCGAGTCGCGCCGGCGCCGCCGGTGTCGAGAACCTCGACGGGTGGCTGACGACGATCGTCGCCCGAGTCTGCCTCAACCTCCTGCGCTCGCGGCAGACACGTCGCGAGGAGCCGCCCGAGGCGCACGTCCCGGACCCGGTCATAAGCTTCGAAGCCGATCCGGAACAGGCGGCGCTGCTCGGGGACGCGGTTGGGCTCGCCCTGCTCGTCGTGCTCGACACGCTCAACCCGGCTGAGCGCGTCGCCTTCGTGCTGCACGACATGTTCGCGGTGCCGTTCGACGAGATCGCGAGCCTGCTCGAAACCAGCGCGCCGGCGGCGCGCCAACTCGCCAGCCGGGGACGACGCCGCATCCGCACAGCGGCGACGCCGGAGGGCGCGCTCGAATCTCAGCGGGAGGTTGTGGACGCCTTCTTCGCAGCGGCGCGGAACGGCGACTTCGACGCGCTCGTCGCGCTCCTCGACCCGGACATCGTGCTGCGCTCGGACGGCGGAACAACACACCCGCGCTCCACCGCCCTGGTCCACGGCGCGGCTGCCGTCGCCGGACGCGCGTTGCAATTCGCCAATCCGGCTGCGCATCTCCACCCGCTCGTCGTCAACGGCGGCGCGGGCGTCCTCGCCACCCTCGAGGGCCGGCCGTTCTCGCTCATGGCCTTCACTGTCTCCGGCGGCCGCATCGCCGAGATCGACGCTATCGCCGAGCCGGATCGGGTCCGTCGGATCGTCGACGCGCACTCGACGCAGCGTGCGTAGACGCGGCCGCTCGATTCCGCGCCGCGCGCGGCGCGACCGTGACTGTATTGCTGTGGCCGGCGGCGATGTGGACGTAGCGCTGCTCGGGATTCTCCCCGATCGGCCCCGGCAGATGCTCTTCAGCGTGGCGCCGACGGAGTTACCGGCATGGGTCGGCTACCTTCGCCTGACGGGCGTTCGCGCATTTCGTCGTCAACCCGCTTAGCGAAGGAGCCTGCGCATCAACGCGAGATAGTCGAGCAGGCTGCGGACGCTGACGAACCTGTCGCGCACGCGCTCACGCGCGGCCTCGCCCATCCGGGCGGCTCGGTCGGCGTCGGACAGCAGTTCGCTGATCGCCCGGCCGAACGCCGCGAGGTCGCGCGGGTCGTCGATGAGGATCCCGGTCTCGCCGTCGAGGACCTGGTCCTGGATACCGCCGACGCGGGATGCGACCACCGGCCGGCCTTTCCACATCGCCTCGGCGACCGTCAGGCCGAATCCCTCGGCGAGACTCTTCTGCGCGATGACGTGGGCCTGGCGCTGGAGTGCGTTGACCATGATCGCGTTCTCGTCGAGATCGTCCATTGGGAGGGTGATGAGGTGAATTCGGCGGCGCACCTCTGCGGGCAGGCGGTTGCGTTCCTCGATCGAGCGGCGCAGCATTCGGGCTCCCTCGGGATCGTCCGAGACGGCGTCGACAGCCGGGCCGGCGTAGGCGAGATGCGCGCGCGTCTCGAGCGGAACGTGCTCGCCGAAGCCTCTGATCACACCGACCGGGTCCTTGAGCGCATCCCACCGCGACACCTGGACAACGAGCCGGTCATCCACGTGAACCGGCTCGTCCTCGACGATCCCCGCGCGGCGCTCGATCCGCGCCAGCGTTCCGTCGGCGCGCTCGAATGTCACCGGCTCCGGCGCCTCGCCGTCTGCGACGAGGCCGCTCACACGAAGAACGGCACGAATCATTTGCGGCTGAAGGTCGTAGTTCTTCGGCGTGAAAACGTCAATGGTCGGCGGGATGACCGCGACTCGATTGCGATCGAGGCCCTCCCAGACGAAGGCCTCCCGTGAGAACACCACGGCGTTCGCGTCGGCGACGTAAGGAAGGAGGAACCTCCACGTCTCACGCACGATCTCGTTCGGCTCGTCGACTCCGACATGACAACGCCAGATCACCGTCGCGCCCCTGGCTCGTAGCGCAGGAATCAGGCCGGCCGGCTGCGGGTCGTGGACGATCACCACGTCCACGTCGCGCACGCGGTCGACGAAGGACTGCAGGTTGTCTGCCAGAACGTCCTCGTAGACGCGGCGCGCGCGCTCGTCCAGCGGTCCATCGTCTCCAGTGGATCCATGCAGACGGTTGTGGATGCGTTTGGTCACCTCGAAGAACCCTTCCGTCCCGTCGAGGACGAGCCAGCGAACGTCGATGCCGGCGCCTCGCGCGTAGCCGACGAGCGGGCGTAGCAGCTCGACGACGCCGCCACCTCTGCTCGTCGAGTTCACGTTCCACACGACGCGACGGTTCAGGAGCCCATGTGCTTCCGTGATCGCGGCGAGAAACTCCTCGACTCGTGCCGGCGGAAGCACCGACCGGAACCACTCGGGATCGCGACTCGGAACCGTGATTTCCTGCGCCACCGACGTCCTCCAGTCCCTGTTTCAGCGTCTGCTTTCCGGCTACCCCTGAACGTGAGGTGCTGCCCCGATCGAAAGCGAGGAAACGGTGACCGAGCCCGATCTTCCCGACCCGCAAGGCGCGCTCCAACTACCGCAGCACAACGCGGTTCAGGAGCCCGCACGCGATGGGCCCGTGGAGCGCGAACGCAACGCGCATCCGGTACGTGTCGCCATGCTCGCGCCACCGTGGATCCCGGTCCCGCCACCCGGCTACGGCGGCATCGAATACGTCCTGACGCTGCTCTGCGACGCGCTCGTCGAACGCGGCAACGACGTCGAGCTCTTCTGCGCGCCAGGCTCGCATTCCAAGGCGACGGTGCGGCCACTCCTATCGGCACCGCACCCCGAGGCGATCGAGCGCTCGCTCTTCGAGGCCGATCACGTAGCGCGCGCGTTCGCCGCCTTCGACGAAGCGTCCGCGTCCGGTCATCCGTTCGATCTCGTGCACGACCACTGCGGCTACACGCCACTTGCGATGGCCGACCGGCAGGAGCTCCCGCTCGTGCACACGGTGCACGGGCCGTTCGATCGAGATACGTCCGAGTTCTACGATCACCACGGCTCCAAGGGAGGCCTGATCTGCATCAGCCGATCGCAAGCCGGATACGCCCCCGCCGGCGCGAACGTCGTCGCGGTCGTCCACAACCCGATCGACGTCGATGCATGGCCGGTCGGATACCAGAAGCAGGACTACCTGCTCTGGCTCGGCCGGTTCGTGCCCGAGAAGGGCCCCCAGCGAGCGATCAAGGTGGCGAAGGCGGCCGGCCGGCCACTTGTCCTCGCAGGCGTCGTGCAGCCCGGCCACGAGCGTTTCTTTGCACAGGAGATCGAGCCGCACATCGACGGTCAGCAGATCCGGTTCGTGGGGGAGGTCGGCGGAGCCCGCAAGCAACGTCTGTTCGCCGACGCCTACGCATTTCTGATGCCGATCACGTGGCCCGAGCCGTTCGGGATGGTGATGGTCGAGTCACTCGCCGCCGGAACACCGGTCATTGCGTTCAATCACGGATCCGCGCCGGAGATCATCGAGCACGGCAAGAACGGCTTCCTCGTCGAGAACGAAGACGAGATGGCAGCCGCCGTCGAGCGGACGGCGGAGATCGCTCCCGCGGACTGCCGCCGCAGTGCCGAGCGATTCTCGCCACACCGGGTCGCAGCCGGCTACGAGGCGGTCTACCGTGAGGCGATCGACCGCGGCGCAGTGGGCCACGCGGTGGCCTCGCACGGGCGCTGACCGCGCGCACCTGCTCGACTGGTCGGCCTCCGCGGCGCTCGGGGGCTTCTCGGTCGGGTACCAGGTGGCGGTGATCGCCGGTGCCCTGCTCTCGATACGCCGCGATTTCGGCCTCGGCGCAGGCGAGCAGAGCCTGCTCGTGGCGCTCCTGCCGCTCGGCGCGATGTTCGGCAGCCTGCTCAACAGCCGCATCGTCGGAGCACTGGGGCGCCGGCGGACGCTGATCCTCGACGCCACCCTCTTCCTCGCAGGCACCGCGCTCGAGGCCGTCGCTCCCGGCTACGGCGTGCTCGTCGTCGCGCGTGCACTGCTGGGCTTCACCGTCGGATCGACGTCGTCTACCGCTCCGGTGTATCTCTCCGAGCTCGCGCCGCCGCACGCCCGAGGACGAGTCGTGTCGGTGAACCAGTTGCTGACGACGCTCGGCATCCTCAGCGCGTACGCGGTTGCCTACGCATTCGCCGGCTCCGGCTCGTGGCGCGCCATGTTTGCCGTCGGCGCCGTGCCGGCACTTGCGCTCCTCCTCGGGATGCTCCGGGCGCCCGAAGCGCCCGCGACGGCGCGCGCACCGCGCCGGCTCGATCTCCAGGCTCTTCTGCGACCGGCGCTGAGGCGCCCATTGCTCGTCGCGGTGGCGTTGGGCGCGATCCAGCAGTTCTCCGGCATCAACGTCGTCATCTACTACGCGCCGAGCATCATGGAGCGCGCGGGGTTCGGAACATCGAACGCCATCTTGGCCGCCATCCTCGTCGGCGCCGTGAACGTCGCTGCGACGCTGCTCGCTCTCCCGCTCGTCGATCGCCTCGGGCGCCGGCCGCTGCTGCTCGCATCGCTTTCCGGCGCGTTCGTCTCCCTCGCCCTCCTCGGTCTCAGCTTCGTATTCCCACACAGCGTCGGCGGCAGCCGGCTCTCGCTGCTCTCCATGCTCGCCTTCGTCGTCGCGTTCGCGCTCGGCCTCGGCCCGGTCTTCTGGGTCATGATCGGTGAGATCTTTCCGGCGCGCGAGAGGGACGCCGGCGCGAGCGTCGCCACGGCGACGAACTGGCTCTCCAACTTCACGGCCGGCGTCGTGTTCCTTCCGTTGGTGAGCGCTGCCGGCGCCGGCACGACGTTCTGGCTCTTCGCCGCCGCCTGCGCGGTCGGTCTCGTGTTCGCGTACCGCTTCGTCCCGGAGACGAAGGGGCGTTCACTCGCGGCGGTTCCCTAGCGGCCACGGCGGCGTACCCGCGCCGGCGACGTGCAGCGCCCCGGTGACGGCAGGTCCGCGGCGTCTTCGACATCGTCCGGAAGGTCGTGATGCGCTCAGTGAACGATCGCCGTCGTGACCGGTGCGTGGAGCGCGCATTGGACGCTGACGGAGCCGGGGAGGAGGCCGGAGTAGCCGCGGTGAGCCGGCGATCCGACGACGAGCATCTCCGCGTCTCGGGCGGCATCGATGAGAACGTCGGCCGCGTCTCCCTCGACGACCCTCGTCTCGACGTCGAGATCGGCTTGGCGCACCTCCTTCGCAGCAGTTGCGGCGACTGTTTCCGCCGCTCGGCGGACTTCGTCCTCCAGCGAGACGGACGCGGGCGGTGCGGCCGCCGGCCGCGTGTAGACGGCAGGCGGGACGTGCCACGCCGTCACGACCCTGATCTGCGCATTCCGAACCTTCGCCTCCTGAATCGCCCACTGCAGAGCGCGCTCCGCCTTTTCCGATCCGTCAGTACCGACGACGATCTGGTGCTTTTCCAGGTTGGTTGCCACTGGGCCTCCGTCGCTCGAGCGCTGGCCGGTCACGGTCCAGGACAGCACATTTTCGAACCACGTGCCGTCGATGTGAGCCACTCGCGGGCGGACGTGAAGGGTTTTGCGATCTCCTCGAGCGAGCGCCGCTCGGCCGGGACTGCCAGCCAGGCGGCCACGAGGCCGGCCGCGATCATCAGCGCGGCTCCGACGAGGTAGCCGTAGTAGACGTTCGTCTTGCTGTGGGTGGCGATCAGGGCGCCGAAGATCGACGGCGAGGCCACGGCGCAGCCGGTTCCGATCGCGTAGAAGAGCGCGATCGCCATCGCGCGCGCCTCGAGCGGGAAGAGCTCGCTCACCGTCAGGTACGCGGAGCTCGCCCCGGCGGAGGCGAAGAAGAAGATGACGCACCAGGCGATCGTCATCGTCGTTGCGGTCAGCACGTCGCGGGTGAAGAGGAAGCCCGTGATGATCAACAGCACCCCGGAGGTGACGTAGGTGAAGGTGATCATGGGGCGACGGCCGACCGTGTCGAAGAGGGGGCCGAGCAGGAGCGGGCCGAGCACGTTCCCGATCGAGAAGGGAATCAGGAAGAGCGGCGCCCTATGCGACGATATGCCGAAGAACTGGGACAGGACGAGCGTGTAGGTGAAGAAGATCGAGTTGTAGAGGAACGCCTGCCCGACCATCAGCGCAAGGCCGAGCACGGCGCGGCTGGGGTATTTGTCGATCACGTACCTCGCGATGTTCGGGAAGCTGAGGTGCTCGAGCTGGTGGATGACGAGCGGCTCGCCCTTCGGTTCCGCCAGCACGGGGTGCTCCTTCCGCACCTCGTCCTCGATTTTCTCGACGACCCGCTCCGCATCCTCCACGCGGCCGTGGATCAGCAGCCAGCGCGGGCTTTCCGGGATGAAGCGCCGAATCGCGATGATCGCGAGCGCGAGGATCGCGCCGAGGCCGAAGCCGAGCCGCCACCCGACGTTCTCGCGCACGTGCTGGAGTAGCTCGAAGGACAAGAACGCCGCTGTCGCCGTCCCGATCCACCAGCTGCCGTTGATCGCGATGTCGACGCGGCCGCGGACGCGCGCCGGGATCAGCTCGTCGATGGCAGAGTTGATTGCGGAGTACTCGCCGCCGATGCCCGAACCGGCCAGGAACCGGAACGCCGCGAAGCTCCAGAAATCCCACGCGAACGCCGACGCGACGGTGAAAACGAGGTAAATCGCAAGCGTCGCCGTGAAGAGCTTCTTGCGCCCTAGGCGGTCGGTCAGGTACCCGAACAGCAGCGCGCCGCAGACGGCTCCGAGCAGGTAGGCCGTACCGGCCGAGGACGCCTCCTGCGTCGACAGGTGCAGCGTGTCCCGCTTCGTGAGCACGCTCGCGATCGCGCCCACAAGCGTCACCTCGAAGCCGTCCAGGACCCAGGTGATCCCGAGTCCGATCACGACGCGCCAGTGAAAGCGGCTCCACGGAAGGCGGTCGAGCCGGTGCGGGATCATCGTTTCGATGACGCGGCCGGTGGCACCGAGCTCGCCAGCCGCAATCGCGGAGGACGCGGCCATGCGCTCGGATTTCCCAGGCCGGGGAGGGTAAACATCCTGCCGAAGCGGAGCTCGCCCGACTCTCCGCTGCGCTGGATCCGCCGGCCTTGTCACGCCGTCTGCAGGCTCGTGCAATGCGGCGGCGACTTCGAGTCCGACGAAGTCCGCGAGCTGGAGTGGGCCGACGGGATGGCCATAACCGAGCCGCATTCCCTTGTCGATGTCGGCGGCGGAGACGACTCCTTCTTCAAGCATTCGCATCGCCTCGTTAACCCCGAGCCTGCTTGTCGCGAAGCCCGGTGCGTCTTGCATGGGGCTAGCCATACTTGAGCAATGCCCGCCGAGACCCGTGCACCGTTTGTCGACACGATCGAGTCGACGCGAACGTTCGAGGCTGCGATCGAGCATCTGGTCGAGGCCGTCGAGCGGGCTGGGCTGCAGCCCGGAGCGCGGCTGCCGGTCGAGCGCGACTTGGCGGCGCAGCTCGGCATCTCGATTCCCACGCTGAGGCAAGCGCTCACGGTGCTTGCACGTTCGGGCCTCCTGGCCGCGCGGCAGGGCAAGGGCGGCGGGTGGTTCGTGATGAGCGATCTCGTCCCGTTCGAGGCGATCTCGGCCGCTGTCGCAGTTGAGGAGGAGCTGGCGATTGAGACGCTGTGCGCGCGGCGACTCGTCGAGTCGAGCGTAGCCCGCTATCTGGCGCTGACTGCGACCGAGGACGACATCGCGCAGCTCGAGCGCGCGAACGACCTGCTCGAGCTGCACATCGACGAGCGCGCCTCTGTGATGGAGGCGGACGCCGCGTTTCATCGCGCTCTCGTTCGCGCGGCGCGCAACCGCCCGCTCCAGGAAGCGATGCGGCCGATCTCGCGGCACCTGCACGCGATCCGGGACTCGTACGGCGGCGGACGCGATGACAACGTGAAGACGTTGCGGCTTCACCGTCGCCAGACGAAGGCCATTCGCGACCGGGATCTCGAGGCGCTGGCGCGGGTGCTCGACGCGCATTTGCGGATGCTCGAGGATGCGTTCGCTGCAGCAATCGGCCGCGACCCGAAAGACCTGTTCCGGGGGGTCCGGGAAGCCTCCTGAGCACGCACCCGCCTTGACTCCCATAACAATAACTGTTTTTATGTCAAGGTGTATGCCGCGCTTGCAGACACCGATCTCGGCCGGGTGATCGGGGACGACGACGGCACCGGCGACCGGCGTGTCGACGGCGTAGACGACGCAGAGTTGCTCGCGCTCTACCGGTCGCTCGTCCTCCTGCGTACCTACGACGAACGTTCCGTCGTCTACCACAGCCAGGGGCGCATCGGCACCTACGCGATCTTCTGGAACCACGAGGCGATCCAGGCCGGCGCGGTCCACGCACTGAGGGACGACGACTGGATCTTCCCGAGTTACCGCGAGTCGGCGATCGGGCTCCTGCGCGGGATGCCGCCGACGACGATCCTCCAATGGTGGCGCGGCCATCCCTCTGGTTGGTGGAACCCGGCCGACTGGAACCTCGGGTCGATCGCGGTGCCGATTGCGACGCAGGTGCCGCACGCCGCGGGGCTCGCCTGGGGGAAGAAGCTCCGTGGCGAAGATTCGTGCGCACTCGTCTTTTTCGGCGACGGCGCGACGAGTGAGGGTGCGTTCCACGAGGGGATCAACCTCGCTGCTGTCATGAACGCGCCCCTCGTCTTGATGTGCAACAACAACCAGTGGGCGATCTCGACCCCGATCGCGGCGCAGACACGCGCGCGTGCGCTTGCGGACAAGGCGGTCGGCTACGGCATTCCCGGTGTGCGTGTCGACGGCCTCGACGTCCTCGCCGTCCACGAGGCCACGCGCGACGCCGTCGACCGCGCGCGCGCCGGCGGTGGCCCGACGCTGATCGAAGCGCTGCATTACCGCGCCGCACCGCACGGCACGGCCGATGATCCACGTGCCTATGTCGATTCGGCGCGGGTCGCGGAAGAACGGGGTCGCGAGTGCGTCGGACGCTACGAGCGCTACCTGCGCCGCGCGGGCCTGCTCGACGACGCGCTCGTGGCAGAGATCAAGGACGCCGCGCTGCAGGCAATGCGTGAGGGCATCACCGCCGCAGAGGCCGAAGCGCCTGCGGATCCGGAACTGCTCTTTGCGAATGCGTACGTCGGTCCGCCTGGGAACATGCGCAATGGCTGAGCTGACCTTGCTCGAGGCGGTCAACGACGCGCTGCACACCGAGCTCGAGCGTGACGCGGACGTGATGGTGCTTGGCGAGGACGTCGGGCGCGCCGG
Organism: Actinomycetes bacterium; assembly: GCA_025964535.1. Lineage (GTDB taxonomy): Bacteria > Actinomycetota > Thermoleophilia > Gaiellales > Gaiellaceae > Palsa-739. The sequence continues at coordinate 4,013 of JAOPYX010000163.1, read as the reverse complement.
CGGTGTGTTCCGCGCGACCGCAGGGCTTCTCGAGCGCTTCGGCGCCGGCCGGTGTGTCGACACGCCGCTCGCGGAGGCCGGTCTCCTTGGCGGCGCTGTCGGTCTCTGCATGGCGGGGTGGCGACCCGTGGTCGAGATGCAGTACGACGCGTTCTCGTATCCCTGCCTCGATCAGCTGATCACGCACGTTGGCCGCTATCACTGGCGCACCGGCGGGCGGATGGAGTTTCCGCTCACGATCCGCATGCCCTACGGCGGCGGGGTGCGCGCGCCGGAGCTGCACGGCGACTCGCCCGAGGCCTACTACGTGCACACGCCGGGGATCAAGGTTGCGATCCCGTCGACGCCGGCGGATGCAAAGGGCCTGCTTGCCGCCGCGATTCGCGATCCGGATCCCGTTGTCATCTTCGAGCCGAAGCTCGTCTATCGCACCGCGCGCGGCGAGGTGCCGGAAGGCGACTACGTCGTGCCGCTCGGCAAGGCACGCATCGCGCGCGAGGGAACGGACGTGACGCTGATCGCCTACGGCGCGATGGTGAACGTGTGCGAGCTGACGGCCGAGGCGCTCGACGTGTCGTGCGAGGTGATCGACATCCGCTCGCTGCGCCCGCTGGACGAGGAGACGATCCTCGACTCGGTCGCGAAGACCGGCCGGGTCGTGATCGTGCACGAAGCGCCGCGCACCGCAGGCTTCGGCGCGGAGCTCGCCGCGCTGATCGCCGAGCGCGCGATCTTCGACCTGCAGGGCCCGGTCCTCCGCGTCACCGGCTACGACGTGCCGTACCCGTACTGGACGATCGAGGACGCGTACATGCCCTCGGTCGAGCGCGTGTCCGCCGCCGTCAGATCGCTGCTCGGGTAGCCGATGGCGTACGAATTCAAGCTGCCCGACCTCGGCGAAGGGCTGACGGAGGGCGAGATCGGCCGCTGGCTCGTCGCGGAAGGCGATGTGATCGCCGAGGACGACCTGCTCGTCGAGATTCAGACCGACAAGACGACCGTGGAGATCCCCTCTCCCTTTGCCGGGCTCGTCACCAAGATCTTTGTTGCCGAGGGCGACGTCGTTCCGGTCGGAACGGTGCTTGTGGCCATCGCGGGAGCAAACGACGCGGCCGGGCCCGAGTCCTCGTCGGCTCCCGTTCCGCTCACACCTGCGTCCGCCGCTGCCCCCGTGATCGCAGCGCCCGCGGCTGCAGGGGCTCGCGTACGTGCGACGCCGCTTGTTCGGCGCCTCGCGGCCGAGTTGCAGGTCGATCTATCCGGGGTGGTGGGTACGGGGCCGAACGGACAGATCGTCGAGCGCGACCTGCACTCGCATGCGGCCGCGCAGGTGCCTGGCGAGGGGCGGCGCGAAAAGGTTCGCGGGGTGCGGCGCGCAATCGCCGACCACCTGACCAAGGCACATCACGAAGTACCCGCGGTGACGTTCGTGGAGGAGTGCGACTTCTCGGGCGTCGACGTCCGCTCGATCGTGCCCCTCACGCTCAAGGCGGTCGCTGAATCGTTGCGCGAGTACCCCGAGCTCAACGCTCGCCTCGAAGGGGACGAGATCGTCTACCTCGACCGTTACGACTTCGGCGTCGCAGTCCAGACACCTGAGGGGCTCCTCGTACCGGTGATCCGAGACTGCAATGAGCGGTCGCTCGAGGATCTCGACGCCGAGCTGCGCCGGCTCGCCGAGTCCGCACGCGCCGGAACGCTGAAGCCAGAGGAACTCCGCAACTCCACGTTCACAGTCACGAGCGCGGGCAAGCTCGGCGGCCTCCTTGTGACCCCGCTCGTCAATTACCCGGAAGTCGGCATCCTCGGCATCCACCGCATCGGCGAGCGCCCCGTCGTGCGTGATGGAGAGATTGTCGTCAGGTCGGTCGGGAACATCTCGCTGACGTTCGACCACCGCGTCGTCGACGGTGCGCGGGCCGCCGCGTTCTGTCTCGACGTCATCGACCGGCTGCAGCGGTCCGCTGCGTAGTGGCGTGAGCCGCGCCGTGATTCTTTCGGCGGTGCGCACGCCGGTCGGGCGTTACGGCGGCGGGCTGGCGGGCACGCGGCCTGACGACCTCGCTGCGGTCGCCGTGCGCGCGGCCGTCGAGCGCGCAGGTGTTCCGGTCGAGCAGATCGAGGACGTCTGGCTTGGTTGTGCGAACCAGGCCGGTGAGGACAACCGCAACGTCGCGCGCATGGCGGTGCTGCTCGCGGGCTTGCCCGAGTCGGTCGGCGGTGTCACCGTCAACCGTCTCTGTGCCTCCGGTCTGTCGGCGATCGTCGGTGCGGCGCACGCGGTGATTGCGGGTGACGGTGACCTCTTCGTCGCGCGTGGCGTCGAGTCGATGTCGCGCGCGCCGCTCGTCACCGCGAAGCCCGACACAGCGTTCCCGCGCGGCGATCGCGTCCTTTACGACACGACGCTCGGCTGGCGCTTCCCGAACCCGCGCCTGGAGGAGCTGTTCCCGCTCGAGACGATGGGCGAGACTGTCTCGCGAACCGCTTCGACCATCTCCACCGGCCCGCAGAGAAACCACTCATCGGTTTCCTGGCCGCGCAACACATTGTCGATCCGCGGACCCGTTCACGGCCGACCCGCTCGAGTTGCGGACAACTGGACTACGCGATGGTGCGCCGAATGGCTGTTGCGTCGATCTCGAACTTCAGGCCGACGAGACAACCGGTAAGCGTTGTCCGCGCAGGAAACGGCTCGTTGAAGTACTCCCGGTAGATCACGTTGTACTCGGGGAGGTCGGCCGCGTCGGCGACGTACGATCGAATCTGTGCGACGTCGTCGAGCGTGAGCTCTGCGGAGGCGAGGATGTGTACGAGGTTCGCGAGGGATCGATGCATCTCACCTGCGAATGTGTCGGCGACGATTTCGCCTTCGGGGTTGGTGGATGCCTGGCCGGACACGAAGACGAACTGGTCGACGGCGACCGCCGGACTGAATGGAAGCTTGCCGAGTGGTAGGGACTCGGGAACGACGGGCTCGAAGGGTTTCACGAGTGGGGTCTCCAGTCGGTATCGGGTTCGAGGGGATAGAGAGGCGACGGTCGTGCCGTGAAGGCGATTTGCTGCAAGTCTCCGGGGCAGGGGCCAGCCGTCCGCGCGTAGATCGTTTGCCCGGCGTACGATTCAAACGCGGCCTTCCAGGCGATCGCACCCTTCGCCACGATCATCTGGAAGGAGTGGGGATCGAGCTCGAGGACGCGAAGATGGTCGTCCTCGAACGGCACGATTCTGTTCTCGGTCACGACGACGGTGACCGACGAAGTCTTGATCGTCGCGACTCGTCCCATGTCGACGCGCTGGCCGCGCATGTAGCTCCCTGTTCGCTTGTAGACGACATGGCCGTGACGCTGGATTGTCCCGGAGAGGATTGCGGGCGGACCGAGTTCCGGGCTGCTCCGACCGCCGACCTCGACCGTTGACGTCGCCTCAACTTCGTCGTACAGACGGTTTACGCACACCGGATCCCAGAGGACAATGAGGCCTCGTGCGTCGCCCGCTTCGAGCATGGCGTGCAAGAGTGCGGTGCCGTCCCCGGGCGATCCTCCGCCGACATTGTCGGCTACGTCAACGAGTATCGCCGGCGCGGGGCCGCTGCTGGCCAGGAGAACCGCCTCGGCCGGGTCGTGGAGGACCGATGTGAACTCGGCCCGCCGACTCCAAACGGCCATTGCGAGCTCGGCGACGAGGTCGCCGGCGCCTTCGTCCGCCGCGACGTAGAGCGTGAAGCCAAGCCGGTCGACATCCGAGAACGGAAAGCCCGGGAGTGCGCTGGCTGTCCAGACGTCAGGCCGCGACTTCATGGCCTCGACCGCAGCGATCGCGAAGCTCATGGGCTCCTCAGAAGTGTCTTGCACCTGGGGCGGAGTCAGCAGTGGCAGCTTCAGGAGGCGGGACTCCGGTCGGCGACCGTCGCGGGCCATCCGGACGACGAGCTCGAGAGCCTCTGCGCCGCGTTCGGCCATGTCGACATGCGGATACGTCGTGTAGGCGACGAGGACGTCGGCCAGCTCGGC
>JAOPYX010000154.1 GCA_025964535.1 Actinomycetes bacterium | reverse complement strand
CTGGAACAACGACGCGCTGCACGCCCTCGGCGAAATCAAGGGGTCGGACTTCGAGGTCGTGGACACCTCCTCGCTCCCGCATCCCGGGCAGTAGTCAGCGCACGCCGATGTCGCCGAGCGCCACCTTCGCGGCGGCGAAGCCGCACATGCCGTGCACACCGCCGCCGGGAGGGGTCGACGCACTGCAGAGGTAGACCCCGGGGATCGGCGTCCGGTACGGCACGCGCGAGACGACCGGGCGGGTATAGAGCTGCCGGAGATCCATCAGCCCGCCGTTCAGGTCGCCGCCGACGAGGTTCCGGTTGTGCGCTGCCAGGTCGGCGGGACCCATCGCGCTCCGGGCAAGGACCAGCTCGCGGAAGCCGGGCGCGAACCGCTCGACCTGCGCCTCCATCGCGTCCGTCATGTCGACCGTCGATCCGTTCGGCACGTGGCAGTACGCCCACCCCGTGTGGTGACCGGCCGGCGCGCGCGTGTCGTCCCACAGGCTCGGCTGGGCGAGCAGCACGAACGGCCGCTCGACGATGTGCCCCCGCTCGCACGGACCGCGCTCCGACTCGACGATCTCGCCGAACGACCCGCCGAGGTGCACGGTCGCAGCCTGCGCGCATCGCGCGTCGCGCCATGGGATCGGCCCCGCGAGCGCCCAGTCCAGCTTGAACGCGCCCGGCCCGTGTCGGAACTGACGCAGGCTGCGCGCGTACCGGTCGGGCACGCGCGCGCCGCCGAGACGCAACAGCTCGCGCGGCGAGACGTCGCAGAGCACGACGTCAGCGCGGGGAAGCTCGTCGATCGGACTCGACGTGCGGATCTCACCGCCGCTCGCGCGCAGGCAGTCCGCAAGGGCGTCTGCGAGCGACTGCGAGCCGCCCCGCGCGAACGGCCAGCCGACGGCGTGCCCCATCACGAGCAGCGCGAGCGCGAAGGCCGCGCTCGGCCGCCGCTCGAGCGGCAGCATCGAGTGCGCGGCGTTGCCTGCGAAGAGGCCGCGCGCACGCTCGGTCGTGAACGCGCGCTCGGCAACGGCGCGTGCCGGACCGAGCGCGGCCCGCAAGGTTCGAGCGGAGCGGGCGACGCCGAGCTCGCGCAGCAGCCGGAGCGGCGGACGCGAGTCGAGCGGGAAGGGTGCAAGCAGCACCTGCTCGACCGTGCGCCAGCTCTGCGCGATCGGCCCGATCAGGCTGCGATATGCCTCCGCATCGGCGCCGAGCCCGGCCGCCGTATCGTCGATGCTGCGGACGAGCAGCGCCGCCTCCTCGTCGTCGAAGGGATGCGCAACGCATGCGGGCGACTCGAGCCAATCGACGTCGAGCTCCAGCTCGCGGAAGCCGGCGGACGAGCGCCCGAGTGGATGGATCGCCGAGCACACGTCGTGATGAAAGCCCGGCAGCGTGAGCTCCTCCGTGCGCATGCCGCCGCCGATGCGGTCGGACGCCTCGTGCACGACGACGTCGAGTCCGGCGCGGGCAAGCGTGATCGCCGCCGCGAGCCCGTTCGGCCCCGAGCCGATGACGACCGCCTTACGCGCCAAGGACTTCGCGCACGCGAGCGACGCACAGCCGGTACGACCGCTCTTCGGCCGCTTCGCTGTAGTACGCGGCGTGCGGCGTGACGATCAGGTTCGGCGCGACCGGCGCGGTCAGCGGCGGCTCCTGGGGGAGAACGTCGAGCGCGGCACCGCCGAGCCTTCGGTCGCGCAGCGCCTGCAGCACCGCGTCGACGTCGACGACCGCGCCGCGCGACGTGTTGACGAGCACGGCGTCGGGCCGCATCGACGCGATCGCGTCGCGTCCAAGGAGGCCGCGCGTCTCGCTCGTGAGCGGGACATGCAACGTGACCGCGTCGCACTGCGCGAGCAGCTCGTCGAGCTCGGCGAAGCGCACGCCCTCGCGCTCGACCGGCAGCAGCTCGTTCGCCCAGACCTCGCCGCCGAGCGCGAGCAGCCGTGTCGCCACGGCGCCGCCGATGCGACCGAGCCCGACGATCCCCACGCGCAATCCCGCGAGCGTCCGCAACGCGCCCGCCGCCTTGGCATCCCAGACACCGCGCGTGACGCTCCGGTCGAGCTCGACGACGCCGCGCAGCAGCGCGTAAAGCAGCGCGAGCGTGTGATCGGCAACTTCCTCCGTGCAGTAATCGGGAACGCTGACGACGGCGACGCCACGGCGCTCCGCCGCCTCGACGTCGACGTGGTCGAAGCCGACCGTCGCCGTCCCGACGACGCGCAGCGCGGGCAGCTGCGCCATCAGCCCCTCGCCCACCGGCTGCCCGGGCATCGTCAACACGGCCACGACGTCCTCCTGCGGCGCAGCGACGACCTCGAAACCCGCGAGCTCCGTCGCCGGGTACCGCCCGTCGAGCAGCAGCAGCTTCACTCGACGAGCGAGAGGAAGCGCTTCGTGCGCTCCTGCTTCGGCGAGGTGAAGAATTCCTCCGGCGGCGCCTCCTCGACGATGCGCCCCTCGTCCATCATCAGGACCGAGCTCGCAACGTGGTGCGCGAACCGCAGCTCGTGCGAGACGACGACCATCGTCATCCCCTCCCGCGCGAGCGACTCCATGACGTCGAGCACCTCGCGCACGAGCTCGACGTCGAGCGCCGAGGTCGGCTCGTCGAAGAGCATCGCTTTCGGTCGCATCACGAGAGCACGCGCGATCGCGACACGCTGCTGCTGGCCGCCGGACAACTCGTCCGGGTATTGCGCCGTCTTGTCGGCGAGGCCGACTCGCTCGAGAAACTCGAGCGCCTGCGCACGCGCTTCGTTCTTCGGGAGGTCGCGCACCTCGACGAGCCCGATCATCACGTTCTGCAGCGCGGTCATGTTCTGAAACAGGTTGAACTTCTGGAACACCATGCCGACGTCGCCCGGTCCCGGGCGCTTGCCCTCGAGCGAGACCTCGCCGGCGTCCGGCTCCTCGAGCAGCGAGAGGCAGCGCAGGAGCGTCGACTTGCCGGAGCCGGACGGCCCGATGATGACCTTGACCTGTCCAGGCTCGACCTCGAACGTCACGCCGCGCAGCACCTCGAGATCGTCGTAGCGCTTGTGCACGCCGTCTGCCCGCAGCATGCTCATCGTGCGTCGGATTGGGAGATGGCGGGGACTGCGGGCGCCAAGACGGGCGAGCGCCTTCGCGACGTCCAGGTGAAACGGCGCTCGAGGCGGCTCTGCACAGCCATGAGGATGCTCACGATCACGAGGTAGTACACGAGCGCCGCGAGGTACGACTCGACGTACTGGAACTTCACGGCCGCGAGGTTCTGCGACGCGGTGAGCAGCTCCTGCAACGAAATCACCGAGGCGAGCGATGTCAGCTTGAGCAGCGTGATGAACTCGTTGCCGGTCGGCGGAATGATGATCCGGATCGCCTGCGGCACGATCACGCGGCGCAGGATCCGGCGGCGCTTCATGCCGAGCGCCCGCCCGGCCAGCTCCTGGCCCGGGTCGACCGACAGCAGCCCCGCGCGGATGATCTCGCACATGTACGCGGCCTCGTTGAGCGACAGCGCGATGTACGCGGCGACGAAGGGCGTGAACCACGTGCCGGCGAAGACGGGCCAGAGCTGCGGCAGCGCGTTCCAGATGAACAGGAGTTGGAGGAGCGTCGGCGTCGCCCGGAAGATCCAGTTGTAGAGAAAGACGAGCGTGCGGACGGCCCGGCTCGAGCTCTCGCGCCCGAGCGCGAGGAAGAACCCCCCGACGACGGCGGTGCTGAGCGCCGCCGCCGTCAGGGCGAGTGCGAGCAGCGCTCCCCTCCAGTACGGACTGGAGGTGAGCGCTGTCCAGAACAGGTGCGTATCGAAGCTCGCGAGCACGCGCGCCCGACGGTACTACTTCACGTCCGCGACCGGCACCTTGTACTTCGTCGCGATCGTCTTGAGCCCCCCGTTCGACTTGAGGGTCGCGATGCCGTCCTTGATCTGCTTTCCGAGCGCCGCGGCGTCAGCCTTCCGGTAGTAGATCCCGAACGAGTCCTTCGCGGCGAACGTGTAGCCGATCCCGATCTTGCCCGGGTGCTGGCCTGCCTGATACGCGTACGAGGTGTCCTGCGTCAGCACGGCGTCGGCACGGCCGATCAGCACCTGCGCGACGGCGTCGTTGTCGCCGGGGTAGCTCTGCAGCGTGAAGCCGATCTTGGCCTTCAGCGCCTTGAGGTACTGCTCGTACTTCGTCCCCGACTGCACCGCGACGACGAGGCCCTTGAGGCTATTCGGGCTCGTGATCTTCTTCGGGTTGCCGGCCTTGACGATCAGCACGCGGTGCGACTCCATGTAGGGAACGACACCCGCCTGCTTCGCGCGGTCGGCCGTCACGAAGATGCCGCTGATCACGGCGTCGCACTTCTTCGCGTTCAGAGCCGGGATCAAACCCGGGAACGCCGTCTTCAGCGGCTTCGCGGAAGCGCCCCACGTCGCCGCGAGCTTCGCTGCCATCT
>JAOPYX010000151.1 GCA_025964535.1 Actinomycetes bacterium | reverse complement strand
TCGTGATCGCCTGGCGCGCGCCGTGCGGCGACAGCTGCCCGGCCTGCCTGCGCGGCGATCCACGGCGCTGCTCGAACAACCTTCGCGCGCGGCGGCGGGCGCATCGGGCGGCGGACGGCGCGCTGCTCACGCCGATGCTGCGTTGCGGGACGTTTGCCGACCGCGCGATCGTCCATGAGGCATGCGCAGTCGTGATGCCGGCCGAGCTGCCGGTGGAGCAGGCGTGCCTGCTCGCGTGCGGCTTCTCCACCGGTGCGGGCGCTGCGTTGTGGGCGACCCCCGTCCGTGCCGGCGCCTCGGTCGCGGTGATCGGCTGCGGCGGCGTCGGCCTCGCCGTCGTGCAGGGCGCACGCCTCGCGGGCGCGGCGCGGATCGTGGCCGTCGACGTCGTCGACGAGAAGCTCGAGCTTGCGGTCGCGCTGGGGGCGACCGACGTGGTCGACGGCAGGAGCGGCGACTCCGTGGCGCAGGTGCGCGAGCTCACCGGCGGAGTCGACTACGCGTTCTCGGCGATCGGCAGCCCCTCCGGCCTCGTCGATGGCGTGAGGATGTGCGGCTACGCGGGCACGGCGACGCTCGTCGGCGTGCCCCCGGCAGGGCGCACGCTCGACATCGACATCGACCGGGATCTCTTCGGCCCGAAGGTGTCGATCGCCGTGACGCATGGCGGGGACACGATCCCGCAGCAGGACTTCCCGTTCCTCGCCCGCGCCGCGCTCGACGGCAAGCTCGATCTCGCTCGCTTCGTCACGCGCACGATCTCGCTCGACGAGACGCCGGCCGCGCTCGACGAACTGCACGCCCCGACGGGCATCCGCACCGTCGTGCGTCTCTAGCCTTGTAACAGAGTGTTACAAGGGGTCGTGGCGCGTGCGATCGCTCGGTCCACGCGGGTCCACGAGCCTTGTAACAGACTGTTACAAGGGGTTATCGCGGCTCACGGGCGGAAGATCAACGTCCGCAACCTGGTTCCTGATCGCCACGGAGTGGCGGCCGCTCTCAGGCCGACCGTTTTGCCGTGGCGAGAACCAGGTGGCTAACGGAATGGGCGGCTGCGCCACCCGCTTGTCAAAACGACGCGCGCCGCGCGAGGTCGGCCGAATCCACGAGGTGGCCGTCGCGTTCGACGTAGCCGCCCTTACCGCCGACGACGAAGACGATCGCCTCCTCCTCGAACGGATTCGAGATGCTCCGGTGCGAGGTCGACTCCGCGTGGAAGAGCCCGCCTTCGCCGAGCTCGCGGCTTTCGCCCTCGACGTCGACCTTCACGCGGCCGCGATGGACGAAGTAGAGCTCGTCCTGGGTGTCGTGGTAGTGCGGGAACCCCTCGTGGCCCGGCGGCAGCACAAGCGCGTTCACGCCGAAGGCGGTGACGCCGAGCGGCTGGCGGATCTTGCGAAAGCCGGGGCCGTCGCCCAGCTCGTCCAGCGTGGAGAACGCGTGGGTCATACGGGCTCCTCGAGGCACACGACGTCGGGGTCCTCGGGGGTCAGGAGCCGGCCGAGCAGCGACGAGAGCGCTGCCAGCTCCTCCGAGTTGAAGCGCGACCCGAACACCGACTCGATGTCGGCGAGGTGGGTGATACGCACGGCCTTGAACTTTGCCAGGCCGGTCTCGGTCAGCACGGCGTAGGTGACACGGGCATCGCTCGGGCAGAGCCCCTTCTCGACCCAACCCTCGCGCTCGAGGCCGTCGAGCAGGCGGGTGATCCCGGACGGCGAGAGGAGGACGCTGCGAGCGAGGTCGACGCGCCGGAGCTGGCGATCGGGCGCATAGGCGAGCTGCACGAGCACGTCGTAGTCGTTGAGCGTCAGGCCGTGGGCCGCCTCGAGGCGCGCAGAGAGCTGCCTCGTGAGCGATGCGTGAGCGCGCAGGAATCCCACCCAGGCCTCCAGGTTTGACTCACCAGCTTCTTGAGCACTCAATACTTGACTCGACAAGTTTCACTCGCTAGGATAGTTGACACCGCAAGTATAGCGGCAAAACACTCCGAAAGGAACACCCTAAATGTCCGTGACCGAAAGCACCAAGCAGTTCGCGCCCGCCGGAACCTGGGCCGCTGATCCAGTCCACTCGAATGTCTCGTTCGAGGTCCTCTACTCGGGGGTCAACACGTTCCGCGGCAGCTTCACCGACTTCCAGGCCACCCTTACCGGCGGCGAGTCGGCGGCTCTCGAGGGCTCGGCCAAGGTGGCGAGCGTCGACGTGAAGGACGAGCAGCTCAACGGCCACCTCCAGACGCCGGACTTCTTCGACGCGGAGCGCAATCCCGAGATCTCCTTCCGTGCCACGAAGCTGCGCCGTCTCGACGACGACCGCATCGAGGGCTCGGGCGAGCTCACGATCAAGGGCGTCACGCAGCCGGTCGAGCTCAGCGGCAAGATCGCAGCGGCCCCGGCCACCGACCCGTTCGGCCGCGAGCGCCTCGGGCTCAAGCTCGAGACGGGAATCGACCGCACGCAGTACGGCGTCAGCTGGAACGCTCCGAACCAGAGCGGCGGCGACTACCTCGCCAACGACGTGAAGCTCATCGCCGAGCTCGCGTTCGTCAAGGCGGAGGCCTAGTCATGAAGGTCCTGGCCGTGTCCGGCAGCCTTCGGCGCGACTCGCACAACACGCAGCTCTTGCGTGCCGCGGCCGAGGCGGCGCCCGAGGGCGTCGAGGTCGAGCTCTGGGAGGGGCTCGGCGACCTGCCGATCTACGACCAGGACATCGATACGAGTGAGCCCGTCGAGTCCGTCCGCCGCCTCCGTGAGGCCTGGGGTGCGGCGGACGCGATTCTCTTCGCCACACCGGAGTACAACGGCTCCGTGCCGGGCGGGCTGAAGAACGCGATCGACTGGGCATCGCGCCCGGTTCGCGCGGCGGCGCTGACGAACCAGACCACGTCGGTGATCGGAGCGAGCACGGGCCAGTTCGGAGGGATGTGGGCCCAGGCCGACCTTCGCAAGATCCTCGGCGCCGCCGGCGCACGTGTCGTCGGCGACGAGCTCCCGGTCGCCCGGGCACACGAGAAGTTCGACCACGAGGGGCGGCTGCTCGACACGGAGCTCTTCGAGCGGCTGCGGCTCGTCCTCGAGACGCTGGCGGCCGAGGTGGCCGCCACCGCTCCGGTCGCCGCGTAAGCGCACAAAAAAAGAGGGCCGCGCGAGCGGCCCTCTTTCCGGATACCAGGCTGGATTCGGCAGAGGCGCGTCCTGCTCCGGCAAGTGCCGGGCGGCGCGAGTCGCGTCGTCCCCTACGCTGGCTAGGCGATTCCCCGTAGGTCCCGGGGACTGCGCCTCTACCCGCTGGTACCTCCACTGCCCGTACTTGAGTCTGAATTCACTACCGGACCA
>JAOPYX010000149.1 GCA_025964535.1 Actinomycetes bacterium | reverse complement strand
CCGTCGCGCCGAACCTCGGCGATGAGCCACTCGGAGAGCGCGTTGACGACGGAGACACCGACGCCGTGCAGCCCGCCCGAGACCTTGTAGCCGTCCCCGCCGAACTTGCCGCCGGCGTGGAGCTTCGTCAGCACGACGGTCAGCGCCGGCAGATTCTGCTCCTTCATGAAGTCGACCGGGATGCCGTGCCCCCAGTCGCGGACGGTCACCGAGTGATCGGGATGGAGCGTCACGTCGATGCGGTCGTTGCGCCCCGCGAGGGCCTCGTCGACCGAGTTGTCGACGACCTCGTAGACGAGGTGATGAAGGCCTCGCTGGCCCGTCGAGCCGATGTACATGCCCGGGCGCAGCCGGACGGGCTCGAGACCCTCGAGAACGGTGATGTCTTTTGCGGTGTAGGACGTTTCAGCCATGAAAAAAGCCCTGCAAATCACGCACTTGCGGGCACAGTCAAGTGTATCAGAACGAGCGGTCGTTCGAGCGTTCTGCGGCGGCTCTCGCGAGGCTCGCACGGGCCGCTCTGGCGACCAACTCGCGCAGCTCCTCGTCCTCGATTGCGGACGCCCATTCGGCTGCTTCGCGTGCTTGCTCCAGGGTAGCTTCAGGACGGTTCCGTGGAGCGTCGGCGCGGCTCTCGGGCGACGCCTCCGGAAGCGGTCCCGGCGCGAACTTCAGCTTCGGCTTCGTCGGCAAGCGCGCGGAGATCTCGGCTGCCCGCTGCGTCAGCTCGAAGCCCCAGACCGCGTCGCGCGTGTTCACGAGCAGCGTCCCGTCGCGCGTGAAGCGCGCCGGCCACGCATGCCGCGCGATCTCGTCGCCGACGGCTGACGGCCAGGCAGCGACGGTGTCCCCGATCCCGCCCTGCGGCCCGAAGCGGGCAAGCTCGCTCTTCAGCTCGTCGCCGAGCGGATCCATCACGCAGCCTCTCGTACGACGCCGGCGGAGACCTCGAGCAACTGGTCCGGATCTGCCGGCAGCATCGCCGCGTCAGTCGCCGTGATGAGCGCCTGGCCGACGCGGGCGACGCGCGCAGCGAGGATCCGGCGGCGATCCGGGTCGAGCTCCGAGAGCACGTCGTCGAGCAGGAGCAGCGGTGCGACACCACCGCGCTCGACGATCAACTCGGCCTCGGCGAGGAGTAGCGCGAGCACCGCGAGCCGCTGCTCGCCTTGCGAGCCGTAGCCGCGCAGCTCGCGGGTGCCGGACGCGATCACGACGTCGTCGAGGTGCGGCCCGAGCCCCGTGACGCCGCGTTCGAGGTCGCGGTCGAGCCGCTCGTCGAGAGCGGCGACCGACGGCGGGGCGCCGTCGTAGCGCAGCTCCCCCTCCGGCAGGCCGAGCTCGGACGCGCGCTCGGCGAAGTGCGGTCCGAGCAGCTGCAACGTCTCGCGCCGCGCCGCCACGAGCTCCGTGCCGAGCTCCGCCACCTGCGCCGTCCAGGGCGCGAGCGCGTCGCGTGACGAGTGGCCGCTTGCGACACGGCGGAGCGAGGCGTTGCGTTGCGACACGGCGGCTCCGTAGTCGGTGGCGAGTTGCGCACGAGCCGGCGAGAGTCGTCCGATCGAGCGATCGAAGTACGCGCGGCGCGCGGCCGGTGCGCCCTTCACGACGCCGAGGCGGTCGGGTGTGAACACGAGCGTGGCGGTCTCGGAGCGCAACTGCTCGGTCGCGCGCAACGGAGCACCGTTCGCTTTCGCACGCTTGCCGGCTCCCGCTTCGACGACGAGCTCGACCTCGAGCGGAACCGTGCCGCGCCGGCCTCGAACCGCCACACGGGTCGCCGTCTCGCCGAAGCGGATCAGCTGCAGGTCGTTGCGCGTACGCGGTGAGAAGCCCTGCGTCCCGACGTGGAGCGCCTCGAGCAGGTTCGTCTTGCCGATGCCGTTCGGACCGACCGCGAGCACGAGGCCGGGACGCAAGTCGAGCTCCAGCTTCGCGTACGAGCGGAAGTTGACGAGCGAGACGTGCTCGACGATCAGCCTGGAAGGCGGATCGGCATGACGAGGTACGTGAAGTCGTCGCCCTCGCCCTGGATCACCACCGGCCGCAGCGGGCTGATCAGCTTCACGCGCACGTCATCGCCTTCGAGCGACTCCAGCCCGTCCCGGAGGAAGTCCGCGTTGAACCCGATCTCGAGCGTGTCGCCCGTGAACCCGATCGGCATCGACTCCTTCGACTCGCCGACCTCGTGCGTGCGCGCGATCACGGTCAGCTCGCCCTCGGCGAAGCGGATCTGCAGCGGCGTCGAGCGCTGGATCATCACGGATGCACGACGAACGACGTCCAGCAACTCGAGCCGTGGCACCGTCAGCTCGTACTCGAACGCCTCGGGCAGGAGCTGCTTGTAGTTCGGGAACTGGCCGTCGATACGGCGCGTCGTGAGCCACACGCCTGACGTCGCGAAGATCACCTGGTTCTCGTGCACGCCGACCTCGACCTCGTCGCCGGAGGTCGCGATACGCGCGAGCTCCTGCAGCGCGCGGGCGGGGACGATCGCCTCGAGCTCGGGCACGGTGCCCTCGAGCGTCGTCTGCTTGACGGCAAGGCGATACGAGTCCGTCGCGGCCATCACGAGCGTGCCGCTCGTGAACTGGACGAGGATGCCCGTCAGCACGGGGCGCGACTCGTCACGCGACGCCGCTCGTGCGACGCGGCCGATCGTCTCGAGCAGCGGCTCGCGGTCGACGGCGAACGTCGTCACCGCGTCGAGCTCCGGCAGCCGCGGGAAGTCCTCGGGGTTGTACGTGTGCAGCGTGTAGCTCGCCGTGCCCGACGTCACGTGGACGACGGACTCGGCAGGCTTGTGCTCGATCGACACGTCGTCGGCCGGCAGCAGACGCGCGATGTCTGCGAGCGTCTTGCCGGGGAGAACGATCGAGCCGTCTCCCTCGAGCTGTGCCGGCAGCGTCGCGCGGAGCGACAACTCCATGTCGGTCGCCGCGACGCGCAGCCCACTCTCATGCGGCTCGAGCAGGATCCCGGAGAGGATCTGCACGGACGTTCGCGTCGACACGGCGCGCGAAACGACACCGAGCGCCTGGACGAGGTCGTCCTTCGAGCAGGTGATCTTCAGTCCGCTTCCCACAGAGGAACCCACGGTCTCTTCAGTTTCAATCATTTAGATAATCCTTGTAGTAGGTAGTAGAGAGTGTGGACGATGGGGAAGACGGCATCAAAGCCTCTGACTGAGCCATGTCCGGGCTGTATGGGTCCTGGGGACAGATGGCGGTTGTGAACAGGGTCATCGCCTACCGGACCTGTTTCACACGTGCGGTCAATTCTTGCACGAGGTTGTACACAGACCTGTCCTCACGAATCAGGCGTGCGATCTTCGAGGTCGCGTGGATGACGGTCGTATGGTCCCGGCCCCCGAACTCCTTGCCGATCCGCGGCAGCGAGGAGTCCGTCAGCTCGCGTGAGAGGTACATCGCGACCTGCCGCGGATAGACGATGTTCTGGGAGCGACGGTCGCCGCAGAGCTCTTCGAGCGAGAGGTTGAAGCGCTCCGCCACGAGATCCTGGATCCGCTTGATCGAGACCTCGGCGGCCTCTCCCTGCGGGAAGACGTCCTTCAGCACGTCCTGGGCGAGCTCCACGGACATCGCTCGACCGGTGAGGGACGAGAAGGCGACGACACGCGTGAGCGCGCCTTCGAGCTCGCGGATGTTCGTCGAGACGCGGCTCGCGATGAACGTCAACACCTGTGGATCGGAGATGTGGATGCCGTCCGTCTTCACCTTCTTACGGAGGATCGCGATGCGGGTCTCGAGGTCGGGCGGCTGGATGTCCGTGATCAGGCCCCACTCGAAGCGGCTGCGCAGCCGTTCCTCGAGCGTCGCGATGTCGCGCGGCGGCCGGTCGCTCGACATGACGATCTGGGAGCCGGCCTCGTAGAGCGAGTTGAAGGTGTGGAAGAACTCCTCCTGGATCCGTTCCTTGTGCTCGAAGAACTGGACGTCGTCGATCATCAGGACGTCATAGGTGCGGTAGCGCTGCTTGAAGCCCTCGATCCGCTTGTCGCGGAGCGAGTTGATGAAGTCGTTCATGAACGTCTCGCTCGTCACGTAGCGGACGGTGAGGTCCGAGGTGTGCTCGCTGACGTACTGCGCGACCGCTTGCAGCAGATGCGTCTTGCCGAGGCCGGTGCCCCCGTAGATGAAGAGTGGGTTGTAGGCCTGCGCGGGGGCCTCGGCGACCGCGAGCGCTGCGGCATGGGCGAACCGGTTCGAGGAGCCGATCACGAAGGAGTCGAAGGTGTACTTCGCGTTGAAGCCGCCACTCTCGGGCCGTCCCGGGATCCGCTCGATCACGACCGGAGCGGGCGCCGGCTCGTCGCCGTCGTCCTCGAGGCCGGGCTCGCTGCTCGCCGGCAGGTTCGTGACGCGCAGCTCTATCGGGCGCTCGGCCCCGGTGACGTCGCGGATCGCGGCGCCGATCAGGCCGCGAAAGTGGCCCTCGATCCAGTCGCGCGTGAAGTCGTTGGGGACGCCGAGCACGAAGCATTCGGCGGAGAGCTCGAGGCCCGTGACCTCGCCGAACCAGGTGCCGTACGTCGTGTCGTTGAGCGAGCCCCGAAGACGGCCGGCGACCTCGCTCCACAGGCTCTCGGCCGTCAGCTCGATTTGGTGCTCCATCCCGCTGCCAGCCCTCCCTCGTGAACCCGGTGGCGAGCATAGCAGCGTCCACTTGAGAGACAAAACAGCGCCTTTTGCAGGGATTTACCGGCGTGCTCCAATCCCTCCACAGCTGTGGAAAGTCGTGGGGGAAACTCCCCTTTCAGGCTTAGCTACGCGCTGTTGGCCTGTGGACAAACCGGTGGACGACTCTCGTCTATACTGGCCGCCTCGCTCGTCCACATCCGACTTTTCTGGAGCCACGAACCTTCCATGAAGCGCACCTACCAGCCCAACGTCCGCCGCCGCAAGCGCAAGCACGGCTTCCGCGCCCGCATGTCTACGAAGGCCGGCCGGGTGATCCTCAAGCGGCGCCGCGACAAGGGCCGCTCGAGCCTCTCCGCGTAACCGACCCCTGCGTAAGCTGGAGTCGTGAAGCGCGCGAACCGTCTGTCCCGCTCGCGGGATTTCGACGCCGTCTACCGGCAAGGCCGCTCGGTGTCGTCGCGCTTCCTCGTCCTCTACTGGTTTCCACACGAGGATCCGGCCGCGCCGCGCTTCGGCTTCTCGGTGCCGAAGGCCGTCGGGGGCGCCGTGGAGCGGAACCGGATCAAGCGCCAGCTCCGTGAGGTCTGGCAGGAGCGGCTCGATCGTGTGCCGACCGGCAACGACTACGTGCTGATCGTCAGGTCGGGCCTCCCCGAGGCCGTCACGGCGAACGGGTTCGACTGGCTCGGAGAGCGGGTCGACGAGGTGCTGTCGATGACCAAGGTGGCCGCCTGATGTTCCGCCTCGGCGTCGCCGCGGTCTGGCTCTACCGCGTCACCTTCGGTGCGCTGTTCCCGACGACCTGCAAGTACCACCCCTCCTGCTCCCAGTACGCCGTCGAGGCGCTGCGGGAGAAGGGGCTCTTCCGCGGGAGCGCACTCGCCGCCTGGCGCTTGCTGCGCTGCAACCCGTGGAGCCATGGAGGATTCGACCCCGTCACATGAGCCACGTCTTCGCCCTCATCGTCGGTTCGCCGCTGACGCCGCTCGAGCATGCGGCGCGGCACGTCCTCAACTGGCTGCACGGGACCGTCGGCCTCTCGTGGGCGTGGTCGATCGTCGCCCTGACCGTGATCGTCCGGATGATCCTCGTCCCGCTGACGGTCAAGCAGATCCACTCGATGCAGAACCTGCAGCGCTATGCGCCGCAGATGAAGGAGATCCAGAAGAAGTACAAGCAGGACAAGCAGAAGCAGAACGAGGAGTTGATGAAGTTCTACCGGGAGAACCAGATCAACCCGGCCGCCTCGTGTCTCCCGATGCTCGTCCAGTTGCCGGTCTTCATCGCGCTCTACTACGCGCTGCGCGCGTTCGCGAAG
Source organism: Actinomycetes bacterium (assembly GCA_025964535.1). Classification (GTDB taxonomy): domain Bacteria; phylum Actinomycetota; class Thermoleophilia; order Gaiellales; family Gaiellaceae; genus Palsa-739. The sequence goes on along the minus strand of JAOPYX010000149.1, from coordinate 7,021 downwards.
GAGCCCGCGGCCATGCACCCGGGCAGCCTCTCCTTCCTCCACTTCATCCCCTCGATCGCCGATCCGACGACGCATCACTGGGGCGGCTACGTGCTGCTCGTCATCTACGTGACGAGCCAGATGGCCTCGACGCTCTTCATGGCCACGACCGTGGACAAGATGCAGCGCTACCTGTTCATGATCATGCCGCTCGTCTTCGTGTTCGTGATCGCGCGCTTCCCTGCAGGCCTCGTCCTCTACTGGGTGACGACGAACCTCTGGACGGTCGGCCAGGGGCTGATCACGCGGCGGCTCGTCCCGAAGACCCCGGCACCGATCGTCGAGAAGAAGAGCTCGCGTACGCCGCGCAGCGACGACGGGGGTGGCGGAAACGGCGCCAAGGGGGAACCGGCGCAACCGAAGCCGCAGCCTCAGGCCTCGACGGCGCCCCGCAAGGTGCGTAGGAAGAAAAAGGCCGGCGGCCGGCGGTGAGCGAGGGCGACGTCGTCGTCGAGGCGACCGGAGAGACGGTCGGCGAGGCGAAATGGGCGGCGCTTCGAGAGCTCGAGCTGCGCCATCCCGGCGTCGACAAGTCGGCAGTCCGCTTCGAGGTCGTCTCCGAGGGCGAGCGCGGCCTGCTCGGTGTCGGCTACACACCTGCGCGGGTGCTGGCGAGCGTGCCGGCGGACGCGCTGGAAGTGGCCGCGCTCGACGAGAGCGCGCTCGCAGCCGAGGCTCGCATGCTCGTCACGAGGGTCACCAGCGCTCTCGGGGTCGACGGGCACATCGCGGTCGTCGAGGACGACGCCACGATCACCGTCACGTGCTCCGGTGAGGACGTCGCGCTGCTGATCGGTCGTCACGGACAGACGATCGACGCGGTGCAGTACCTGCTGAACGCCATCTCGCACCGTACGTACGGCGACGAGCGCAAGGAGGTCGTCGTGGACGCAGCGGGATACCGCGAACGCCGTCGGGCGACGCTCGAGTCGCTCGCCGAGCGGACGGCCGACGAGGTTCGTGCGTCCGGGAGCAAGGTCGAGCTCGAGCCGATGACCGCCGTCGAGCGCAAGGTCGTGCACCTGAAGCTGAAAGAGCTCGGGGGCGTCGCGACCGCCTCCGAGGGGACGGAGCCGAATCGGTACGTCGTCGTCCTCCCGGCTGAATGACTGGCTCGCGGCGCTGCTCGCTGCGCCCGGCCTGACTGCGATCGACGACCCGGCACAGGCCCGGGCGATGCTGCTCGACGACGCACTGCGGGCCGCCGATCTCGTTCGCGCCTTCGAGGGGCCGATCGTCGACGTGGGCTCGGGCGGCGGCTCGCCGGGGATCCCGCTCGCGTTCGAGCTTCCCGACCGCGACGTGACCCTGCTCGAGGCCGAGCGCCGCAAGTGCGACTTCCTCCAGCGCTGGGCGCCGCCGAACGCGACGGTGGTCTGGGGCCGGGCGGAGGAGCAGGAGACCGACGTCTACGGGGTGGCGCTTGCGAAGGCGCTCGGACAGCCTCCCGTCGCGGCCGAATGGACCCTGCCCCTGGTGCGGCCGGGCGGCGCTGCCGTCTTGTGGCTCGGTCCGAGCGCCGACCTGGGCGCCGTCGCAACCGTCTCGGAACGCCTCGGTGGAGCACCGCCGGAGGTGCACGACGGATTGGTCGTGCTGCGGAAGCTCACGCCGACTCCGGCCGGCTTCCCGCGCCGCGTCGGGGTTGCGAAGAAGCGCCCGCTCGCCTGACGAGTGCGTTTGCGGCCGATCCGCGCAGCGTCCGGGCTTGTCGCGACAATGGCGGCGTGGCCCGGATCTACGCACTCGCGAACCAGAAGGGCGGCGTCGGCAAGACGACGACCGCCATCAACCTGGCCGCGTGCCTTGCCGAGGCCGGCGAGCGGGCGCTCGTGATCGACCTCGACCCGCAGGCGAATGCGACCTCCGGGCTCGGCATGCGCGCCAACGGCACCTCGAGCTACGACCTCCTCGACGGCGTGCCGCTCGGCGAGCTGACGAAGCACACGGCGTTCGCGAACCTCGACATCGTGCCCTCGAAGCCCGAGCTGGCGGGCGCGGTCGTCGAGTTGGCGCAACGCGAGGACGGCGAGCGCTACCTCAAGCAGGCGCTGGCGTCCGGGACGGCGGAGTACGACTTCGTCTTCCTCGACTGCCCGCCCTCGCTCGGGCCGCTGACGGTCAACGCGCTTGCCGCCGCGGATCGCGTGCTCGTGCCCGTGCAGGCCGAGTACTACGCGCTCGAGGGGCTGAGCCAGCTGATGCAGTCGATCGACCTGATCCGACGCCGGCTCAACCCGGCGCTCGGGATCGGCGGCGTCCTCCTCACGATGGTCGATGCGCGAACGCGTCTTGCCGCCGATGTCGAGGCGGAGGTTCGACGCCACTTCGGACCGCTCGTCTTCCGCCAGTCGGTGCCGCGATCGGTCCGACTCGCAGAGGCGCCGAGCCACGGGCTGCCCGCGGTTGCCTACGACCGCCGGTCGGCAGGCGCCGACGCGTACTGGAAGGTGGCGATGGAGCTTGTCGAGCGCCGCTAACCGTCGCGGCCTCGGCCGGGGCCTGGAAGTGCTCGTCGGCGGCCTCGAGGCCGGCGCAGTCGAGCTCCTCGAGCTGCCCGTCGACGCGATCCACGCGAATCCGAAGCAGCCACGCAAGCGCTTCGACGGCGAAGCGGGCTCCGGGCTGGCCGAGTCGGTGCGCCGGCAGGGCGTGATCCAGCCGCTGATCGTTCGTCCGCGCGACGCAGGCGGCTACGAGATCGTCGCCGGCGAGCGCCGCTGGCGTGCGGCACGCGAGGCAGGGCTCGCCACGATCCCCGCTGTCGTCCGCCCGACAGACGACCGCGACACGCTGCTGCTCGGCCTGATCGAGAACGTCGCGCGCGAGCAGCTGACGCCCGTCGAAGAGGCGCGCGCCTGCGCGGTGTTGATCGACGAGTTTGCGCTGACGCTCGGTGAGGTCGCGGAGCGCGTCGGCCGCTCGAAGCCGTCCGTCTCGAACCGGATCCGCCTGCTCGATCTCCCCGACGACGTGCTCGGCATGCTCGAGCGCGGCCAGTTGAGCGAGGGTCACGCACGTGCAGTGCTCGCGGTGCCTGACCACGAGGGACGTCGCCGGCTCGCGCGCGAGATCGTGCAGAAGGGGCTGTCGGTGCGCGCGGCCGAACAGCGCGCGAAGTGGGCCGGCGCGAAGCAGAAGCCACGCGTCCGCGCGACGCCTGTCGACCCGGCCCTCGCCGCGCGGGTGCGCACTGCGCTCGAGCATCTCACCGGTTTTCACGCGAAGGTCGGCACGGGCCGCGTGGAGCTCGTCTTCGCCGACGAGCACGAGCTCGCGGAGCTCGCAGAAGCGCTCGAACGCGCAACGTCCCGCCTCTAACCCGCGGCTAGGCTCAGCGTCGTGAACGACTCTGCGTTGATCCATGCCCGCGGGCTGCGCAAGCGCTTCGGCGATCTCACCGCCGTCGACGGCATCGACTTCGACGTTCAAAAGGGCGAGGCATTCGGCTTCCTCGGCCCGAACGGTGCCGGCAAGAGCTCGACGATGCGGATGATTGCGTGCGTGTCGCCGCCCACCGACGGCACGTTGCGCATCCTCGACATGGATCCGTCGCGCGACGGGCCGCTCATCCGCGGCCGGCTCGGCGTCGTGCCGCAGCTCGACACGCTCGACAACGAGCTGACCGTGAGAGAGAACTTGATCATCTACGCGCGCTACTTCGGTATCTCGCGCAAGGACGCTCGCGTGCGTGCGGACGAATTGCTCGAGTTCGTGCAACTGACGGATCGTGCGAAGAGCAAGGTCGAGCCTCTCTCCGGCGGGATGAAGCGGCGCCTGACGATCGCGCGGTCGCTCGTCAACAACCCCGAGGTGCTGTTGCTCGACGAGCCCACGACCGGCCTCGACCCGCAGGCGCGCCACGTCGTGTGGGAGCGGCTCTTCCGTCTGAAGCAGCAGGGCGTGACGCTCGTGTTGACGACGCACTACATGGACGAAGCCGAGCAGCTCTGCGACCGGCTGGTGATCATGGATCGGGGGCGCATTGCGGAGGAGGGCTCACCGGCCGAGTTGATCACGCGCCTCTCCACGCGCGAGGTGGTCGAGCTTCGCTTTCCCGACGAGCTCCCGGAGATCGACTCGGGCGTGTTCAACGGCCAGGTCGCACGCGTCGAGGCGTTGCCGGACCGGATCCTGCTCTACACCGACGACGGCGACGCAATCGTTCCGCTCGTGCACGAGAAGTTGCATCCGCAGAGCGTGCTCGTGCGGCGCAGCTCGCTCGAAGACGTCTTCCTCTCGTTGACCGGCCGCACGCTGATCGACTGATGGCGTACGCATTCCGCGTCTACGAGTCGTGGTTGATGGGGTATCGCCGCACGTGGCGCGGAAGCGTCGTGTCGAGCGTCCTCAACCCGGTGCTGTACTTGACGGCGCTGGGCATCGGCCTCGGCAAGCTCGTCAACCGAGGCAACGCGCTCGGCATCCCGTACATCGAGTTCGTCGCGCCGGGGATGCTCGCCGTCGTGGCGATGCAGATCGGCACGTTCGAGGCGAGCTATCCCGTGATGGCGTCCATTCGCTGGACGCGTCAGTACCACGCGATCCTGGCGACGCCGCTGCGCATTCGAGACATCGTCCTCGGACACCAGCTGTACGTCGCGTCGCGCGTCGGCGTCGCTGCCGGCATCTATCTCGTCGCGCTCGTTGCCTTCGACGCCATCCGTTCACCGTGGGCGGTGCTCGCGTGGCCCGTCGCAATTCTGCTCGGGCTCTCCTTTTCCGCTCCCGTGTCGGCGTTCTCGGCGTGGCTCGAGAACGAGGGAGGCTTCAACGCGCTCTTCCGTTTCGGCATCACGCCGCTGTTCCTCTTCTCGGGCACGTTCTTCCCGCTCGCACGACTGCCGCACGGAGTCCGTGAGCTCGCCTACCTGACGCCGCTCTGGCACGGCGTCGACTTGATGCGGCACCTGACGCTCGGCACGCCGCGTCTCTGGCCTTCGCTCGGTCATGTCGCATACATCGCGCTCTGGTTCGTCGTCGGCCTCTGGCTCGCGGAGCGCACGCACACGAAGAAGCTGATCACGTGAGCGCATTTGCGCTTCCGCGGCGAACGACCCGTGCGCATCTGCTGTTCGAGCGGAACCTCATGGTCTACCGGCGCACGTGGCTGACCATCGTCAGCGGCTTCTTCGAGCCGCTCTTCTATCTCTTCTCGCTCGGCATCGGCCTCGGCCACTTCGTCGGGCACGTGAACGGTGTGTCGTATGCGGCGTTCATCGCGCCCGCCCTGCTCGCGTCCTCGGCGATGAATGGGGCCGTCTACGACTCGACGATCAACGTCTTCTGGAAGCTCCGCATCGGCAGGGTCTACGACGCGATGCTCGTGACGCCCGTCGGGCCGAACGACGTCGCGATGGGCGAAGTGGGCTGGGCATTGTTCCGGGGCCTGTTGTACTCGACCGGGTTCATCATCACCGCGGCGGCGCTCGGCCTGCTCCATTCGTGGTGGGGCCTACTTGCACTCCCGTCGACGATCGTCATCGGCTTCGGCTTCGCCGGGATCGGCATGGCGGCCGCGACGTTCATGCGCAGCTGGCAGGACTTCGATCTGATCCAGCTCGTCCAGTTGCCGATGTTCCTCTTCAGCACGACGTTCTATCCGCTGTCGGTCTACCCGGCCGCTGTGCAGTGGATCGTCCGTTTCTCGCCCCTCTACCACGCGATCGAGCTCATCAGGTCGCTCACGCTCGGCACCGTCGGCGCAGCGAGCCTCGTGCACCTCGGCTATCTCGTCCTGCTCGGCACGGCGGGAATGGCGGTCGCGCGGCGACGCATGGCCGGGCTGCTGCTGAGCTGAATGTGGGCGCGTACGCGGGGTTCGGGATGGGCGATCGTGGATTCGAACCACGGAGCCGCGTTGCCATGCCGAGGAAGAGTTTCCGGCGACGCCGACGTGGTTGTTCCGACGTTGCCTGCGCGGGGTTCGGGATGGGCGATCGTGGATTCGAACCACGGACCTCCGCCTTATCAGAGCGGCGCTCTAACCAACTGAGCTAATCGCCCACGAAGCGGCGCTCAATATAGCGTCTTGGCGCGGGCGGCTAGTGGACGCGCTGGGTACGGCGGAGATACTCCTCGACGGCCAGCAGGAACGCCTCGTCCTGGGCGAGCTCGGTCAGGTGGCCCTTTGTGGTGTCGTCCAGCTCGCGGTCGTGCGTGACCTCCGCGATGAAGTTCGGGAGGCGCCCCGCATGCGACATGGCCGCCATCCGCAGGAAGATCTTGCGGGCGTCGGCGTCCTGCGAGATCGCCTCGAAGGATTCGAGGTCGTTGAGCCAGAGGCCGTCCATCCTGGGTGCAACGGGGTCCGCTCTCTCCCGGATACGCCCCCTCGCGTCGGCGCCGGCGGAGCCTGAGGGTTTCAGCCCTGCAGCCTGAGCTATATTCGCCGCAGGTCGCCTGACGACCGCGCTCATGCAAGAGATGCTCATCTACGGGGTCAGCTTCGACTTGGTCGGCAAGCAACCGATCGTCCTGCTGAAGACTGCCGAGGGGAACAAGTTCCTGCCGATCTGGATCGGGCACCCCGAGGCTGCGGCGATCCTCATGAAGCTCCAGAGCCAGAGCGCTCCACGGCCGATGACGCACGACCTGTTGAGCGAGATGCTCGAGCAGCTCGGTGCTCAGGTCGTCCGCATCACCGTGACCGAGCTCCGTGAGAACACCTTCTATGCGCAGATCACCGTCGCGCAAGACGGCACCGAGATCGAGATCGACTCCCGGCCGTCGGACGCGATCGCGCTGGCGATTCGCGCCGAGGCGCCCATCTTCGCCGCCGACCGCGTCATTGAGGAATCGGCGATCGAGTTCGAGGGCGAGGAGGTCGACCCCGACCAGCTCGAGGCGGAGGTCGCGAAGTTCAAGCACTTCCTCGACGAGGTGACGCCCGACCAGTTCGCGGTCGAGGACGAGGAAGAGGAGTAGAGGCTTGATGTGGATCAGCCGCACGCACGGATGGTGTGCCAGACGCGTCGCGCTT
>JAOPYX010000143.1 GCA_025964535.1 Actinomycetes bacterium | reverse complement strand
CCTCTAGGCGACGAGGTCCGGCGCGATCTTCAGCAGCGCCTCGCGCGCGGCCTCCTGCTCGGCCGCCTTCTTCGATCCGCCCTCGCCCACGCCCAGCTCCTCGCCGTCGACGACCGCGGCGCAGGTGAAGTGCCGCTGGTGGGGTGGCCCCTCGGCAGAGCGCACGACGTAGACGACCTGGCGGCCGCTACGGGCGAGCGCCTCCTGGAGCTCGGTCTTGTGGTCGACATGGGTCGTCAGCGCGTACTCGATGCGGCTCGCGAAGGCGTCGACGACGGCCGCCTCGATCGACGCGAACCCGTGCTCGAGAAAGAGCGCGCCGAGCGCCGCCTCGAGCAGCGCGGCGAGCACGTTGCGGTTCGTCGACAGACGCTCGAGCTCGTCCGCCTGGAGGCCGTCGTTGTGCTGCAGGAGCCGGCGGCCGAGATCGAGCTCACGCGCCACCACCGCGCAGCTTGCGCGCGAGACGACGTGCGAGCGGATCTTCGCGAGCCGTCCTTCCGAGAAGTCCGGATACCGCTCGTACAGTTCATGAGCCACCGCGAGCTCGAGCACACTGTCGCCGAGAAACTCCAGCCGCTCGTACGACGCCGTCCGCTCGGCCGCCCACGACGAGTGCGTGAACGCCGTTGCGGCGCGCGCCGACGGCAGCGCGTCGATCAGGTGCGCGAGCTCGCGGTGGCCGACCTCGCCGCTACTGGTGCGTCGAGACGTAGTCGACCGCCTGGCCGACAGTCGTGATCTTCTGGGCGTCCTCGTCCGAGATCTTGATCCCGAACTGGTCCTCGAGCTCCATGATCAGCTCGACGAGATCGAGCGAATCGGCGTCGAGGTCCTCCTGGAACGAGGCCTCTTCGTTGATGTCGCCCTCTTCGATTCCGAGCTGCTCGGTCAGGACTTCCTTGACTCGCTCGAAGACTTCCTCGCGCGACGCTGCCATGTCACCTCTTCTGTTCTGTTGGGGGGCTGAAAATCCGGCCGATCATACAGTCTCGGCCCGCTGGGGAAGCCGTGTGGCGAGTGCCCCGACCACATCATGCTCGACGCCCCGGGCGGCAAGGCGGATCGCATTCGCGATCGCCGTGCGCGACGAGTTGCCGTGCGCGATCACGGCGAGGCCCCGGAGGCCGAGCAGATACGCCCCGCCGTGCGCGTCCGGATCGAGCCTGCGGCGCAGCCGGCGTGCGGCCGGGCGGATCAGCAGGCCGCCGAGCTTGCCGGCGGTCGTGGCCGTGATCTCCTCGCGGAGGGCTTCCAAGAGCGTCAGGATCGTCCCTTCGACCGTCTTCAGGGCGACGTTGCCGGTGAAGCCGTCGGTGACGAGCACGTCGGCGGCGCCCTCGAGGATGTCCCGCCCTTCGGCGTTACCGGCGAAGTTCAGGTCGCTGGCCGCGAGCAGCTCATGCGCCTCGAGGGTCAACTGGTTCCCCTTCTCGCGCTCCTCGCCGATCGACAGCAGCCGCACCTCGGGGTTCGCGATGCCGAGGATCTCCTCGGCGAAGACGGCGCCCATCGTGGCGAACTGGACCAGGTGCTCAGGGCGCGCGTCGGAGTTCGCGCCCGCGTCGATGAGGACGGACGGGCCGCGCTTGCTCGGGATCGGAACGCCGATCGCCGGCCGCATCACGCCGGGGATCCGCCGCAGCTCGATCAGGCCCGCCGCGAGCATCGCGCCGGTGTTTCCCGCCGAGACGACGGCATCCGCCGTTCCCTCGGCCACCGCGCGCACCGACGCGACGAGGGAGCTGTCGGGCTTCGAGCGAACGGCCTCGGCCGGCTTCTCGTCCATCGCGATCACGCCGCGCGTCTCGCGGAGCTCGAGGCCGTGCGTCTCGAGCCCGGCTTCGCCGAAGATGATCGGGACGATCGTGTCGCTCGCTGCCTCGAGGGCACCGGCAACGATCTCGGCCGGCCCTCGATCGCCGCCCATCGCGTCGACCGCGATGCGGACCATGAGCTAGCGGCCCGCCGGGTGATGTTTCTGAGCTACTGGGGCGCGAGCACCAAGCGATGCAAGGACGTAGGGAGAATCCAGAATGGTTTTTCTGGGTTCGACCGAGGACGCGGCAGCGCGCAGCGTGATCGCGTTCCAGGTGCCAGAAGGCATTGCCCGGTGGGCCGCTTAGGGAGCGTCGAGACGGAGCGGCTCGACGTCGCGGCCCTTATAGGTGCCACACGTCGGGCAGAGGTGATGCGGGCGCTTGGGATTCCCGCACGTCTCGCAGACGTTCACCTTCGCAGCGCTGATCGAATGCGTCGCGCGGCGCTTGTCGCGGCGCGACTTCGATGTTTTTCGCTTGGGGACTGCCATGAGCGGTGGCCAGTATAGCCAGGCTGCGCAGGATGCCGGAGGGCGGGTACCGTCAAGGGATGGACAAGAGAACGCTAGGACAAGGACTCGAGGTCTCCGCAGAGGGCCTCGGCTGCATGGGAATGTCGGCCTGGTACGGCGACACCGACGAAGACGAGTCGGTCGCCACGATCCACCGGGCGCTCGATCTCGGCATCAACTTCCTCGACACGGCTGATATCTACGGCGCACGGATGGGCGAGAACGAGCAGCTCGTCGGACGCGCCATCGCCGGCCGGCGCGACGAGGTCGTGCTCGCCACGAAGTTCGGCAACGTCTTCAAGGAAGACGGAACGCGGGAGATCAACGGACGGCCGGAGTACGTCCGTTCGGCGATCGAGGCGTCGCTCGCACGGCTCGGCGTCGAGTACGTCGACCTCTACTACCAGCACCGCGTCGACAAGGCGGTGCCGATCGAGGAGACGGTGGGCGCGATGGCCGAGCTCGTCGCCGAGGGCAAGGTGCGGCATCTCGGCCTCTCCGAGGCGTCGCCCGACACGATCCGCCGCGCGCACTCGGTGCACCCGATCACGGCGCTCCAGTCGGAGTACTCGCTCTGGACGCGGGATCCGGAGGACGGCGTCCTCGCCACGACCCGCGAGCTCGGCATCGGCTTCGTCGCCTACAGCCCGCTCGGCCGCGGCTTCCTCACCGGTCGCTTCCGGTCGGA
>JAOPYX010000113.1 GCA_025964535.1 Actinomycetes bacterium | reverse complement strand
CCTCGAGCTCGACGAGGCGGCATGCGTCGCCCGCCGCTTCGGCGGTGTCGCGATACGTCCGGGACTGCGCGAGCGGGACGTTGTCGTCGGCGGTGCCGTGCGCGAGCAGCACCGGCACACCCAGCGGCAGGCGGCGTAACGGATCTGCCGCGGCGTACCCAGCCGACGTCCGATCGCCGCCGAGGAACGACACGACGGCGCCGTCCCCCAGGTCGTCGCGAGCTGCGCCGTCGAGATCGCAGATGCCGGCGAGCGCAGCGGCGGCCGACACAGATCCTTCCGCGCCTGCCCAGAGCGCGAGCTGGCCGCCTGCCGAGTGACCGACGGCCACGACCGACTCGAGGTCGAGCGGCGCGTCCAGGCCGCGCAAGGCATCACACGCAGCGCGGACGTCGCCGAGCGTCTCGGAGTAACTGCCGCCGCGGCGGTACTCGATGTTCCACGTCGCCCAGCCGAGCTCGGTCAGCGCGACGGCGACCGCTGCGGTGTTCTGCTTCGTATAGGCCGCGCGCCAGAAGCCGCCGTGGATCACGACCGCGACACGGTGCGGTCCCGCCGGCTCCGGCAGCCGGAGATCCGCGTGCTGATCGTCCGCAGGACCGTACTCATGTCGCGTCACCGGAACACCGCGCCCTGCGACCCAGACGCCCAGCTCGGCGAAGAACGCCGGTACGTCCCTCATCCCTGCTCGTGCCTCGCCCATGGGATCAGCAAGCGCTCGAGGGCGACGAGGAGATAGAACAGCGCGACGCTCAGCGCGGCGAGCACCGCTATCGAGGCAAACGCGAGCGTCGTGTCGGCGTTCTGGCCCGACGCGACGATCACGTAGCCGAGCCCGTGTGTCGCGCCGACGAACTCGCCGATCACCGCACCGATGACGGCGAGCGAGATACCGACCTTGAGGCCGACGAAGACGTGCGGGAGCGCAGCCGGGACGCGCACCTTGCGGAATGCCTGCAGCTCGCTCGCGGTGAGCGACCGGATCAGCTCGTCCAGCTCGGGTGCGGTCGACTTGAGGCCGGTCGCAGTGCTGAGCACGATCGGAAACACGCAGAGGAGCACCACCATCACGACCTTCGGGCCTGCGCCGAAGCCCATCCAGAGCACGAGGATGGGCGCGAGCGCCAGCTTCGGCACGGCGTTCAGCGCGACGAGCAACGGATAGATGCTCCGCTCGAGCGTGCGCGAGTACGCGATCGCGACGGCGAGCGCGACGCCGACGACGATCGCGAGGAGGAAGCCCTCGAGCGTCTCGAGCAGCGTCACCCATGCGTGCTCGGGCAGGAACGAGCGCTGTCGCCACAGCGCCTGTGCCACCTCGCCCGGCGACGGGAGGATGAACGCCTGCCAGCCGAATGCCCACTTGACGAGCCACCACACGCCGAGCGCGCCGGCGAATGCGAGCAAGGGCAAGAGGCGTGCGGCGTGACGCATCACGCGGCCTCCCGCGCGAACAGCAGCTCGTGCAGCTCGGCGCTGCGCCGGTGGAGCTCCTCCGAGCGCCGGCTTTCGCCGAGCGAGCGCGGTCGCGGCAGGTCGACACCGACGATCTTCACGAGCCGTCCCGGGCGGGGGCTCATCACAGCGACGCGGTCGGCGAGCAGCACCGCCTCCTCGATGCTGTGCGTGACGAACAGGATCGTCTTGCGGTACTCGGTCCAGATGCGCTGAAGCTCGAGGCTCAGGTCTTCACGCGTCAACGCGTCGAGTGCAGCGAACGGCTCGTCCATCAGCAGGATGCGCGGGTTCGCGACGAGGGCGCGGCAGAGTGCGACGCGCTGCTGCATTCCGCCCGAGAGCTCCCACGGCGAGCTGCGCGCGAAGCCCTCGAGGCCGACCAGCTCGAGGAGGTCGTGCGCGCGGCGGCCGTACTCCTGCTTGTCGAGGCCGAGAATCTCCACCGGCAGCAGAACGTTCTCGATCACCGAGCGCCACGGCAGCAGTGCGGGCCGCTGGAACACGAAGCTGACGTCGCGCCGCGGCCCCGTCACTGCGACACCGTCGATCTCGACACGCCCGGCCGTCGGCTTCAGCAAGCCGGCCACGATGCGCAGCAAGGTCGACTTGCCGCAGCCGGAGCGTCCGACGAGCGTGACGAACTCGTCCTCGTGGACGTCGAGGGAGATGCCGTCGAGCGCCTGCGTCGGCGATCGATGGCGCCCCGCAGCGAACTGCTGCGAGACGCCGTCGATCCTGATCCGCACCCCTGCCGAGCCCACGTGGTTACTAACCGACGAAGCCGGCGGCGTACACGTCGCTCACCTTCACGTGCCGCTTCGGATGGAACCCTGCGTTGACGATCGCGATCGTCGCAGCAACGCGACTCGGATCCACGTAGCCGATCCCGTGCTCCGCCGTCTGTGCGGTTTGCACGTACTGCTTCATGATGCGAAGCTCCGCAGCCGCGATCTTCGCGTCGGTCAACGGCTGTGCGGCGTGAATGATCTTGCCGGCCTCGTCAGGATGAGCGATGGCGTATGCGAGCCCCTTGTTGAGTGCGGCGACGAACGCCTTCACCTGCGCCGGATCCTTCGCGATCCGGGAGTCCGACGTGGCGATGCCGATGCCCATGAGATTCGAGAAGTACTTCGCGTAGGCGAAGACGAGGATCTTCTTCTTCGTGACCGCCTCGTAGAGCGGTACGCCGACGGTGAACTGGCCGACCGCGTCGAGCTTGCCCGCGGCGAGCAGGGACGGCTCCGCCTGCGGGTTCGCCGGCACGAACGTGACGCTCTTCGGATCGATCCCGACCTTCTGAGCGAACAGCGGGAACATCACCTGAGTCGTGGAGCCCGGGAAGTCGCCGATCTTCTTCCCGGCGAGATCCTTCGCGGTCTTGATCGAGCCGCCCGCGACCGCGAACTCGGCGGACAGCGTGTGCTGGTGAACGAGCGAGACGATCTTGACAGGCAGCTGCTCGTTCGCCCGCGCGACGACGGCAGCGGTGAAGTCGACGGGCGCGTAGTCGATCTTGCCGGCGGCGATCAACTTCATGTCGTCCTCGGACCCGTTGCCCGCGGCAACGGAGACGTCGAACCCCGCCGCCTTGAAGTAGCCCTTCGAGATCGCGACGTAGACGTACGAGTCGCGGCCGAAGTTCCCGAACGAGGTTGCATAGTTGATGTGAGCCAGCCGGTGCGCCGGCGACGCGGTGGACGCACCGCCCGCGCCGACGACGACACAGACAGCCGCAATGCTCAGCCAGAGCTTCTTCATCTCCGTGTCTCCTTGACGGGGGATGCGAAAGTCGGTGAAGCACCTCACGGCGCGAAGTGCTCCACCGCGACCGATGATGGAGCACCCCAAGCGGTGGGTCAGCGACGCGACGCGCGAGCGGTAGCGAAAACGCCGTGAACGGTGAGTTACGCGGCCGGGCGGTCGCGCGCGAGCAGCCGCCACAGCTCGGTCCACGCAGCGATGCCCTCTGCGAGCCGGTGCAGCCGGAAGAACTCGTTGGGCGCGTGCAGCGCCTCGTCGGCTGTCGAGAACGAGAAGAGGAGCGTCTTCACACCGAGGATCCGCTCGAAGAGGGCGGCGGCGGGAAGGGTGCCGCCGATGCGCACGAGCAACGGCTCTTGGTCCGCGTAGACGGCGCGCAGCGCGTTCGCCGCGGCCTCGACGGCAGGGTGATCCGCAGCGATCGCGTACGCCGGCACGGCGCCTGGGTGCGACTCGACGCGCACCTCGACCCCTGGAGGTGCAAAGCGGGTGACGTGCGCCTCGATCGCCGCCAGCACGCGCTCGGGCCGCTGCCCGGGAACGAGCCGCGAGGTGACGTGCGCACGCGCCACACGTGGAATGACGGTGAACGGTCCGCCGCCGCGCAACTCGTTGACCTCTAAGGTCGGCCGCGTCCACAGTCGCTCGAGCGTCGTGAACCCCGGCTCGCCGTGCAGCGCGCCGACGCCCACCTCGCTGCGATACGTCTCGTCCTCGAACGGAACGCGCGACAACGCTTCGCGGTCGGCGTCGCCGAGCGCCTCGACGTCGTCGTAGAAACCGTCGACGGCGACGGTGCCGTCGTCGCGGTGGAGCGACGCGACGATCCGTGCCAGCGCGTGATTGGGGTTCTGCACTGCGCCGCCGTGACGGCCGGAGTGCAGGTCGGTGCGCGGGCCCTCGACCACGAGATCGAGTGCGAGCAATCCCTTCGCGGCGACGGCGACCGACGGCTCCGTGGGACGCCACATGGCGCCGTCGGCTGACACGACGAGGTCGCAGCCGAGCGCGTCCCGCTGCTGCTCGAGGAACGCCGGGAGGCTGGGGCTTCCGATCTCCTCCTCACCCTCGATGAGGAATCGCACGTTCAGCGGCAGCGCGCCCTCGTCGGCGAGCAGCGTCTTCGCCGTCTGCAGCGCGACGACAACCGGCCCCTTGTCATCCGTCGCCCCGCGCGCGTAGATGCGCCCGTCGCGAATGCTCGGCTCGAACGGCGGCGTCTCCCACTCGGTCTCGTCGCCCGGCGGCTGGACGTCGTAGTGGCCGTACACGAGGATCGTCGGCGCGCCTGGCGCATCGAGCCACTCGCCGACGACAGCAGGATGCCCGTCGGTCTCGACGACTCGCCCGCCGGCGAACGCAAGCTGATCCGCGACCCACTCCGCGGCGCGGCGCATGTCGCCGCGGTGTGCGGGGTCGACGCTGACGCTCGGGATCGCCAGGAACCGCTCGAGCCCGGCGACCGCCTCAGAAGATGGAGTGGCCGCCATCGATCGAGATCACCTGCCCCGTCACCCAGGACGCCCGTTCGGAGACGAAGAAGAGCACTCCGTACGCGATGTCCTCGGCCCGGCCGAGCCGCCGGGTCGCGATCCCCTCGACGAGCTTGCGCTGACCCTCCTCGCCGTAGCTCTCGTACTGCGCGATGGACGTCGGGTTGGAGAGGACGAAGCCCGGCGCGATCGAGTTCACGGTGATCCCGTGCGGACCCAGCTCGTGCGCGGTCTGACGGGTGAAGCCGATCTGGCCCGCCTTCGCGCTCGCGTACGCCTGGATGCCGGTGAGGCTGACGCTGCGGCCGGCACCCGACGAGATGTTGACGATTCGCCCGTAGCCGGCGGCCTTCATTCCCGGCGCGACCGCGCGGGTGCAGAGGAAGGTGCTGGTCAGGTTGGCGTCGACGACCGCACGCCAATCATCGTCCGACACCTCTTCGAGCGGCCGGCCGACCTGGCCGACGACACCGCCCGCGTTGTTGACGAGGATGTCGACACGGCCGACCGAGTCGACGAACGCGTCCACCTGCTTCGCATCGGTGACGTCGACGGTGTCGCGATCGACGCCGTGCACCGTTGCGCCCGCCGCCGCAAGCGCAGCTGCGATGGCGGAGCCGATGCCGTGCGCGGTGCCGGTGACGATCGCGACGCGCCCTGCCAGATCGGTCACGCCGTCCAGCC
>JAOPYX010000078.1 GCA_025964535.1 Actinomycetes bacterium | reverse complement strand
TGTGATCTCAGCCGCCAGGCGGCACCCCGGTCTGCTCGGTCGAGCAGTGTCGTCAGGCTAACACCCCACAATTGGGGACCGTGCGCACGTTGATCGCCGCCGGGACCCTCGCTCTCGCCTGCACGGCACTCCTCGGCATCCAGCAGGCCGTCGCACTCGCGCTCCGCCAGACGCCGGGTGGAATCACGACGCTGATCACGATGGGCATGGCGGCGCTCGGGCTCTGGGCGATCGCGGTCCTGCGCGAGGAGTGAGCCTCCCGCCCGCGCTTGCGGCGAGCGCGACCCCCCGGATTCTCGAGCTGCTCGGCCCGCCGCCCGGGCGCATACTCGAGCTCGGCTTCGCCGGAATTCTCGCCGAGCCGCTGCGCCTGGCCGGCTTCGACGTCACCGTCGTCGAGCCCGACCCTGCCTTGCTCGCTCGAGCGCGCGAGCGCGCCGGCACCGCGCTGCCCGAGCCGCCGCCCGAGCGCTTCGACGCCCTCGTCGCACCCGCGGACGCGGACCTGCGCGGCGCCGACGCGGATCGCGTGCTGCTCGTCGCGCGGGATGGATCCGTCGCCCTTCGGCGTTGACCACTCCATGGAGCTGCGACTCGTCCTGACGGTGGCCGACTTCGATGCGGCACGCGCGTTCTACCGTGACGCGCTCGGCCTCGAGGAGCTGCAGGCCTGGGAGGCAGGCGACGGCCGCGCCGTGATCCTCGACGCCGGACGCGCCACGCTGGAGCTCGTCGACGAAGGCCAGGCCGAGGCGATCGACCGGATCGAGGTCGGGCGGCGGGTCGCCGGGCCTGTCCGGGTCGCCTTCCAGGTCGAGGACAGCGCCGCGGCCGCTGTGCGGCTCGTCGAGGCCGGCGCCGAGCTGATCGCGGAGCCCGTCGTGACGCCGTGGAACCACCGCAACGTCCGCCTCACGGCCCCGGACGGCACACAGCTGACACTTTTCACCGTGCTCGAGTAGCTTCAATGAGCCGATGGCGGCTGCGTGGGATGATCTCCTCCAGGGCGAGGAGCTCGCCTACCTGGCGACGGAGCCGCCGCGCGAGCCGCGGACGGCCGCGCTCCCGGACGAGCTGCACCCGAAGCTCCGTGCCGCGCTCGCGCAACAGGGCGTAGAACGGCTCTATACGCACCAGGCGGACGCGTGGACGGCAGCGCGCTCCGGCGGACACGTGATCGTCACGACCGGCACCGCCTCGGGCAAGACGCTCGCCTTCAACCTGCCGGTGCTCGACGCGCTCGCCTCGGAGCCGAAGAACCGCGCCCTCTATCTCTATCCGACGAAGGCGCTCGCGCAGGATCAGGCGCGCGCGCTCAGCGAGCTCGCCGTGCCGGGCGTTCGCACGGCCATCTACGACGGCGACACGCCGCAGGAGCAGCGCTGGCAGATCCGCAGGGGCGCGAACCTCATCCTCACGAACCCCGACATGCTCCACATCGGCGTGCTGCCGCGGCACGACCTGTGGGCGGACGTGCTGCACAACCTCCGTTACGTCGTGATCGACGAGGCGCACGTTTATCGCGGCGTGTTCGGCTCGCACGTCGCGAACGTCCTACGGAGGCTGCGGCGTCTCGCACGCATCTACGGCGCCGATCCGCAGTTCATCTTCGCGTCGGCGACGATCGCGAATCCCGGCGAGCTCGCGCAGTCTCTGCTCGGCGACAGCGCGACCGTCATCGGCGACGACGCAGCTCCTCGAGCCGAGCGCACGATCGCGTTGTGGAACCCGGAGCTGATCGACGCGGAGCTCGGTCTGCGCGCAAGCCCACTCGGGGATGCTGCGCGCCTGCTGGCATCGCTCGTGCAACGCGACCTGCGCACCATCTGCTTCGCGAAGAGCCGCAAAGCGGCGGAGCTCGTGCACCGGATGGCGGCGGACCGTGTCGACGCGAAGACTGCCAAGCGGCTCGCGCCGTACCGCGCGGGCTACACGCCGCAACAGCGCCGCGACATCGAGAGGCGGCTCGTCGCCGGCGACCTGCTCGGCGTCTCGTGCACGGACGCGCTCGAGCTCGGCATCGACATCGGCCTGCTCGACTGCGCAATCTCGGTGGGGTTCCCGGGCACCGTCGCCAGCCTTCGCCAACAGTGGGGACGCGCCGGACGCCGGGGCCACGGCCTTGCCCTGATGGTCGCGTCCGAGGACGGGCTCGACCAGTACTTCATGCGCGAGCCCGAGACGCTGCTCGGACGACGCGTCGAGGCGGCGATCCTCGATCACGCGAATCCGCGCGTGCTCGACGGTCACGTCGCGGCCGCAGCCTTCGAGGCGCCCGTCGACGACGACGATCGCGCGACGCTCGGAGACGATGCGCTCGAGCGCGCACCGCACGTTCCCGACCTGCAGCACACACCACGCGGCTGGGTCTGGGCGGGGAAGGACTATCCCGCTGCGCGGACGTCGCTGCGCTCGTCGACACCCGACGCCTTCACGGTGATCGACGCGACGACGGGGGCGCTACTCGGCGTCGTCGAGCGCGAGCGTGCGTACTCGACCGTGCACGCGGGCGCGATCTACCTGCACATGGGTGAGCAGTGGCTCGTGCGTGAGCTCGACCTCCTCGCCCGTCACGCCATCGTCGAGCCGTTCTCGGGCGACTGGTACACGCAGGCGAAGAAGGAGACGTCGACCGATATCGAAGAGCCGCTGCGCGTCGAGCGGCGGCTCGGTCTCAGCCTCACGTTCGGCCGCGTCTCCGTGACCGAGCAGGTCGTCGCGTACCAGCGCAAGAGCATCCGCGACCAGGCGACGATCGACACCGTACAGCTCGACCTTCCCGCGACCACGTTTGAGACCGAGGCCGTCTGGTACGTCCCGAGCGCGCGTCACCTCGATGGGCTGGAGGCGATGCCGACGCTGCTCTCCTCGCTCCACGCGGCCGAGCACTCGATGATCGCTCTCCTCCCGCTCTGGGCGATGTGCGACCGCTGGGACATCGGCGGCCTCTCCACGAACGTCCACCAGGACACGGGGGAGCCGACCGTCTTCATCTACGACGGTCATCCGGGCGGCGTCGGCATCGCCGAGCGGGGGTTCGACCAGTTCGAGGGCTGGGTCGCCGACACGGTCCGGATGCTCGAGGGCTGCCCGTGCGAGCGCGGCTGCCCGTCGTGCGTCCAGAGCCCGAAGTGCGGCAACCTGAACGAATGGCTCGACAAAGCGGGCGCCCTCAGACTTCTCGGCAGGATGTCGAAAAGTCGCTAGCCCGTTCGTCGTATTCTCGACATCGACCTCCAGAGGAGGAACAGCCATGCAGTACATGCTCCTGATCTACGACGACGAGCAGGCCTGGGCGACCATGCCCGAGGCGGAGCGCAACGGTCTGTACGGGGAGTATTTCGCCCTCACGAACGAGCTCCGCGAAAAGGGAGCCTACGTTGCCGGCGATCAGCTCCAGCCGACGGCCGCGGCAACCACCGTCCGCGTCCGGAAGGGCGACGAGCTCGTCACCGACGGCCCGTTCGCCGAGACGAAGGAACAGCTCGGCGGCTACTACCTGATCGAGGCGGAGTCGGTCGACGAGGCACTCGAATGGGCGGCGAAGATCCCGTCTGCCCGCTTCGGCTCCATCGAGATCAGGCCGCTCGTGCAGATGCCCGCAGAAACGCCGGCCGGATAGGCGCAGACGCCGACACCACGCTCGCCGCGCTCTTTCGCGAGGAGCACGGCAGTGTGCTCGCGACCCTGATCGGCGTCCTCGGCGACTTCGACCTCGCCGAGGACGCCCTGCAGGACGCCGTTGCAGTCGCGGTCGCGCGCTGGCCGAGGACGGGCGTGCCGGACAACCCTGCGGGCTGGCTCGTGACCGTGGCGCGAAACCGTGCGGTCGACCGGCTCCGGCGGGAGCAGAACCTGCTGCGCAAGACAGAGCTGCTGGCGCGGCTCGAGGCCCCACGAGCGGAAGAAGAGACGGACGACGTGGCGACGATCCCGGACGAGCGACTGAGCCTCATCTTCGCGTGCTGCCACCCGGCGCTCGCGCTCGAGGCGCGGCTCGCGCTGACACTGCGCTCGCTCGGCGGCCTCGAGACGGAAGAGATCGCGCGAGCGTTTCTCGTTCCCGACGCGACGATGGCGCAGCGCCTCGTGCGTGCGAAGCGGAAGATCCGCGACGCGGGCATTCCGTTCCGCGTGCCGCCCGACCACCTGCT
>JAOPYX010000047.1 GCA_025964535.1 Actinomycetes bacterium | reverse complement strand
TGTTACCGCTTACGGACGCGGTGAATGCGCATGTCCATCCGGGAGCCTCGACGTTCTGCTACTGGACCTCATGAGCAGGGGTCAGCTTGGCTGACCACCCGGTTGCGCGCGTTCCTGCCAGCGCTGCGGCGGTGACGGTGAGCGCAGACATGGCGACGACCGATAGAACGAGCTTCCTCACGATGAACCTCCTGACGGTGGTTGTGTGAGACCTTCGTCCTGATCGTCCCGGCGGTTTGGTGCCTTAAACGACCGCGACGGCAGGCGCCTGTGCGGGCGCCTTCTCGAACACGATCTCGCCGTCGCGGGCGTCGATGCGGATCGTGTCGCCGTCTGCGAATGCGCCCTCGAGGAGCCGCAGCGCAAGCGGGTTCTCGACGAGTCGCTGGATCGCGCGCTTCAGCGGCCGTGCGCCGTACGCCGGATCCCAGCCCGCCTCCGCGAGCGTCTCCTTGGCGACGTCGGTCAGCTCGATCGTGATCCGCCTCTCTGTGAGGCGGTGACGCAAGCGTGCGAGCTGGTGCTCGACGATCACTGCGATCTGCTCACGCGACAGCGGCTTGAACTCGACGATCTCGTCGACGCGGTTCAGGAACTCGGGACGGAAGTGATCGCGCAGAGCGTCCGCGCTGCGGATGTTCGACGTCATGACGAGCACGACGTTCTTGAAGCTCACCGTGCGGCCCTGGCCGTCGGTCAGACGCCCGTCGTCGAGCACCTGCAGCAGCACGTCGAACACCTCTGCGTGCGCCTTCTCGATCTCGTCGAGGAGCACGACCGAGTACGGGCGTCGTCGCACGGCCTCGGTGAGCTGGCCGCCCTCGTCGTAGCCGACGTAGCCGGGCGGCGCGCCGAGCAGGCGCGCGACGGTGTGCCGCTCCTGGTACTCCGACATGTCGAGCCGCACCATCGCGCGCTCGTCGTCGAACATGAACTCGGCGAGCGCACGTGCGAGCTCCGTCTTGCCGACACCCGTCGGGCCGAGGAAGACGAACGAGCCGATCGGCCGGTCGGGATCCTGGAGCCCCGTGCGCGCGCGGCGCAGTGCATTGGCGACCGCCTCGACCGCTTCGTCCTGGCCGACGACGCGCTGGTGCAGGCGCTCCTCCATGTGGATGAGCTTCTCGGTCTCGCCTTCGAGGAGCCGGGAGACGGGGATGCCCGTCCAGCGTGCGACGACGGATGCGATGTCGTCCTCGTCGACCTCTTCCTTCACCATCGAGCCTGCGGTGTCGCCGTCACGCCGGGTCAGCTCCTGCTCGAGCGCGGGCAGCTCGCCGTAGCGAATCTCCGCGACCCGCTGCAGGTCTCCCTGCCGTTCCGCGCGCTCCGCCTCCATGCTCAGCTCGTCGATGCGCTTCGTGATCTCTTTCACACGCTCGAGCGCCACCTTCTCCTGCGCCCAGCGCGCGGCAAGCTCGTCGCGTGCTTCCTTTGCCTCTGCGAGCTCACGCTCGAGCGGCTCGCGCACGTCCGTCGACTCGTTCGCCATCGCGGCGAGCTCGATCTCCAACTGGCGCACGCGGCGCTCGGCCTCGTCGAGCTCGAGCGGCGACGAGTCGATCTCCATGCGCAGACGCGACGCGGCCTCGTCGACGAGATCGATCGCCTTGTCGGGCAGGAAGCGGTCGGCGATGTAGCGATGCGAGAGCACGGCCGCGGCGACGAGCGCGGCGTCCCGGATCCGCACGCCGTGGTGCGCCTCGTACCGCTCCTTCAGGCCGCGCAGGATCGCGATCGTGTCGACCACCGAGGGCTCGCCGACGAGCACCGGCTGGAACCGCCGTTCGAGCGCGGCGTCCTTCTCGATGTGCTTGCGGTACTCGTCGAGCGTCGTGGCTCCGACGCAGCGCAGCTCGCCGCGCGCGAGCATCGGCTTCAGCAGGTTCGCGGCGTCGACGGCGCCTTCCGCCGCGCCCGCACCGACGATCGTGTGCAGCTCGTCGATGAAGAGGATGAGCTTGCCCTCGGCGTTCTTGATCTCCTCGAGCACGGCCTTCAGCCGCTCCTCGAACTCGCCGCGGTACTTCGAGCCCGCGAGCAGTGCGCCGATGTCGAGCGCCCACACCCGCTTGCCCTTGAGCCCTTCGGGAACGTCTCCGGCGACGATGCGCTGCGCGAGCCCCTCGACGATGGCGGTCTTGCCCGTGCCCGGCTCACCGATCAGCACGGGATTGTTCTTCGTTCGCCGCGACAGCACCTGGATGATGCGACGGATCTCCTCGTCGCGCCCGATCACCGGATCGAGCTTGCCTTCCTCGGCCGCCTCGGTGAGGTCGCGTCCGAACTTCGCGAGCGCGTTGTAGGTTCCTTCGGGGTCCTGCGACGTGACACGGCGGCCGCCTCGCACCGCGGCGATCTTCGACTCGAGCTGCTCACGCGGAACGACATTCAGCGCGAGCAACAGATGCTCGGACGCGACGTAGTCGTCCTCCATCTTCTTCGCCTCGTCGAAGGCCTTGTCGAGGACGCGCGTGAACTGCGTCGAGACCTGCGGCTGCTGCTGCGCGCCGTCGATGCGCGGCTTCTGCGCGAGACGCGCGTCGGCTTCGGTGCGGAGCGAATCCGGGTCCGGCACGAGTTGCCGCGGCAGCTCCTGGTCGAGCAGCGCGAGCAGCAGGTGCTCCGGATACAGCTCGGGGTTGCCCGTGCGGCGCGCAAGCTCTTGCGCTGCGGCGACCGCCTCCTGGGCCTTGATGGTCAGCTTGTTGAAGTCCATCGGTCGGGTTACCGTCTTTCCGGATGCCGTTCCTGGCGGTACAGCACCAGCTCGCGGCGATATTCCTTGTGTACGTTCTGAATTTCCTCGCGCTGCTGCTTTTGAAGCCGCTCGATCTGCGTGTGGGCACGGCGCAGCTCATCCTCGAGCCGCAGCACGAGCTCGACGCCCGCGAGGTTGAGACCGAGCTCGGTCGTGAGCCGCTGGATGATGCGCAGCCGCTCGACGTCCGCGTCCGAGTAGAGGCGCGTGCCGCCCGGCGTACGCTTCGGCCGCACGAGGCCTTTCGACTCGTACGTGCGCAACGTCTGCGGGTGCACGCCCGCCAGCTCGGCGGCAACGCTGATCATGTACATCGGGCGGTCGCTCACGACTAGCCGCTCACCTTCTTGAGCTCTTCGAGCAGCTCGCGCTCCTTCTTGTTCACGCGCTTCGGCACCTGAATGCGCACCCGCGCGAGCACGTCGCCCTTGCCGGATCCGTTGAGTCGCGGCGCACCGCGACCCTTGATGCGCAGGAGCTTCCCGTCCTCGGAGCCGGCGGGAATCGTCAGCGACACCGGACCGTCCGGCGTCGGCACCTCGACCTTGCCGCCGAGCGCTGCCGTCGCGTACGAGACGGGCACCTCGACGATCAGGTCGTCACCGCGCCGCTCGTACGTCGGCGACGACGCGACGTGCGTGACGACGATCAGGTCGCCCGCGGGCCCGCCGTGCGTGCCGGCCTCGCCCTTGCCCTTCAGCCGGATGCGCGTGCCGTCCTTGACTCCGGGCTTGATCTTCACGGTGTACGTCTTGAGCCGGCGCTCGCGACCGGAGCCGTGGCAGTTCGGGCACGGCTTCTCGATCACGGTTCCGTTGCCGCGACAGCGCGGGCACGGCTGCGAGAGGGCGAAGAGCCCCTGACTCTCGGCCTTGACGCCCCGTCCGTTGCACTCGGGACAGATCACGGGCGCGGTGCCCGGCTGCGCGCCGGTGCCCCCGCACTCGCGGCAGGCGACCGTCAGCTCGACCGGAATCTTTGCGTCGACGCCCTTGAGCGCGTCCTCGAACGAGAGGTGCACCACTGCCTCGACGTCGTTACCGCGTTCGGCCCGGCGGCGCTGCGCGCCGGCGCTGCCGCCGCGACCGCCGAAGATGCCGCCGAGCAGATCGCCGAAGTCGACGTTGGTGAAGTCGACGTTGCCGAAGTCGACGTTCGGGCCACCCCCGCCGGCGCGGCCGTTCTGCGAGCCGAAGCGGTCGTACTGCTTGCGCTTGTCGGCGTCAGCGAGGACGTCGTAGGCGGTCTGCACTTCCTTGAAGCGCTCTTCGGCGTCCTTGTCACCCGCGTTCTTGTCGGGGTGGTACTCCCGCGCGAGCTTGCGGTACGCCTTCTTGATCTCGTCCGGCGACGCGTTCTTCGCGACACCGAGGCTCTCGTAGAGCGTCTTAGCCATCGCTCCCGTTCTGGGGCGCTGCGACCACGACGCGAGCCGGCCGCACGACGCGATCGCCGAGCGTGTAGCCCTTCTGCACGACGTCGATCACGGAGCCCTCCTCTGCGTCGGACGGCTGCGAGAGCAGCGCCTCGTGGACGTGCGGGTCGAACATTCCCGCCGCGTCGATCTCCTGGAGCCCCTGCCGCTCGAGCAATGACGCGAGCGCGCGGTGCACGAGCCGGACGCCGTCTTCGAGGGCGGCCTCCTGGTGCTCCGTCGCCGCGACGAGCGCCCGCTCGAGATCGTCGAGGACCGGCAGCAGCTCCTTCACGAGCCGCTCGTTCGCGAGCGTCACGTACTCCTCCCGCTCACGCAGCGCGCGCTTGCGGAAGTTGTCGAAGTCGGCGGCCGTCCGCTTCCAGCGGTCGACCGCCTCGTCGCGTTCGGCCTGCAGAGCAGCGAGGCGATCCTCGCTGCTCTGCTCGACCTCGACGTTCTCGTCTTGAAGCTGTGCGTCCTGAGTCCGTGGCTCGTCCGTCATTACGACTTCTTCGCCTCCTCGTCGACGACCTCGTACTCGCCCTCCTCGACGACCTCGTCGTCAGGAGTGGTCGCGCCGTTGCCGCCGGATGCCTGCGCCTGCGCCGTCGCCTGGGCGTAGACCGCTTCGGCGAGCTTGTGCGAGGCTTCCTGGAGCGCCTCCGTCTTCGCGCGGATGTCCGCGACGTCGTCGCCCTCGAGCGCCTGGCGCAGCTCCATGATCCGGCCGTCGATCGTCGACGCCTCGGCCTCGTCGAGCTTGTCGCGGTGCTCCTTGAGCGAGCGCTCCGTCTGGTACGCCAGCGTCTCCGCGACGTTCTTCGCGTCGACTGTCTCACGCAGAGTGCGTGCCTCGTCGGCGTGCGCCTCTGCGTTGCGGATCATGTCCTGCACCTCGTTGTCCGAGAGCCCGGAGCCGCCCTGGATCTGGATCTGCTGCACGTTGCCCGTGCCCATGTCCTTCGCCGAGACGTTGATGATCCCGTTGGCGTCGATGTCGAACGTGACCTCGACCTGCGGCATGCCCCGCGGCGCCGGCGGGATGCCGACGAGCTGGAACTTGCCGAGCGTCTTGTTGTACGTCGCCATCTCCGACTCGCCCTGGAGCACGTGCACCTCGACCGACGGCTGGTTGTCCTCCGCAGTCGTGAACGTCTCCGACTTCTTCGTCGGAATCGTGGTGTTGCGCTCGATGAGCTTCGTCATGACGCCGCCCTTGGTCTCGATGCCGAGCGACAGCGGCGTGACGTCGAGCAGGAGGATGTCCTTGA
>JAOPYX010000013.1 GCA_025964535.1 Actinomycetes bacterium | reverse complement strand
ACCGGAGCACGGCCTCCGGACGCGCCGGCTGCTTCAGCGCGACCGCGAGCGGCACGGCACTACGATGAGCCGCGATGTCCTCGCGCGTCCGCATGGCTCCAAGCCCCACCGGTCTTCTGCACATCGGAACCGTGCGCACCGCGCTCTTCAACTGGCTTTTCGCGCGCCATGACAGTGGCGAGTTCCGGTTGCGCATCGAGAACACCGACACGACGCGCGAGGTGGCCGAGGCCGTCGACCAGATCCAGGACTCGCTGCGCTGGCTCGGCCTCGACTGGGACGGCCCGGCGACGTTCCAGCTCGACCGCATGGACGACTGCCGCGAGGTTGCGCAACGCCTTGTCGCCGAGGGAAAGGCCTACGAGGACGACGGCGCGATCCGGTTCCGGATGCCCGACGAGGGAGTCACCGCATGGGACGACGTCGTGCGCGGCCGCGTCGAGTTTCCGAACGAGAAGCTCGAGGACGTCGTGCTCGTGCGCTCCGACGGGCGCTCCACGTACAACTTCGCGTCGCCGATGGAGGACGTCTGGGACGGGATCACGCACGTGATCCGCGGCGACGACCACATCTCGAACACGCCGAAGCAGCTGAACATCATCCGGGCGGTCGGTGCCGAGGTGCCGGTCTACGCGCACGTTCCGATGGTCTACGGCTCTGACGGCAAGAAGCTCTCGAAGCGTCACGGCGCCGTCAGCGTCGAGGAGTTCCGACACGCCGGCTACCTGCCCGATGCGCTCGTCAACTTCCTCGCGCTGCTCGGCTGGGCCCCCGACGGCGAGACGACGATCATGAGCCGCGCCGAGCTGATCGAGCGCTTCTCACTCGAGCGCGTGAGTCAGAGCCCGGCGCAATTCGACTACGACAAGCTCGACTGGATGAACGGCATGTACCTGCGCGCGATGCCGCTCGACGACTTCGCGCACGCGCTCATCCTCTATCTCGGTGAGCAGGGCTATGACTGGGATGCCGAGCTCGTGCGCAAGACGGCCCCGCTCGTGCAGGAGAAGATCGCGCGTCTCGGCGAGTTCCCGGGCTTTGCCGGCTTCTTCTTCGAGGACGTGGAGCCGAATCCGGACGATCTCGGGGACGCGACGCCGATGCTGGAGGCGGCGCAGGCCGCTCTCGAGGGGCTCGAGCCGTTCACGGCCGAGGCGATCGAGGCGGCGCTCCGCGCGGCGGCCGACGAGCTGGGCCTCAAGCCGCGGCAGGCGTTCCAGCCGATCCGCGTGGCCGTCACCGGCTCCAAGGTCTCGCCGGGCCTGTTCGAGAGCATCGAGTTGCTGGGCCGCGAGACGACGCTCGCACGACTCAGCGCTGTCCGCGCCGTATAGGAGGGAGTGGGCGAGGGGGAGCGAGTGGGTCGAGCGCCCGCTGGAACTGACGCCACGCCCGCCGTCGGAACTGGGTCGTCGGCATCGGCAGCGCCGGTGCCTCCTCGTCGCGCCGCTTCCCTATTCGCTTCATGTGCCGCCAGTGGTTCCCATTTTCAAGGGTTAAACGTTTGCCTGGCAGCCCGAGGTACGGTCGCTAGACTCTGACCGGTGGCAACGATTGTGAAAGGGCCGGTCGTCCTCGTCGTCGACGACGAGCCGGCAATTCGGTTTCTCTGCAGGGTGAATCTCGAGCTCGAGGGGTACCAGGTGGTCGAGGCGGGGAGCCTGGGCGAGGCTCGGCTCCTGATCGAGCTGGAGCCCGTTGCACTCGTGCTGCTCGACATGCACCTCGGTCTCGAACGGGGAGGCGCATTGCTCGAGGAGCTCCGGCACCGCGAACCGCGGATCCCCGTGGTGATCGTGACGGGGTCGCCGGAAGTCGAGGTCGGCGCGCAGCCGGTCGAAGCCGACGCCGTTCTCGGCAAGCCGTTCACGATCGACGAGCTCATGAGCACCGTCCAAGGGCTCGTCGGCGCCGCCGTTCCGCGATAGGTCGCACTCCGATACTCTGAGACCGATGTCGACGACCGCGATCCGCACCCCTGCCGACTACGAAGCGCAGCTGCAGAAGTACTACTTCGAGCGCTCCGAGGAAGGCCGCGCCGTGCGCGTCGGCGAGAAAGAGGTCTCGGAGCAGGCCGCGATCGTCGCGCGCTACAGCGAGCTCTTCTCGCGCGCGCAGGTCGAGGCTCTCCGCGAGGCGGAGCACGCCAAGTCCGGTGACGAGCGGGAGCGGCTCTACCGTTTGCGCAAGACGTGTGAGGCGGGTCTGGTCTCGGCTGAGCTCGCCGAGCAGGAGGACGCGCTCGAGAACGCGATCCTCGGTGCCCGCGTCACCTTTGCCGGCGAGGAGATGCCGCTTCGGTCGGCGCAGGCGAGGCTCGCCGTGCTCGACGCATATGCGGACCGCGAGGCGCTCGGCGAGCTGGAGCGCTCCGAGTCGGCCCGCTTCAACGACGACCGGCTTGCGCTGATGACGGCCGGCGAGCAGCTCGAAGGTGAGCTCTCCGGCGAGCGCGACCCCGTCGCCCGGAACGAGGAAGAGAAGGCGATCTCGCTGCGACAGCTCGAGCAGGTGCTCGTCGCGGCGTCGGAGGCGACGACGGAGGCGTACGGCCGTCTGCGCGACACGTGGTTCGAGAAGCTGCTCGGGCCCGAGCGCGATGCGCTGCCGACGAATGCGCACGTGCACTACCTCCGCAGGCTCTCTCCGCTCGCGTCGACGTACACGAAGGAGCGCTCGGTCGACGTGTGCATGGCAAGCGTCCGGGCCCTCGGCTTCGACATGACGGCGATCCCCAACATCCACCTCGACCTCGAGGATCGGCCGCAGAAGAATCCGCGCGCGTGCGTCATCGCGTCGGATCCGCCCGACGTCGTGCATCTGATCACGCGCGCGCAGGGTGGGCTTGCCGACTATCAGGCGTTCATGCACGAGGCCGGGCACGCGTTGCACTATGCGGGCATCGATCCGCGACTGCCGTATACATTCCGCCGAATCTCACGCGACCACGCGCTGACGGAGATCTACTCGTACATCTTCGAGGCGATCACGCGCGAGCCGGGCTGGCACGCGCTGCACTTCGGCCTCTCCGACGCGCAGGCGCAGGAGAGCGCACAGGCGACGCTGTTCCTCGAGGCGCTGCTCTACCGCCGCTACACCGCGAAGCTGCGGTACGAGCTGGGCTTCTGGTCGAACTTCGCGGAGGAGCAGGGAAGCTCGCCGCGCGACTACGCGACGCTGCTGACCGAGGCGACGGGCATCCGCTACGACCCGCGCGGCTACGTCGCCGACATGGACTCCGGCTTCTACTCCGCCGACTACCTGCGGGCGTGGATCCGCTCGGCACAGCTACGCCACCACCTGATCCGCGAGGTCGGCGAGGACTGGTGGCGCAACGCCAACACGGGCGACATCCTGCGCGACCTCTTCGCCGAAGGCACGAAACCCACGAGCGAGGAGATCGCCGGCCGGCTCGGCTTCGACCCGTTCGACACGGGTCCGCTCGTCGACGAGCTCTCAGCCGTTTAGCCGGCGTTCATCTTCGTCAGCAACGCGTGGATGTCGCGCGACAGCCTGGCGACCTGCTCCGTGAGCTCCTTGTCCTGCTTCGTGAGCACGGTGTTCGCTTCGAGCAGCTCCGCAAGCCGTGCGGTCTCGGCTTTGATCGCCGCTGTGCGCGTTGCGGCGGCCCGTTCGAGGTCCGTGTGCCGCTGGTCGATTCGTTCCGCCTCGATCTTGTCGCGGTCGGCCTGGCGTGTCTGCGCGAGCAGGATCAGCGGCGCGGCGTACGCCGCCTGCGTCGAGAACGCGAGGTTCAGGAGGATGAACGGGTATGGATCCCAATGGGAGATGAGGGCGACCGAGTTGAGGATGATCCAGGCGATCACCGCGACCGTCTGTACCGCGATGTACTTCGGCGTCCCGAAGAAGCGGGCGAGGTGCTCGGCGGCGCGCCCGAACGGATCGGAGCCG
Source organism: Actinomycetes bacterium (assembly GCA_025964535.1). Lineage (GTDB taxonomy): Bacteria > Actinomycetota > Thermoleophilia > Gaiellales > Gaiellaceae > Palsa-739. Next base: position 2,682 of record JAOPYX010000013.1, on the reverse strand, counting down.
AACGTGGCGTGATGATTCTGCGCCGTGGAGGCCACCGCGAACGAGGCTAGAGCACGTCTCGGACGAGCTGGATGATCCCGCGCTCGGTGTCGTTCTTCAGATCCTTGCGCAGCTGTTCGTCCAACTCGATCGCGACGAGCAGGACGATCGCGCCGACGTAGAGGTAGGTGGTGAGGAAGTAGACGCCGAGCAGGCTCCCGGCCGGGGTGCGGTAGTCGGCGAGGTAGCGCAGGTAGGCCCAGAAGATCACCGTTTGCACGATCCACGCGACGACGACGAGCGCGGCGCCCGCGCTCGCCCATCGCTTTGCGCGGCGCTCGGCCGGTGCGTAGCGCACGAGCAGTCCGAAGCCGCCGATCATCGAGGCGATCGCGAGGAGCCAGCGCGCCACGGTGAACGGCACGCTCCAGGTGCCGTGGACGAGCGTCCGGCCGGCGGTCGCGAGCAGGATCGAGCCGATGAGCGCAGCCGTCAGCGCGACGCCGATCGCGAGTGAGAGCGGCAGGCGGCGCCACCACGGCCGGTCATCCGTCGTCTCGTAGATGAGCGAGAGCGCGCCCATCGAGGCACGCACGACGCCGGAGATCTCCCAGACGGCGAGCGCGGCTGCGAATGCGATCAGCCCGACCGAGCTCGCGCTGAAGACCTTCTGGAACGTCGCGTCGATGCCCGCGTAGACGTCGGGCAGGACCTTCGGCTTGATCTGGGGGCCGATTTGCTTCGTCCAGACGTCCGCCCGTCCGACCTTGCCGAGGACGGCGACGAGCAGGAGCATCAGCGCGACGAGTGCGACGAGCGCCTGGAACGCGATCGCGCTCGCGTACGTGAGCAGGTTGTGCTTGGCGAACAGGTCGACCCAGAGCGAGACGAATTCCTTGAAGCTCTGCCAGTGGCCGCGCCGCCGGCGCTTCGTCGTGGTCGTCGTCACGGACGCGTCGTGCCCAGCCCGCATGGGCGAAAACGGCGCGGCCGCAACGGACGCGTCAGCGCCCGCGCGCCGCCCAGATCTGGGACCTGGTTCGAACCAGGTCCCAGATATATGAGCGGGCGCCGGTTACGCGCCGGATTCGCGCCAGGCGGCACGCAGCCGCTCGCGGTAGCCGAGCCACAGGATCGCGGCGACGACGAGCAGGACAGCCTCGTCGAACGGGCCGGGGATCGGTGCGAGACCGAGCGCCCCGAGCCAGCGCAGCCAGCGGGGTAGCTCGCCGTCGCGCGCGAGGAGCCGAACCGAGGACAGGAGGCGCCGGGCGAACGTCACGCTCTGAGATAGCACGAAAGGCTCGTCGAGCGGACCGGCGCGGGCCGATCCGCTCGACGCGAAGGTCAGGCGACCTTGAAACGTCCGACGAGGGTCTCGAGCCCTTCCGCCGTCTGCGCGAGCTCCTGCGCCGACGCCGCGATCTCCTGGGTGGAGGCGGACGTCTCCTCGGTCGACGCCGACAGCTGCTCGGTCGATGCCGACGACCCCTCCGCGACGGCGGCGACTTCGTCCATCGACTCCGAGATGCCGCGGATGCGGCCGGTGACGTCGCGCACCGACACGTCGATGCGCTCGAAGGCGTTGCGAACGAGCTCGACGACGGCGACTCCCTCGTCGGAGCGGCGGGCTCCGTCGGCGACAACGGCCACGGCGTTCTGTGTCTCGGTCTGGATCTCCTCGATCAGCGAGGAGATCGAGGCCGCTGCTTCCTGAGACTCCTCGGCGAGCTTGCGCACCTCCTCGGCGACAACCGCGAAGCCGCGGCCTTGCTCGCCCGCGCGGGCGGCCTCGATCGCAGCGTTCAGCGCAAGCAGGTTCGTCTGGCCGGCGATGCCGGTGATCGTCCCCACGATGCCGCCGATCTGCTCGGAGCGCTCGGAGAGATTCGTGATCGCCTGCTCGACTGCGCCGGAGGCATCGCGCACGGCCTGCATCGTCTCGGACGCCTTGTCCGCTGCGAGGAGTCCCTCCTCGGCGGCGGTCTGGGCCTCGCCTGCGACGCCGACGCTCTTGTCGGTGGACGCTCTCGCGTCGGAGACCATCTGCACCTGGCGTTCCGCGCCCTGTGCGACGTCGCCGATCGCGTTCGCGATCTCGCCGACGGCGCGTCCGGCCTCCTCCGAGGTCGATGCCATCTGCTGCGACGCCGACGCGACGCTCGTCGATCCGCGCGAGACCTCCGTGATCGTCTCGGAGAGTCGCGCGCGCATGCTGTTGTAGGAGGCGACGCTGGACTGGGTCTTCGCGAGCACCTCGTTGAAGGTCTGCGACAGCCGGCCGATCTCATCCGTCGCTGACGTCTCGATCGGAGTCGTGACCGGCACCACCTCGACGGTGAGGTCGCCTTCGGCCGTCGCCTCGAGCGCCGCGCTCATGTCGGTAACGCAGTTGTCTGCGAGGCTCGTGAGCCGGTCGCTGAGCGCGTGCACGCCGCGCACGATCGACCGCGTGATGAAGAAGACGACGGCGGCGGCAGCGAGGAGGGCGAGCACGCTGAACAGCCCCATCAAGAGCTGTGCGCTCGATACCTGGCTCCGCGACTGGCGGGCGGCACTCTTCTCAGCAGCGGCGGCGTAGTTGAACAATGCGTTCGACAGCTCGTCGCCGCGCGTGTTCGCGTCGCCGTTCACATATGCGGTCGCCTCCGCATAGCGCTGGTGCTGCCAGAGTTGAACGCTGTGGGTGTCGGCCGTCTTCCA
>JAOPYX010000006.1 GCA_025964535.1 Actinomycetes bacterium | reverse complement strand
TCAGCTGTAGATGCTCGCGGAGCGCGTCAAGGAGACTCGTGCGCGGCTCAAGGTCGACATCTCGTAGCGACCCGTTGACGCGAAGCGCTACCGGTGCGCGCGAGGGGCCGCGCTCAGACGACGACATAGCCGCCTTTGATGAGTAGTTCACGCGGCGAATTCGTCACGAGTGCGTGCCCGGTAAGGCCGTGGCAGGCTTCGAATAGGCCGTCCTGGACTACGTGGTCCGAAACCGCCGCGCGGGAGTGCCACAGTTGTCGATGGTGGAAATGGTCGCCGCTTCGGAACGCAAGCGAGTCGTCACTCACGGCCAGCCAGGCCTGTGTTTCGGCTGCGGGGCCGATTTCCCCAGGGGCGGTGGGGCCGCCCATTTTCGTCTTGACCCAGCCCGGATCGACCGAGTTGCTGAGGACGTCGGGCCAGCGGCGCGCGACCGCGGCGGCGAGGACGGCGTCGAAGAGCTTGGCGTCGGCGTATGCCTGGTAGCCGTTCCACCGCCGCTGTTCCCATTGGAGGTCGTAAAGGTCCGGGTAGCCGGCGCGGTGTAGGCCGGAGCTGAGGAAGATGAGTCGGTCGGGGCGGCGCACGAGCGCGGTGAGGAGATAGGGAGCGAGCACGTTGACTTGGAAGACGTGCGCGAGGCCGTCCTCGGTTTCGATTCGGCGGGGCTCGCGGTAGCCAATGGCCGCGTTGTGAATGACGGCGTCGAACGGGCCGCTCTCGTTTGCTCGGTGCGCGAGCTCGGTCGTCTGTGCGATCGAGGCGAGATCGCCGGGAAGGGCGGCGGCCGCGCCCGGAACGGCGGCGAGCGCCGCCCGCGTCCGTCCTTCGTCGCGAGCGTGCAGGACCACTTCGTGGCCCGCCCCCACCAGGAGTCTGGCGGCTTCGCGTCCGAGTCCGGCGGCCGAGCCCGTGATCAAGACCCTCGACATCTCAGACCAAGACCGAGCCGCCGTCGATTGTGACGACGGTTCCGGTGCTGTAGCCGTTCCGCATCAGGTAGAGGAAGGTCTCGGCGACATCGCCGACCTCGCCCGCCCGACCGGCCGGCAGTGCTTGGGCGAGTGAGGCGTACATGGCCGAGCGGTCGTCCTCGCTCATGTCGCGCCAGAGGTTGCTGCGAACGACACCGGGCGCGACAGCGTTGACGCGGATCGGGGCGAGCTCGACGGCGAGCGCCCGCGTAAGCGCCTCGACGGCGCCGCAAATGCTCGAGGCGACGGTCCAGGTCGCTTGCGGGCGGGCGCTCGCGATGCCGGAGCTGAGGACGATCGAGCCGCCCCGGCGCAGACGCGGCGCGGCGTGCTTGACCGCGGCATACGCGCCCCAGAAACGGATCTCGAGCGCGCGCCGCGCCGTCTCCATGTCCGTTGCGGCGACCGGGCCGAGTGGCAGCGACTCACCCGCGGTGTAGGCGAGGTGGTCGAACCCGCCGAGCCGCTCGAAGAGGTCGCGGATCTCCTCCTCGCGGCGAAGATCCAGCACGTAGCCCTCGGCGCCGGCGGGCAGAGTCGCGAGCGCCGCGTCGACACGCTCGGGGTTGCTCGAGGCGACGACGACCGTCGCGCCCTCGGCGGCGGCGAGCTGGGCTGTCGCGAGGCCGATGCCCGACGTTCCGCCGAGGATGACGATCTTCTGGGAGTCGAGTTCCATGTCGCCCATGGTGCGGGTCGAGCGCTGCCGCGTCCAAGACCTCTTCGGGCGCCCGTGATACCGTCACTGCATCAGCGGGAGGTCGTGACGGACGTTGACCTGCGCAAGCTCCGCTACTTCGTCTCGGTGGCGGAACGACTCCACTTTCGCCACGCGGCGGAGGAGCTCCACCTCGCCCAGCCGGCGCTGAGTCGCTCGATCAGCGCGCTCGAGCGCGAGCTCGGCACCACGCTCTTCGAGCGCGACAAGCGCTCCGTCAGGCTGACCGCCGCCGGCCGGCAACTGCTGGACGACGCCCGGCCGCTGCTCGCCGCGGCCGACGCCACTCGTCGGCGCGTGCAGCGGGCCGGAAGAGGCGCTCATCACCTCGTCGTCGGCTTTCGGGCTGGAATCCTGGTCACACCAGCAGTCCGAGCCTTCGCCGCCGAGCACTCGGAAGTGACGGTCGCGGTGGAGAGGCTCGAATGGGACGAGCAAGAGCAAGCCATCCTGAGCGGGCGCATCGACATTGCATACGTCCGCCAGCCGATCACCGAGCGCGGGCTGCGCCTCATCCCCCTCTTCACCGAGCGCCGGCTTGCCGCGTTGCCTGCCGGACACCGGCTGGCGCACCGGAGCGCCCTGTCGACCGTCGAGCTGGCCGACGAGCCCCACCTCCGCTATCTCGAACCCGCTCCTCTGCGCGGCGTCCGGGGTCCCCAACGACCGCTACGCAGCGTCGAGGAAAAGCTCGAGCACGTCGCCGCCGGTCACGGCATCATCGTGCTACCGCTCTCGGCCACGCAGTACTACGGCCGCCCCGACATCGTTTACGTGCCGGTCGGAGACGCAGAGCTCGACCAGGTCTACCTCGCCTGCGAAGCAGTGCGCCGCTCGAAGCTCATCGCCGACTTCATCCGCGTGGCCAAATCGCTCCACGCCGACGACCAGGCACCGACTACGGCCCGGCCGCCCGAAGACGCGTCATTTCAGTGAAGACCGAAAGCACCCAGCAATGACGCACTGAGTTCTGCGGCAGCCACGCCTTAACGCTTCCGGCGGGGTCGGTTGGATGCCGCGATCCGAGCGCAGCTCTCGTGCTCGGGCGCGCACGGCGCCGGATTGCAGTGCTCGCCCTCGACGAGCAACTCGGCCACCAGCAGCGGCGTGATCGTGGGCGGCGGCGGCACTCGCCCATCTTGCCACCGCCCGCGACGTGCCTACCCAGCCGATTGTTGCTGCTCTGGCGTCGTTCCGGAACGCTGGCGCAACCAGAGGTACGGACGTCTGACCCCGTACCCTGCGGGCGCGGGCGATCTTTGCGATCCGCGATGATGGCCGCGTGGCGCTTCAGCGGATGGACAACGTCGGCATCGTGGTGGAGTCGCTTGATGCGGCTATCTCTTTTTTCGCCGAGCTGGGCCTGCAACTCGAGGGGCGAGCCATGATCGAAGGAGACTGGTCTGGGCGCGTTACCGGACTGCGGGACCAGCGCGTCGAGATCGCCATGATGCGTATGCCGGACGGCCACGGCAGGATCGAGCTCTCGCGCTTTCTCACGCCGCCTCCGGTCGCCGATCATCGGAACGCGCCGGTAAACGCCCTCGGCTACCTCCGAGTCATGTTCGCGGTGGACGACCTCGACGATACGCTGGCCCGGCTCCGCGAGCACGGCGCCCAACTCGTCGACGAAGTGGTCCAGTACAAAGACGTGTCTCGGCTCTGCTACGTCCGAGGCCCCGAGGGCATTCTCATCGGGCTGGCCGAGCAAATCGGCTGACGCCCAAACGCGCTCGGGGCACACTCTGAGACGTGCAGGGGAGGCGACGCAGGTGTCGCCTCCCCCGAATGAACCGGCTCTAAGAAGGTGCTCCGGCCGGCATCGTCGCCGCGCGATCGCGAGCCTCGGCTTGAAGGATCGGGGCATCGCGCCTGAACCCCCAGATCGTGCAATAGACGCCGAGGAACAGCTCCCACAGGA
>JAOPYX010000334.1 GCA_025964535.1 Actinomycetes bacterium | reverse complement strand
CGTTCGTCTGGGACAACTTTTGGTACGCAGGCAACTTCCCGCTCGCGTCGTACAGCCTCCTCTACTACCTCCCGGCGGCGCTGATCGGGAACCTGCCGCTCGTGATCGCCGCGTCGCTGGCGTCGACATTGCTGTTCGCCTTGATCGCGTTCCGCGAGTGGGGGGCGCCCGCGCTCTGGCCGACCCGGATCTTCGGCGTCCTCGCCGCGGCGCCGGTCTTCACCGGTCTCTATGCATACGCCCTGGGGTTCAGCACGCTGCTCGGGACGGTCAAGTCAGTACAGGCGGGCCGGCCGCGACTCGCCGCACTGCTCGCCGCCGTCACGCTGGGCTTCAGCCCGCTTGCGTTCGCGTTCCTTTGCCTGGTCATGCTTGCAGTGGCGCTCGGCAGGGCTCGACCGTTCTCGCGCCGCTCGGCCGGGATCGCCGCAGCATTGGCCCTGCTCACCGGCGGCGAGCTGGTGGTGCGAGCGCTCTTCCCCAGCCCGGGCATCTACCCCTTCCATGCCGTCGACCTTGCGGGCGTCCTGCTGGTCTCGAGCCTCGGTGCGCTCCTCGCCCGCCACGCGCGCGGGGGCGCCCCGTTCGTCGCCTTCTTCGTGCTGTGGGGCCTCGGAAGCCTGGTCGCCTTCTTCGTCGCAACGCCGCTCGGCGGGAACTGGACTCGGCTCGGGGCCGTCGGCTTTCCGCTGATGCTGCTGACGGCGTCCCTCGCCGGATTCCGTCCGCGCAAGCTCGTTCTGGCCGCGCTGGCGGTGGCGCTCGCGTACAACGCAATCCCCTTCGTGCTGCTGATCCCGTACCGCCTCGACAACCGGCCTGCGAAGGCCGCCTTCTGGCAGCCCGCTCTCCGCTTCTTGCGCGTACATTCGGGGCCGAATTTCCGGGTCGAGGTCGTGCCGACGGCAGCGCACTGGGAGTCGTACTGGCTTCCCCGCGCCGGGTTCCCGCTCGCACGCGGCTGGTACCGGCAGCTCGACGTCGTGGACAACCCGATCCTCTACGACCAACGGATCGACCCGGTCGAGTATCGGACCTGGCTCCGCTCCGTGGCCGCGAAGTACGTGCTCGTCCCGGCTACGCGACTCGACCCCGTGGGCGGGCCGAACGAGGCGCGCCTCGTTGCCTCCCCGCAGACCGGCCTGCGCGTCGCGTTCCGGAGCAAGGCCTGGACGATCTACCGGCTGCCGCACGCAGAGCCCATGCTGACCGGGCCCGGCACCGCCAGGATCCTCGGCTTCGGTCACGCGGTGATCACCGGGAGGGTCGGCGCCGCCGGACGCTACCTCCTCCGGACTCGGTTCGTCCCGTATTCGACATTCGTCGGCGACGGATGTGTGCGGCCCGGCCCCGGCAAGATGACCTGGCTCGAGCTGCGGTCCGCGGGCACGTTCACGCTCACCGTCGCCGAGACCCCGACGGCTCTGATCGCGACGGCCGGCTCAGCTCGATCCGGGGCGTGCTGAGCAAGGGCAGGGTGATTGTCGCCGCGGCCTCGCTCGCCGCGATCGCGGCGACCTTCGTCCTCGTCCTGCCGCGGATCGCCGACTACGGCGCCGTCTGGAGGGTGTTGCACACCCTTTCCTGGCCGTGGCTCTGCGGCCTCACAGGCGTAACCGTTCTCAATCTGGCCACGTTCCCGCTCCCCTGGGTCGCCGCGCTGACCGGTCTCGGCTACGTCAACGAACTCCGGATGACGATGGCCTCGACCGCGTTCAGCCTGGTCGTCCCCGGTGGAGCCCCCGTCGGGATGGCGGCCTCGTTCGCGATGCTGCGCGCGTGGGGTCTCGACGGCGCCGCTGTCACGCGCGCGGTCGCGCTCACCGGCGTCTTCAACCAGCTCTCGACGTTCGTCTTCCCGGTCGTTGCAGTGCTGCTGCTCGCGGTCGAGGGAACCGTGTCCATGGGGTTGGAGCTGGTCGCTCTCCTCGGGTTAGGCGTTGCGGTTGCCGTCGCCGCAGCACTGGCAAGCGGTCTCGCTCGGGACCGCTTCGCGCGCGCCATTGGTGACCGCGCGGCCGTGTTGGCATCCCGGCTCAGCCGACTCCGGCGAAGGGGCGCAGTCACCTGGGACGGCACCGCATTCGTACGCTTTCGGAGCGAGTCACTCACGTTGCTCCGCGAACGTTGGCTCGCCCTCTCCGTCACGACGCTCGTCAACCAGCTCGTCGGATTCCTGCTGCTCGAGCTCTCGCTGCGCGCATTCGGCATCACGCGCGCCCAGGTTCCGGTCGCCGCTTCCTTCGCCGCGTGGTCGATCGGACGCGTACTCGCGTCACTCCCGCTCACGCCGGGCGGAATCGGCGCGGTCGAGATCGGACTGACGACGAGCCTGATTGGCTTCGGCGGACCGAATGCGAAAGTCGTCGCCGCGGTGCTCGTCTACCGAGCGGCTTCGATCGCTCCGACTGTCGTCGCAGGGTTGCTCGCAGCCGCCACTTGGCGGCTACAGCAGCCGCTTGGCTCCCCGGTTCGGCACGAGGATCCCAACACGCTGCGATAGATCGGGTGCAGCAGCGTCGGAGCCGTCAGGACGTGCCGGCGAAGTCGACGTCCTTGGTCTCGACCGTCCCGGCCGTCCGCCCGGGCGCCGTCTGGGATTTCCAGTAGAGGTTCGTGTGCGCGATGACCTGCTCCGGCGGTGGCGCGCCCCATGCCGTCTGGTCCTCCGTCGTGTGGGCGTCGCTGACGAGGGTCGCGTCATAGCCCCGGGCAAACGCGCCGTGGAGCGTCGAGCGGATGCACGCATCGGTCTGTGCGCCGACGACGACGAGTCGCCCGACACCGAGGCCCGACAGCACGGTCTCGAGGGTGGTGTCCTCGAAGGAGTCGCCGTAGGTCTTCTCGACGAGCGGCTCGGCGCCGTCCGGAGTCAGCTCGGGGACGATCCGCCAGTCGTCGCTCCCCCGCGCAAGCCCCTCGTCGGAGTGCTGGACCCAGACGACGGGCACCCGTTCCCGCCGCGCCTTCTCGACAAGGCTGCCGACGTTCGCGACGACCGCGTCGCGCCCGGGAGCTCCCTCGACGACGCCGTTCTGCACGTCGACGACGAGGAGTGCGGTGTTGGGCCGGTTCTCGAGTGTGCTCATGGTCTCCCCTTGCTCACGCTGGTCTCCTACGATCCCGCGCCTCGTAAGCCCGTCACCGTACAAGTCCAAAGCGCCGGCTTGCAAACGCTACCCGGCCTCGCCGAGCTGCTGTGCGATCTCCCAGACATGACCGTCCGGATCGGTGAAGCTCGCCGTGCGCATACCCCACTCGCGGTCCATCGGACCGTTGAGCAGCTCCACGCCGCGCGTTGCCAGCTCCGCGCACGCAGCATCCGCATCGTCGACCCAGACCGTCAGCTGAAAGCGCGAGCCGGCGTCCCGATCACCGACGGTCGCGGGCTCGATCAGCTCGCGCGCCGCGGGGATCTTGAGCAGGTTGACGATCGTGTTCTCGAACTTGAATGCGGTGGCGTCCTCGTCTTCGAAGATCGCCGAGACGTCGAAGACGTTCTCGTAGAACGACTTCGACCGTTGCGGGTCCGCGACGAACAGGCTGATGATCCTGCAGAAGGCGCCGTCAGCACGCACGGGTTTGCATCGCGCTGTCGCGTGTGCCGAGCTCAGGATTCGTCGGCGGGCGCGAGCGCGAGAAAGCCCGCGACCATGAAGGCGAACAACGCCGTCACGCCGACGGCGTGTGCCCACGCCGCGTTGGCGACGGTCAGCAACCCGAACCCCACAATCAGACACGCGACCGCCGTGCGGACGAGCAGCGCCGGTCTCACCTCCCGCCGACTGCGGACGGGACGAGCGGCCGAGGCCGGCGAGCTTTGGTCGAATCGCCCGGCGAGCGCGAGCCGGAAGAGCAGGGCGAGCGACGGGAAGACGATCGCACCGCCGCCGAGCACAGCGACGACGACGGCGACGAGGGTGTCGTGCGGCGCGGCTGCCTCGCGAACGTCGAGGCCCGGCAGGATGGTTGGCCACTGGGCGAGTGCCCAGCCGGCTACGACGGCGGCGACCGCGAGCGCGGCGGTGTAGCGCGCCGCCTCGAAGCGGCGGCGGTACACGAGCGCGAGCGTCGCGAGCCCCGCCACCGCGGAGACGATGACCGCCGGCAGGGCTCGGCCGGAGACGAGCTCGTCGTACAGCGCACGCGCGCCGCCGCGGATGACGAAGATTCCGGCGAGCGCGAGCGCACCGGCCACGACACCTGCGCCGAGCGCCCGCACTCGGAACGCCCGCTCGAGGTCGCGCTCGTTGCGCCGCGCTGCGTCGGCCGCAAGATAGACGGCCGCGAGATACGCAGAGGTGGCGACGGCCAGGACGCCGACGAGGATCGAGGTCGAGTTGAGCCAGCTCGAGAAGCGAGCACCTGCCGCGTTACCGACCGGCACGCGACCGGTCGCGATCCCACCGACCATCGCGCCGAGCGCGAAGGGCGTCAGGATCGAGGAGAGCGAGAAGACGGTGTCGATCACACCGAGCTCGCGCGGCGTCGCGGCACCGACGCGCAGCGCATACGCGGCACCACGGAAGACGATGCCGATGCCGGCAAGAAAGAGCGGTATCGCGAGCGTCGAGGCGATCGATCCGAACGCCGTCGGATAGGCCGTCCAGAAGACAGTGAGCACGAAAATCAGCCAAACGTGGTTGGCCTCCCAGACCGGCGCCATGGAGTGGTGCGCGTGTTCACGGATCTCCTCGCCGTGGCGCCCGCCACCGGCGAAGAGCTGCCAGAAGCCGGCACCGAGATCGGCACCGGCGAGGACGGCGTAGAGCACCACGCCCGCCAGCACGAACACGAGCGGGAGCGCCGACAGGACCGCCGAGCTCATCGGGCGCCCTCCTCGGGCTCGAGCGGGACGCGGGCGAGCCGCCGCAACGTCCACACAAGGCCAATTCCGACCAGCACGTACGTGAGAGAAAGCACGGCGTATCCGACCGGGATTCCGCCCGCACCCGTGACCGCATCGGCAGTCGGCATGACGCGGTAGACCACCCACGGCTGGCGGCCCACTTCGGTCGTCACCCAGCCGGCGATCAGCGCCACGACCGAGAGCGGCCCGGCGGCCACCAGCGCCCGGTAGAACCAGGGCGACTCGGGCAGGCGTCGCCGACGCACGCGGACTGCGACGAAGACGACGCCCAGGAGCGCGAGCAGCGTCCCGATCCCGACCATCGTCTGGAACGCGAGGCGTACGACGTTGACCGGCGGACGATCGGCGGGTGGTACCGCATCGAGACCCTGCACCTTTGCGTTCCAGCTGTGGAAGGCGAGGACGGACAGAGCGTGCGGAATCTCGACGCCGAAACGGATCTTGCCGTTGTCGTACCAGCCGAGCAGGTGCTCCGGGGCGCCGCGGGTCGTCTGCGCAAGCCCCTCGATCGCCGCGAGCTTGACCGGCTGGCTGCCGGCAACGTCGCGCGCGGCCCAGTCGCCCACAAGCACCTGTACCGGCGCGGCAAGGGCGGCCGCCGCCAGCGGGATCGCGAGCGCCGCACGCTCGTAGCGGCCCCACCGCCCGCGCAGGCGCGCGAACGCGTACGCCCCGGCCAGCAGGAACCCGGAGACGATGTAGCCGGCGATGTACATGTGCACGAGCTCGTGCCAGAGATAGGTGTTCGCGAACAGCGCCTTCCACTGGTGCACCTCGACGACCTTGCCGTCGCGAAGCGTGAAGCCACCCGGGTGGTTCATCCACGCGTTCACGGCGATCACCATCAACGACCCGGTGAAGCCGGTGAGCACGATCGGGATCCCGCTGGCGAAATGCGCGCGCGGCGAGAGCCTGTCCCAGCCGTACACGTAGATCCCGATGAAGATCGCCTCGAGGAAGAACGAAAAGCCCTCGATCGCAAACCCGAGCCCGAAGACCCCGCCGAACGTCGCAGTGAAGTTGGGCCAAAGCAGACCCATCTCGAAGCTGAGGATCGTCCCCGTGATCACGCCGACGGCGAACAGCGCCACCATGATCCGCGTCCAGCGCCGCGCCAAGGTGCGATACAGCGCGTCCCCGGTGCGCAGCCAGCGCGCCTCGGCGAAGAGCACCATCACCGGAAAAGAGATGCCGAACGCCACCAGCGGGATGTGTACCGCGAACGAGAGCGCCTGCATCTGCCGTGCCTGGTCGAGGTATCGCTGATGAACCGGCAGGAGCGCGTCGGCGAGCAGGTGGATCACGCGGCTTCTCCCGGCAGCGACACGGTGTACATGCTCGCTGAAACCGCAGGCTCACGAGCATGGGCGCGACTGCGACCGCGGACACGTGATTTCACTGGTGTGTCGCGCCAAGCGAACCGCGAGCCCGAAAGCGAGTGCCCACCCCAGTGACGCTCGGATGTCACTCAGATCAGGACGGGACGATCGTCATGTCGGTGTCACCACCCGCCGCGAGACCATGACGGCCACGCGTACGTGTTCACGTTCGGCTAGGCGGCTGGTAGCGCAGTCCGTCGAGCGCGATCTCGAGCATTCGCTCCTTCTGCCCGGGATCGGCCGTCGGGACCATCGCGATGCCGCCGACCATCCGCACGACGTCCATGAAGTTCGCGTCGGCGCGGACGACGCCGGCGCGTTGCGCGCGCTCGACGAGCGCGGTGCCCGCCCCCGCGATCGCGGTGCGACACGTGAGCAGGACGTCGGAGTCCGGGGCCGCCTCCAGCAACGCCTCGTTCAGC
>JAOPYX010000293.1 GCA_025964535.1 Actinomycetes bacterium | reverse complement strand
CCACATCGAAGGCGCCCGCTTCCGCGCCGCGATCGCGGCCGCGATGCGCGCGAGCTCGCTCGCGAACCAGTACGTCGCGGAGCAGCAGCCGTGGGCGCTCGTCAAGACAGACCGCGAGCGTGCGGCGACGGTGCTCTACGTCGCGCTCCGCAGCGTCGACTCGCTGAAGACGCTGCTCGCGCCTTTCCTCCCGTTCACGTCGCAGACGGTGCACGAGCTACTCGGCTACGAGGGTCACATCGCGGGGCCGCTCGAGTTCCGCACCGCAACCGAGGAGGACGGTTCGACCCACGAGGTTCTGACCGGCGACTACGAGAGCTGGGTCGGCTCCTGGGCGCCCAGCGAGCTCGAGCCCGGCCAGACGCTGCGCGAGCCGAGGCCGCTCTTCCGCAAGCTGCCGCCCGAGACGGCGGCGGACGAGCTCGCGCGGCTCGGCTTGGAGTGATCGACACGCATGCGCATCTCGACGCGCTCGAGGATGAACCGGCCGACGTGGTCGCGCGCGCACGCGAAGCGGGCGTGACGCGGATCCTCACGGTCGGGACGACGCCCGCCGGCTGCCGGCGCGCGCTCGAGCTCGCGGAGCAGTTCGACGAGGTGTTCGCGATCCTCGGCATCCATCCGCACGAGGCGGGCAAGACGACGGAGGCCCACGTCGCAGAGGTGCGGGAGCTGCTCGCACATCCGCGCGCGGTCGCCGTGGGGGAGACCGGCCTCGATTGGTTCCGCGACTACGCACCGCCCGACGCGCAGAAGCGCCTCTTCGCGCAGCAGCTCACGCTCGCCGCCGAGACGCAGAAGCCGGTCGTCATCCATACGCGCGCAGCCGACGCCGACACGCTCGCCGCGCTCTCCGGCTTCTCCGGCCGCGTCGTCCTGCACTGCTTCTCCTCGCCGCACCTGCTCGAGCCCGCGCTCGAGCGCGGCTGGTACGTCTCGTTCGCCGGGAACGCGTCGTTCCCGAAGGCCGTCGACCTCCGGCTCGCCGCGACACAGGTGCCCGCGGACAGGATCCTCGCCGAGACGGACTCGCCGTACCTCGCGCCGCAACCGGTGCGCGGCCGGCGCAACGAGCCGGCCTTCGTCGTACACACGGTCGCGGCGCTCGCCCAGGCCCGCGGCGAGGACGCCGACGCGCTGGGACGGCAGATCGACCGGAACGCCGCCGAGTGCTTCGGGCTCCCGGCATGAGGGTCTCGGCGAAGAAGGAGCTCGGCCAGCACTTCCTCGTCGACGAGAACATCCTCGGCGTCATCGGGCGACTCGCCGAGCTCGCCCCCGACGATGTCGTGGTCGAGGTCGGGCCCGGACTCGGCGTGCTGACGCGCTATCTCGCGCAGCGCGTCGCACGCGTGCACGCGGTCGAGCACGACGCGTCGCTCGAGCCGTGGCTGCGCGACGTGGGCGAGAACGTGACGCTGCACCTCGGCGACGCGCTACGCCTCGACCTCGCCGCGCTCGCTCCGGGCGCGACGAAGCTCGTCGCCAACCTGCCGTACAACATCGCGACGCCGCTGATCGTCGAGAGCCTCGACGGACTGCCCGACCTCGAGCGATGGTGCGTGATGCTGCAGCGCGAGGTCGCCGACCGGTTGTTCGCCGCACCGTCGACGAAGGCGTACGGCGCGGTTTCGGTGCTCGTGCAGCTCTCCGCCGAGCGCACGGGCTTCCACCCGGTCTCGCGCACGGTGTTCCGGCCGCCGCCGAACGTGAACTCCGCACTCGTCGCCTTCCGCCGCACGGGCCTGCCGGAGGACTTCCCCCGTGTGAAGAAGGTCGTCGCCGGCGCGTTCGCGCACCGGCGGAAGACGCTCCCGAACTCCCTCGAGCTCGCCGGGCTCGCGAGCCGCGAGCGCGCGGTGGAGGCGCTCGCCGCGATCGGCCGCGAGCCGTCCATTCGCGCGGAGGCGCTCGCCCCGCCCGAGTTCCTCGCGCTCGCGGACGCGCTCCGTTGAGGGCGCCGGCCCCCGCGAAGATCAACCTCGCCCTCGTCGTCGGCCCGCTGCGCGAGGACGGCAAGCACGAGCTCGTCACCGTCTACCAGCGCGTGGGCCTCTCCGATCGCATCGACGTGACCCCGGCGGCCGAGCTGCGCGTCGACGGCTTCCCCGGTGACACGCTCGTCCGCGGCGCCCTCGAGGCGCTCGCTGCGCGCGCGGGCGTCGAGCCGCGGTGGCACGCGAGGATCGACAAGCGGCTCCCGGTGGCAGCCGGCGTCGGCGGCGGCAGCTCGGACGCGGCCACGGCGCTGCGCCTGGCGAACGAGACGCTGAGCGAGCCCCTGCCGCCGGAGACCCTCCACCAGGTCGCCGCGCGCCTCGGCGCCGACGTGCCGTTCTTCCTCGCGGACGGGCCGCAGCTCGGCACAGGTGACGGGACGACCCTGGCGCCGCTCGAGCTGCCGCAGGACTTCTGGGTGCTGCTCGTGCTGCCGCGCTATGCCGAAAAGCCCTCCACCGCCTCCGTCTATGCAGCGTTCGACGAGCGCGACGGCGCCCGCGGCTGGGAGGAACGGCGGGACGCGCTGCTCTCTGCGCTCGCCGACGTCCGCCGCCCGCGCGATCTGGCCGCCCTGCCGCTCAACGACCTCGCGCGCTCCTCGATCGCCGACGAGCTGCTTGGCCTCGGCGCCTTCCGTGCCGACGTCAGCGGGGCCGGGCCCACCGTCTACGGGCTCTTCCATCACAAGGCAACCGCAGAAGCCGCAAAGCGTGCTCTCAAGCGGCCTGGCGGTACCTGGATCACCGCACCAGCGTGGTACGGTTGACGTGATGCTGAGCGATTCCCCGCCGCTGATCGAGCACCAGACGAGCAGGCTCGGCCGCTGGTTCCGCGCGCGCCGAAATCGCCTCGCGCTCTCGATCGCGCTGGTCGAGGCGATCGTCGTCGTGATCTTCCACGACGTCTCCCGATGGACCGTGATAGCGGTCGCGCTTGTCGCCTTCGCCCTCTACTGGTTCGCCGGACGGACGTCGCGGTCCGACGCCTTCCGCCAGGTTTCCTGGATCTTCGCCGCCTCGCAGCTGCTCGCCGTGATCGCCGCGGTGCTCGCATTCATCGTGTTCTGGGCTGCGATTCTCGCCGCAGCCATCTTCGCCGTGATCGCCCTCTTCTTCGTCGTCACCGACCGTCGATAGAGTTCGCCCCCTTGGTGGGGCGTGGCCAAGCGGTAAGGCACCGGGTTTTGGTCCCGTGAACCCAGGTTCGAATCCTGGCGCCCCAGCCATTTTCACCTGACACATGGCGAACGAACTCGCAGCAGTCGTAATGGCCGGCGGTCTCGGCACGCGCATGAAGAGCGCGACGCCGAAGCACCTCCATGCGCTGCTCGGCCGCCGGATGGTCGACTGGGTGATCCAGGCCGCGCGCGACGCCGGCGTCGACCGGGTCGTCGTCGTCGCGTCGCCCGACACCGCCGGCCTGTTCGAGGGCCGCGAGGTGGCCGTGCAGCAGAAGCCGCTCGGCACGGGCGATGCCGTGCGCTCGGCGCGCGACGCACTCGCCGGTGCACAGGGCGATGTCCTCGTGCTGAACGGCGACGTGCCGGCGCTCACGGCAGAGCTGGTGCGCGCGCTCGTCGAGACGCACCAGTCGGCCGGCGCCGCGGGCACCGTGCTCTCGTTCGAGCCGGCCGACCTGCGCTCCTACGGGCGCGTCGTACGCGACAGCAGCGGCGGGCTCGCGCGCATCGTCGAGGCGGGCGACGCCTCCCCCGAGGAGCTCGAGCTCGGGGAGGTCAACTCGGGCATCTACGTCTTCCAGGCCGAGAAGCTCTGGCCGCTGCTCGAGCGGCTCGAACCGCACAACGCACAGGGCGAGCTCTACGTCACCGACACGCTCGGCCTGCTCGTCGGCGACGGAGAGGCCGTCGCAGTGCACACTGCACCTGTGCCGTTCGACGTCGAGGGAATCAACACGCGCGTGGAGCTCGCAGCGGTCACGGCTGCGCTCCGCGATCGCATCAACGAGCGGCACATGCTCGCCGGCGTGACGATCGTCGATCCGGCCTCGACCTGGATCGAGGCCGAAGTCGAGATCGAGGCAGACGCGACGATCCACCCCTTCACCGTGCTGCGCGGCGCGACGAAGATCGCAGCGGGCGCAGAGGTCGGCCCCCATGTCGTGACGATCGACGCCGAGATCGGAGCGGGCGTCACGGTGGGCCCCTTCGCCTACCTCCGCCCGGGCACCGTGCTCGGCGAGGGGGCCAAGGCCGGGACGTTCGTCGAGCTGAAGAAGGCACGCATCGGAGCCCGGTCGAAGGTGCCGCACCTCTCCTACATCGGGGACGCCGAGATCGGCGAGGATACGAACATCGCTGCGGGCAACATCACCGCGAACTTCCCGCACGAGAAGGGCAAGCCCAAGGGCACGACCCGGATCGGCAGTAACGTCAGGACCGGCGTCGACAATACGTTCGGTGCACCTGTCAGCATTGGTGACGACGCTTGGATTGCACCGGGTACGGTCATCACCGATGATGTCCCCGCGGGCTCGCTCGCCGGATTCGCGCCACGCCAGGAAACCAAGGAAGGCTGGGTCTACGAGAACCATGGAAAGCCTGACGACGCCGGCTGAGATTGCGCTGCCGGGCCTGGAGGGGTCAGTGCGAAGCGAGCCCAATCCCGAGCACTGGATCGAGCGGGGGCCGCAGAAGCGGCTGATGGTCTTCTCCGGCCGCTCGCACCCCGAGCTGGCGGGGCAGATCGCCGACAAGCTCGGCCTGAAGCTCGGCGACATGGAGCTCGAGACGTTCACGAACGACGAGACGAATGCCCGCTACGAGGAGTCGATCCGCGGCGCCGACGTCTTCCTCGTCCAGACCGGGTGCACGCCGGTGGACAAGAACCTGATGGAGCTCATGCTGATGATCCAGGCGGCGAAGCTTGCGTCCGCGAAGCGCATCACCGCCGTCATGCCTCTCTTCCCCTACGCGCGGCAGGACCGCAAGGCGAAGCCGCGCGAGCCGATCTCGGCGCGCCTCGTGGCCGACATGCTGCAGCTCGCCGGCGCCGACCGCGTGTTGACCATGGACTTGCACGCCGGCCAGATACAGGGATTCTTCACCATCCCCGTCGACCACATGACCGCGCTGCCGCTCTTCGCGCGTCACTTCCGCGATCTCGGGCTCACGGGCCCGAACATCGTCTCCGTTGCGCCCGACGAGGGCCGCGCGAAGATGGCCGTTCGATTCGCGGAGATGATCGAGGCGGAGTTCGCGATCATGCACAAGACCCGGCCCGAGCGCGACACGGTCGAGGTGACCGAGATCACCGGCCGCGTGCGCGACAAGATCGCGATCGTCGGCGACGACGTGATCATGACCGGCGGCACGCTGATCGCGAACGTCCACGCGCTGCGCGAGAAGGACGTGAAGGGCGTCTACGTCTTCGCGACGCACGGCGTGTTCTGCGGCGGTGCGCTCGAGAAGTTCCACGACGCGCCGATCGACGGCATCGTCGTCACCGACACGGTGCCGATCAACAAGCTCGAGATGCCGAAGAACATGACGGTGCTGCCCGTCGCGCAACTGCTCGCCGAGACGATCATGAACGTCTTCGCCGACGACTCCGTCTCGGCGATCTTCGGCGGCGAGAACC
>JAOPYX010000290.1 GCA_025964535.1 Actinomycetes bacterium | reverse complement strand
ACCGAGTTGTTCGCGTTCTGGTACTGGATCGACGCCCAGTCGGGCGAGTCGAGCGACATGTCGTAGCCGGCCGCCTCGAGGACGCGCGCCTTGCGCTCCTCCTTGGCCTTGCACCAGATGAACTCCTCGATGTCCGGATGGTCGATGTCGAGCACGACCATCTTCGCGGCCCGCCGCGTCTTGCCGCCCGACTTGATCGTGCCGGCCGACGAGTCGGCGCCGCGCATGAACGAGACGGGGCCGGAGGCGTAGCCGCCCTTCGACAGCTGCTCCTTCGACGAGCGCAGGTCGGAGAGGTTGACGCCCGAGCCCGAGCCGCCGCGGAAGATGACGCCCTCGCGGCGGATCCAGTCGAGGATCGAGTCCATCGTGTCGTCGATCGAGAGGATGAAGCACGCGGAGCACTGCGGCTTCTCCTCGAAGCCGACGTTGAACCAGACCGGGGAGTTGAAGGAGGCGTACTGGTTGACGAGGATCGTCTTCAGCTCGGCCTCGAAGGTCTCGGCCTCCTCCGCGTCGGCGAAGTAGCCGCCCTGCTTGCCCCACTCGACGGCCGTGTCGACGACGCGGCCGACCATCTGCTTCACGCTGGACTCGCGCTCCGGCGAGGAGAGGCGGCCGCGGAAGTACTTCTGGGCGACGATGTTCGTCGCGGTCTGGGACCAGAACTTGGGGAATTCGACGCCGCGCTGCTCGAAGCTCGGGCCGTCGCGGCCCGGAATCACCGCGTCGCGCTGCTCCCACTCGATCTCGTCGAAGGGGTCGCGGCCAGGGATGGTGAAGAACCGGCGCACGCCGAGGCGCGCGGCCTCGTCCACGACGGAGTTGACCACCTCGTCTGTGGTCTGATCCGTGCTCTGAATGTGGTCTACGCTCGCCATGCCGGCCCTCCCGAATTTTAGCTTTTTCGCCTTGGAATCCCCATCCCCGCCGCGCCGATCTCCGGCTACAGGGGGACCGCGCAGAGTAGAAGGGGCACCGGACGGAACCGGGGCGCGACCGCGGGCGCGGCGGCGCTAGCTGCGCTTGTCGACTGCCGGCGTGTGCGGCGGCGCCGGGCGACCCCGCCTGGCCTGCACGCGGCGCGCCACCAGGGTTGCGCCCGCGGCCGCGAGCAGCAGGAGCGCGAGCCCGCCGAGCACCAGGAGTGGGAGAGGGATGGCGGTCGCGTTGCTCGGGGAGAGGCCGCCGAGGAAGCCTCCGCCTCCACCGCCACCGCCGCCCGAGGGCCCCTTGGTGCCGCCGCCGGGATTCGAGTCGCTGATGCCACCCGGTCCGGGGCCTGCGCCGGGGCCGTTGCCGCGGTCCTGGCGGATTGCCGCGAGCAGCGCCCGCTGGATGTCCTCGGTCGCGGTGGAGTAGCTCCGGACGTCCGGATAGGCGTTCAGGTGCTGGATCGCCTGCGTGTAGCAGGGGATCGCATACGTCCCGACGACGCGGCCATGGTGGCCGAGCCAGTCGTTGACGACGCTCCGCCAGCACTCGCCCGTCGCCCGCGCGGTCGCCGCCGGCGCGGCGGCGGCGCTCGAAGCACCGGCGAGGACCGCAACGGACACGGCTAGTGCCGCCAGCGCAGATCGTGTCCAGGTCTGTCTCGCGCGAATAGTCGTCCTCGTCCCAGAGTCGAGCCGCAGCGCGCCGCGCGCGCCATCGGCGGGATCGTGAAGCAGTCTCTCCAACGGGGGTGTTCTCGCGGTTATGCCCATGTAAACCGTTTGTGAACGGGGCGCCGCAGGCGTTTTCCCGATGCTAGCGTGACCGCCCGTGCGCCCTGCCGGCGAACGGTTCGCGGGCTTCCCGCCGAGATTCGCCGCGCCGACCCTGGCCGCGGCTGCTCTCAGCCTCGGCGCGCTCTTCCTCAGCGGCGGCTTCGACGACACCTCGCTCGTCTGGATCGGCGGGCTCGCGCTCGCCATTGCGGCTCTGACGGCCGCGGCTGCGCTGATGGGCCCGCTCCCGGCGCCCCGGATCGACGCGCCCGCAGCGGCGTTTCTCGGCTGCCTCTTCGGGCTCGCCGCCTGGGCCGGCCTCTCGACCTTGTGGTCGATCTCGCCCGACCGCTCGTGGGCGTACACGAACCGGACGCTCGTCTACGCAGCGTTCGCCCTCGTCGGCGTGCTGCTGTCCGCCTTCCTGCCGCGCGTCGAGGCTCTCGCCGGCGCCGGCGCCGCGCTCCTCGGCCTCCTCTTCGGCTGGGCGCTGCTCGCGAAATGCGTTCCAGCCCTGTTCTCGGACTACGGCCGCGTGGCGCGGCTCCGTGCCCCGCTCGGCTACTGGAACGAGCTCGCGCTGCTCTGCGTCGTCGCCGTGCCGCTGGCGCTCTGGCTTGCGGCGCCGCCGGGACGCAGAGCGATCCTCCGGGCCGCAGGGGCGCTGCTGCTCTTCGGCGCGACCGTCACGCTGCTCCTCACGTACTCCCGCGTCGGCGTCGTGCTCGCGTGCCTCGCCGCCGCTGCATGGGTCGTGCTCGATCGCGACCGCGTCGAGAGCCTCGCCACGGTCGCGCTGGGGGGCGGCGCCGGCGCCGCGGCGTTCGGGATTGCGCTCGCCTTGCCGGGAATCACGAAGGACGCGCAGCCGCGCTCGGTGCGCGCACACGACGGCTGGATCTTCGCGCTCGTCCTCATCGGCCTGGGAGCGCTCGTCGTCGTCACGGCACTCGCCGTTGCACGGCTGGAGAGCCGGAGGCCGCTCGGGGCCGACCGGCGCCGTCGCGTCGAGCGCGTTGCCGGTACCGCTGCCGTCGCGGTCGTGCTCGCCGGCCTCGCTGCGAGCATCGTCTTCTCCAGCCGCATCTGGAGCGAGTTCACGAACCCCGTCTCGAGTCAGCTCAGCTCGAGCTCGGGCCGTATCACGAGCCTCAACTCCAGCAACCGCTGGCGCTGGTGGGGCGAGGAGTGGGGGGCGTTCACCGCGCATCCCGCGGCCGGCACGGGCGCCGGAACGTTCCAGCTCACGGACCTGCGCGTCCGCCAGAGCGAGCTCACCACCGACGAGCCGCACAACACGCCGCTCCAGTTCCTGGGCGAGCTCGGGATCGTCGGGCTGCTGCTGTACGTGGGCGCCGCTGCCGCCGCGGCCGTCGCCGTCGTCCGCGCGTGGCGTCGCGCAGCGGGAACGGAGCGAGCCGCCGTGACCGCGCTCGGCATCGGGCTCGCGGCCTTCCTCGCGCACACGGTGGTCGACATGGACTGGAACTACGTCGCGACCTGCGGGCCGCTCCTGCTCGTGGCGGGCGCGCTCGCGGGCCGATCGGCCGGTCCCGATACGCGCGCCGTGCCGGTCCGCCGCCCGCTCATCGCTGCGGGTGCCGTGCTGTTCGCCCTCGGCGCCTTCTACTCGCTCGCTGCGCCGTGGCTCGCGCAGCGACAGCTCGCGAGCGCCGTGAGCGCGGCCGACCTGAAGCGGGCGCACTCGTGGGACCCGCTCTCGACCCAGGTGATCATGACGTGGGCTGCCTACGAGAACGCAGACCCCCTACGGGCGGAGCAGCTCTACCATCAGGCGGTTTCGCTCGAGCCGCAAAACAGCGAGACGTGGTACGAGCTCGGCCAGTTCTACGCCGATCACGGGGCCTGGCAGCTCGCCTACGGCGCGCTCGGCAAAGCCTGGACGTACAACCGGTTCGGGCCGGCCGGCACACGCTGTGGCCTCCTCGACCAGGCGCGCCACAAGGTCTTCCACGTCTGGCCGCCTAACTGCCCCCGAGGACGACCACGAGCTGCGACCCCTTGAGCTGCGTCCCGCGCATGCCGTCGACCATGGCGACGATGTGGACGCCCGCATCGTGGCCGAGCCGCCGCGCTTC
>JAOPYX010000286.1 GCA_025964535.1 Actinomycetes bacterium | reverse complement strand
GAGCCGGACAGTTCCTGTCGGCGCATCTCGCCGCTGCAGAACGCGTCACCGGAGAGCGAAAGGCAGAACGCACGCTGTCCTCATAACCCAGAGGTCGCGGCAACCTCATCCGACTTTAGGAGCGTTGATCGATGGCCGTCCACACCGAACTCACCTCGGCTGAAGCCGCCGACCGCCTCGCGATTCGCGAGCTGTTCGACGCCTACGCCCACTGCGCCGACAGGCGTGACGCCGAAGGCCAGAAGGCGCTCGTCACCGCCGACACACGCTTCGCGGTCTACATGGGCGGCGAAGGCAGCGAGCCAACATACGTACTCGAAGGACGAGAGGCACTCACGCCCGTGTTCGCCGATCTGAATCGCTACGAGGCGACGACGCACTTCAACGGGCAGAGCACGGTCACCATCGACGGCGACCGCGCTACCGGCGAGAGCTACACGATCGCCCACCATCTCTTCTCCGAAGACGGCAACCGCAAGATCATGATCGCCTCGCTCCGATACCTTGACACCTTCGCCAAGATTGACGGTAGTTGGTACTTCGCCGAGCGGAAGCTCCTCCTTGACTGGAGCGAGACGAGACCGTCGACTCCGGGGACCTGATCCCGGGCGGCACAACTTGTCGGCATCGGCGCCAATCGTCGTCACGAAGGAACGAACGTGTCAACACCCGCGAGTCCACTGCTCTCCCCGTCCCAACTAGATGCTCTCGCCGAGATCGGCGAAGAGCGCGCGGCTCCTGTCGGTGAGCTGTTGTATCGGGTCGGCGATCGGACATACCCGTTCATTGCGATCCTCGAAGGAGAGGTCGCGATCATCGACCCGGTCGGGAATGAACTCGTCAGGCACGGCCCTTCAGGCTTCCTCGGGGAGCTGAACCTCCTGTCGGGGCAGACGGTCTTCGTCAACGCGCTCGTGACCAGGGCGCTGCGGTACATCGCGGTCGAGCGCGGCGCGCTGCGCTCGCTCCTGAACGAGAACGGCCCGCTCAGCGATCTGCTCCTCTCCACGTTCATCTCCCGGCGCGAGGCGTTGCAGAGCGTGCAGGGGATCGGCCTGGAGATCGTCGGGCCGCACGGTTCAGAGTCGACGATGCGAATGATCGAGTTCGCGCGCGCGAACCGGCTGCCGTACACCTGGCAGGAGACAGCCCCGCCTGACGGCGGCGCGTTGCCGCTGGTGCGACTGCCCGGCGGAGGAGAGCTCCGCGGCCCAACTGCCGGCCAGGTGCTGCGCGCTCTCGGGATCGGGCTCGAGCTCGCACCTCGCGAGGAGGTCGACCTCCTGATCGTGGGCGCCGGCCCGGCAGGGCTCGCAGCCGCGGTCTACGGCGCCTCCGAGGGGCTCGACACCCTCGTCGTCGAGGGCACCGCGCTCGGCGGCCAGGCCGGGTCGTCCCGACGAATCGAGAACTACCTCGGCTTTCCCGCCGGCATCAGCGGCACCGAGCTCACGAGCCGCGCAGTCACCCAGGCGCGCAAGTTCAACGCGCGCACCGCGACGCCATACCGCGCGCTCTCCCTCGCACCGGGGAGCGGCCGTCATCTCGTCCGCCTCGAGGACGACAGGGAGATTGCCGCGCGCGCCGTCCTGCTCGCAACGGGCGCTCAGTACCGGCGGCTACCGGTCGACCGCCTTGCCGAGTTCGAGGGACTGACGGTGTTCTACGCCGCCGGGGCCCCCGAGGCCCAGCTCTGCGCCGGCTCGCGCGTCGCGGTGGTAGGCGGCGGCAACTCCGCCGGGCAGGCCGCTGTGTGGCTCGCCCGCGGGGGCGCGCTCGTGACTCTCCTCCACCGCCGCGCCGAACTCCACGAGACGATGTCCGATTACCTGATCCACGAGCTCGAGCGGTACGGCGTTGCCGTACGCGACCGAAGCGAGATCGGTGTGCTTCACGGCGAGGACGGGCACCTCGAGGCCGTCACGCTGACCAGCGGTGAGCGCCTTCCCTTCTCGTTCATGTTCCTTTTCCTCGGCGCACTTCCGTGCACCGAGTGGCTCGATGACACCGTGGCCCGCGACCACGACGGCTTCATTCTCACGGGCGCTGCGGCGAA
Source organism: Actinomycetes bacterium (assembly GCA_025964535.1). Taxonomy (GTDB): domain Bacteria; phylum Actinomycetota; class Thermoleophilia; order Gaiellales; family Gaiellaceae; genus Palsa-739. The sequence goes on along the minus strand of JAOPYX010000286.1, from coordinate 2,163 downwards.
CATGGACAACCTGCTCGAGACCGCCATCGCCGGCGTGTTCGCGGCCGGTGACGTTCGCTCCGGGTCGACCAAACGCTGCGCCACCGCCGTCGGCGAAGGAGCGATGGCCGTCCAGTTCGTCCACGCCCACCTCTCCCGTACCCCTGCCGTAGAGGAAGCGACGTGAGGGCGACGTCGACGGCTTCATCCTCTCCGGCGGCGCGGCTAACAGCGAGAGCTTGCTCGAGACCGACATTCCGGGCATCTTTTGCGGCGGGCGACGTCCGCTCAGGGTCGACCAAGCGCTGCGCGACTGCTGTCGGCGAAGGAGCGATGGCCGCGGTATTCGCCCACGCCCATCTCACTACATCGAGCGAGGACGTCAGGGCTGCGACATCCGCGAGGACGCCGCCGCCCTGAGAGCGTCGACGGTCAGACTGCGACGCGGCCGCCGTCGACAGGGATGACAGCTCCGTTGACGTAGCTCGCCCTGTCGGAGGCGAGGAAGACGATCGCCTCAGCGATCTCCTCCGGCTCTGCTGCACGACCGAGCGGGATCGTCGAGACGACGGCGGCGAAGCCCTCGCCCATCGCGTCGGTCCCGGGAGTCGACGTCGGCCCGGGAGAGACGGCGTTGACGCGGACACCCATCAACTGCGGATCGCGCTGTCGCAGCGTGAGGCCGTCTCCGGCTTTTAGGTTTGCTCGATCGTGCGCACCGACTCGGCGGGGTCGGGGGTGGCCCCCCAGCTGCCGAGGAGCTTGAGCGCCTCTTCGGAGCGCGAACCGGGCTCGGCGGTGTAGGTGAAGATCGTTAGCCCGTGGTCGGCGGGGAGGTCGAGCCGGGTGAGACTCAGGCTGAGGTCGCCGACGACAGGATGGTGGAATTGCTTGACGCCGACGTTGTGGAAGCGCACGTCGTGCGTGGCCCAGCGCATGCGGAACGCCTCACTGTGCGTCGCGAGCTCGCCAACGAGGTCTGAGAGGCTACGGTCGTGCGGGTCACGGCCCGCGGCCCAGCGCAGGGTCGCGACGCACCAGTCGGCGACGCGCTCCAAGTCGTCGTAAAACGTCTCGGCTCGCGGGTCGAGAAACACGAACCGGGCGCTGTTGACCGGTCGTGCGGGTGCGGCGTACAGCTCGGAGAACAGAGCACGACCAAGTTCGTTGGCGGCCAGCAGGTCGAGACGGTCGTTGCCGACGAACGCGGCGGCGCCGGTGATCGCGTCGAGCGTCCACTGGACCTCGGGCCGGACGCGCTGCTTGGCCCGGCGCCGAGGAGGCCGCGCTCCCGTCGGCTGCGCGGCACGGGCGAGGTCGAAGAGGTGGGAGCGCTCGGCGTCGTCGAGCTCGAGCGCCCGGGCCAACGCCTCCAGCACACTCTGCGAGACGCCTTTCATGTCGCCGCGCTCCAGGCGGGTGTAGTACGGAACGCTCACGCCGGCCAGGACGGCAACCTCCTCGCGGCGCAGTCCGGGAACGCGGCGACTGCCGTAGGAGACCAGCCCAACCTGCTCCGGTGTGATCCGCGCGCGGCGGGAAGTGAGGAACTCGCGGACCTCCGTTTTCATGTCCACGAGATCCAGCGTAAACCCGGCTGACCGATCCAGGGGGACCCTGCCAGTAGCTCTACCAACAGGGACTCTCACGTCCGGCGATCCCATGCTTTCTTGGACGCAGACCGTCCACGGAAAGCGAGGGAACCTCATGAGGTACAGACTGTTGGGTACGACCGGCGTGCGGATCTCGGAGGTGGCGCTGGGCACCATGACCTTCGGTGAAGACTGGGGCTGGGGGGCCTCCCCAGACGTCAGCGCAAGGATGCTCGACCTGTTCGCCGACGCCGGCGGCAATGTCATCGACACCGCCGACGTCTACACCAACGGGACGTCGGAAACGATCCTCGGCGAGCTGCTCAAAGGGCGCCGCGACCGATTCGTGCTCGCCACCATGTTCACCTACCAAACCGACCCGGACGATCCGAACAGCGCCGGCAACCACCGCAAGAAAATCGTCAGCTCGATCGAGGCGAGCCTACGTCGACTGCAGACCGACCACATCGACCTGTACTGGGTACACGCCCGCGACCTCCTCACCGGCGTCGACGAGCTCATGCGCGCCCTCGATGACCAGGTCCGCCTCGGCAAGATCCTCTACCCCGCAGTCTCGGACTGGGCGGCATGG
>JAOPYX010000282.1 GCA_025964535.1 Actinomycetes bacterium | reverse complement strand
TGACGGAGCTGCACCGGCTGCCCGGCGAGCAGCCGGAGCGCGACACGGTGCTCGAGCACGGAGAGCTGATCACGGCCATAGACCTCCCAGCGCTCGCCTTCGCGACGAACTCGCGCTACCGCAAGGTCCGCGACCGCGCCTCCTACGCGTTCGCGCTCGTCTCGGTCGCCGCCGCCCTCGACGTCGCCGACGGCGTCGTGCGCGACGTCCGGCTCGCGCTCGGGGGTGTGGCACACAAGCCGTGGCGGGCGACGAAGGCCGAGCAGGCGCTTCGCGGCGGACCCGCGACCGAGGCGAGCTTCCGCGCCGCCGCCGAGGCCGAGCTGGCCGACGCACAGCCGCTGCCGGGCAATGCGTTCAAGGTCCCGCTCGCACGCAATGCCGTCGTGCGCACGTTGCTCGATCTCACTGAGGGCCGACAATAAGCGCCGTCACGACCCCAGCCATCGGCGCGCCCCTCGACCGTTTGGACGGTCCGTTGAAGGTTCGAGGCGCCGCCACCTACGCGTACGAATGGCCGGTCGACAATCCCGCATACCTCTACCCGCTGCAAGCCGAGATCGCCGCCGGGAGCATCACCGGCGTCGCTACCGGCCCCGCGACCGCGGAGCCGGGCGTGCTGGCCGTGCTCACGCACGAGAACGCGCCGAAGCTCGCAGAGGGCACCGACGCCGAAGTTGCTGTCCTCCAATCCGAGGAGATCGCGTTCCGCGGCCAGTTCGTCGGAGGCGTGATCGCCGAGACCTCGGAGATCGCACGTCATGCCGCGCGCCTCGTTCGGTTCCGTTACGACGAGCGTGGACACGACGTCGAGCTGCGTGCCGACCGCGACGACCTCAGCAAGCCCGTGAACGCCGCCTTTTTCGGCGCCGGCGGCGGGGAGCTCCAGAACGGCATGCCGGCCGACACGGCGATGGGTGACGTCGAGGCCGCGCTGGCCACGGCGGCCGTCCTGCTGGACGCGACGTACACCACCCCGATCGAGCACCACAACCCGATGGAGCCGCACACCGCCATCGCCTCGTGGGCCGACGGTCGGCTCACGCTCTACTGCTCCTCGCAGGGCGTTCACATGCCCCGCATGTTGGTCGCTTCGGCGTTCGGGCTCGACCCGGGACGCGTCCGCTTGATCTCTCCGCACGTCGGGGGAGGGTTCGGGTCGAAGGTGTATCCGAGCACCTATCTCGTCCTTGCCGCGTTGGCTGCGCAGCTCGTGCCGGGCCGGCCGGTGAAGCTCGCGCTCACCCGCCAGCAGATGTTCTCCCTGGTCGGCTACCGGCCGTCCACGATCCAGCGCGTCCAGCTCGGCGCCGACGACGGCGGCCGGCTTACCGCGATCGCGCACGACTCGGTCCAGCAGACCGCGAAGGCAAAGGGGTATGCCGAGCAGGTCGCGGTGTGCTCTCGCACGATGTATGCCTCGCCCAACCGGCGCACTACCCATCGTGTTGTCGCGCTCGACGTGCCGGTGCCGACGATCATGCGAGGGCCGGGCGAGGCCTCCGGCATGTTCGCGCTCGAGTCGGCCGTGGACGAGATGGCGCTCGCCTGCGGGCTGGACCCAGTCGAGTTCCGGATCCGCAACGAGCCCGACGTCCACCCCGAGTCGGGCCTCCCGTTCTCCAGCCGCAACCTGGTCGCTTGCCTGCGCCAGGGCGCGCGCCGGTTCGGGTGGGAGCCGCGCGACCCGACTCCGCGCGCGCGCCGCGACCGAGGTTGGCTGGTCGGCACCGGGGTGGGCACGTCGATCTACCCGTGTCCTCGGCTGCCCGGCAACACCGCGGCGATTCGGGTCGGCCCCGACCGGCGCTATACGGTGATGATTGGCGCCGCGGACATCGGTACCGGAACCTGGACCGCGCTCACCCAGATCGCCGCGGACGCGCTGGGTGTGCATGTCGAGGACGTGGAGCTGCAGATCGGGGACACGACCTTCCCTCTCGCGTCGAGCGCCGGCTTCTCGTCGGGGATCAATTGCTGGGGGACGACGATCTTCGCGGCCGCCGACAGGCTGCGTGCCACCCTCGAATCCCACCACGGTGGAACGGTGCCGGCCGAAGGGCTCGAGGTCAGCGCCGACATGCCCGACAACCCCGACATGGCACGGTATGCGATGTACAGCTTCGGAGCGCAGTTCGCCGAGGTCCGCGTGCACGAAGACACGGGCGAGCTGAGGGTCCCGCGCCTGCTGGGCGTGTTCGACGCGGGCCGGATCATCAACCCCAAGACCGCACGCTCGCAGCTACTCGGCGGAATGACCTGGGGGCTGTCGATGGCGCTCCACGAACACAGCGTGATCGACCCACGGTTCGGACACGTCGTCAACCACGACTTCGCCGAGTACCACATTGCCGCCAATGCCGACGTCCACTCGATCGAACCACACTGGCTGGAGCAGGAGGACCTGCATATCAACCCGATGGGCTCCAAGGGCATCGGCGAAGTCGGCACAGTTGGCACCGCGGCGGCGATCGCGAATGCCGTGCACCACGCGACCGGCGTCAGGGTGCGAGACCTGCCGATCACCCTCGACAAGCTGCTGGACGCGCCGAGGAGCTCGCGCTAGCTGTCGACTCGCGATCGAGCTGCCGTCGCGTACGCGTCGGCACTCCCCGCCGCGGCTCTCGGAACGTCTGCGGCCGCATACGCATCGTCCTCATCGAGCGTCTCGTGCTCGAGGAGCTGCGCCGCCAGCGCGTCGAGCTTGCTCCGGTTCTGCTGTAGCAGCACGACGACCTGCTGGTGCGCTTCGTCGACGATGCGGCGCACCTCGTCGTCGACCCGGCGCTGGGTATCCGGGGAGATCTCAGTGGCGCCGGGAAGGAACGGCCCCGTGCCGTCGCGTGGGATCACCGCGACCGGGCCGATCGCCGGGCTCATACCCCAGCGGCCGACCATCTGGCGGGCGATCTCGGTGAGCTGTGCGATGTCCGACTCGGCGCCGGTGCTCGTCTCGCCGAACACGACTTCCTCCGCCGCGCGGCCGCCGAGTGCGACCTTGATCTTCGCTCGTACCTCGGGCTCCCGGTAGTTGAAGCGATCGCTGTCGGGCGCTGCGAACGTGACGCCGAGCGCCATCCCGCGGGGGATGATCGAGACCTTGCGCACCGGATCGGCGCCCTCGGTGAGCATGCCGACAATCGCATGGCCGCCTTCGTGATACGCCGTGCGGCGGCGATCTTCGGGACTCATCATCACCTGCCGCTCCGCGCCGAGCACGATCCGCTCGAGCGCATCGGCGAAGTCAGACTCGTCGACGGCATCGTGATTCCGCCGGGCCGCCAACAGCGCCGCCTCGTTGACGAGATTCGCGAGATCCGCACCGACCATGCCGGGCGTCGTCGATGCGATCCTGCTCAGATCGACGTCGGGCGCCAGTGGGACGTTGCGCACGTGCACCCGCAGGATCGCCTCGCGCCCGCCACGGTCGGGCGGCTGCACCGCGATCCGCCGGTCGAAGCGACCGGGGCGAAGCAGCGCCTGGTCGAGCACGTCGGGCCGGTTGGTCGCACCGATGACGATGACACCGGTCGACGAGTCGAAGCCGTCCATCTCGGTGAGGATCTGGTTCAGCGTCTGCTCGCGCTCGTCGTTGCCGCCGCTGAAGCCGGCGACGCCGGACGTACGCGAACGGCCGATGGCGTCGAGCTCGTCGATGAAGACGATCGCCGGGGCCGCTTCCTTCGCCTGCACGAACAGGTCGCGCACGCGTGAGGCGCCGACGCCGACGATGGCCTCGACGAACTCGGACGCCGCCATGGAGAAGAACGGCACCTCCGCTTCACCCGCGACCGCCCGGGCGAGCAGCGTCTTGCCCGTGCCCGGCGGGCCCGAGAGCAGAACGCCGTGCGGTATCCGCCCGCCGAGCCGCCGGTACTTCTCGGGATGACGCAAGAAGTCGACGACCTCCGTCAGCTCCGCCTTCGCTTCGTCGATCCCGGCGACGTCGGCGAACGTGACGCGGTCGCCTGACGGCTGGTACCGACGCGCGCGCGAGCGGCCGAACGCTCCGAGAACGTTCTGCACGTTGCCTGCGCGACGCATCAGCCAGAACAGGAGAAACACGAAGAGGATCGTCGGCCCGAAACCGACCAGCACGTTCTCCCACCACGGCGCGCCGGTCGTGAGCGGTTGGGCATTGACGACGACGCCTTTCCGCTGCAGCAGGCGTGACAGGGCATTGTTGTCGGCGAACTCCGGAATCTCCGTCTGGAAGCGCGTCGTCGGCTTCGACCCCGCGTACCGCAGGCTCCGGACGAACGTGCCCTGGATCGCCGTCCCCTTCGACGTGATCTCCTTGACGTGGCCCGCGCTCACCTGCGCGAGGAAGAACGGGCTGTAGGGAATGCGGACCCGAGACGGCGCTTGCGTCGCGCGCGAGCCGACGTAGAAATTGATCACGAGCAGGGTGAGGGCGAACGCGATCCAGGCCCGGCCCGGCCGAAAGCGGGGCGGCTGCGGCGCCTTCGGCGACGGTCCCCGCGGCGGCGCGCCGCCGGCCTCTCCTCGATCTTCGCGCGTTGCGGCCACTGCGTCGGGGTCACCATCCCTCGCGCCGTTGAGACGGACCGGATGAGTACGCCTTTCGCGGTTCCAGAAAGATCAAACGCCCGCGCTCGGCTCGCGTGCGAGCCGGGCGCGGGCGTCCGTAGTCGTTACTACTTCTTCTTGGTGATCGTGCCGCTCACGTAGGTCGCGACTGCGTCGATCTGCTTGGCCGTCAGCTGGCCCTTGAACGCCGGCATCCCGTTGCCACCGTTCGTGACCTGCGATACGACCTTCGCGGTGATCTTCGCCGCAGCGATCGTCGTCAAGTCGGGACCGCCGTTGCCGCCCGTGCCAAGTGCGCCGTGACAGACGGCGCAGTTGGCCGCGAAGACGGCCTTGCCGTTCGCCGCCGTCGAGGTGCCACCGGTCTCGCCCTTGTGCTGGGTGCCCTTCCCCGCGCCGGGAGCTGCCGCCGGGCCCATCGTGCCGTCGAGCCCGAACAGCCAGAGGCTGTCGCCGTGCGCCGTGGCGGCCAGCGAGTTGCCGGCCGACAGGAACGCGATCCGCTCCTTGCCCTTCTGCTCGAACACGGTCGCGGTGTCGTTCGCACCCGCTCCCGTCTGGAAGCTCCAGAGCAGGTTGCCGCTCTTCGCGTCGTACGCCTGGAGCTGGCCCGCGTTGCGGCCGACGAACACGAGCCCGCCGGCCGTCGTGACGGTGCCGCTGTAGCACGGCTCCGGCCAGGACTTCTGCCACACGGTCTTGCCGCTCGTCGCGTCGATCGCGGTCAGCGTCCCCTTCGACTCGGCGAAGCTGATGCCCGAGATCGCGGCCACTCCAGCGAACCCCTTGCCTTCCACGAACGGGAAGTTGCCGGACTGGACGCCCACCGTCTGCCAGGCGGAGCAGACGTAGAACATCTGCGTGTCCTGGTTGTAGCTCGACGGCTCCCAGTTGTTGCCGCCCTGCGGGCCAGGCGAGTAGATCAGCATCTTGTCGGTCGTCGGCGGCGTGAACATCGTCTTCGCCACCACCACCGGCACCTTCACCGACGGGCCCGTCCGCTCCCTCTTCACGCGGGCGATCTCCGCCGCAGTCGGCGGCGTGTGCGGGATGAACTCGCCCGTCCGCGGAATCGGCTGCGTCTTCGCCGTCTTCTGCTGGGCATCCTGCGGAACCGGCGTCTCGTCGATCCCGTAGAGCGGCTTACCCGTCGCCCGATCGAGGAGATACAGCCAGCCCGTCTTGCCCGGCGCGCCGATGCCCTGGATCGTGTTGCCGTTGCTCTTCGCATCGAAGAGCACGGCCGGGCTCGGCGTGTCGTAGTCCCAGATGTCGTGGTGCACTTCCTGGAAGTGCCACTTCACCTTGCCGGAGGTCGCGTCGATCGCGACGATCGAGGCGGCGTAGAGGTTGTCGCCCGGGCGGTTGCCGCCGAACCAGTCGTTACCGGCGTTGCCCGTCGTGATGTAGAGCAGGTTGAGGTTCTTGTCGTACGCCGGTGTCGACCAGACTGCCGCACCGCCGTTGATGTAGGCGTTCGTCCCGCTCGGCCAGGTATCGCCGCCCGGCTCGTTCGGGCCCGGGATCGTCCAGAACCGCCAGACACTCGTGCCGGTCTTGGCGTCCATCGCCTCGAGGAACGACCGTCCGCCGAAGTCGGCGCCGACGACTCCGACGTAGATCTTGCCATCCATGTAGAGCGGCGGGCCGGTGATCGTCTGGCCCTTCTGCCATTGCACGAGCTGGCGCGTCCAGATCGGATTGCCCGTCTTCTGGTCGAGTGCGACGACCTTGCCGTCGAGCTGGCCGAGATACACGCGGCCGTCGCCGATCGCCACACCGCGGTTGAGCCAGCCGCAGCAGACCGTGCTGATCTTCTGGCTGATGTTCGACTTGTGCTCCCACAGGATCTTCCCCGTGTCGACCGACACAGCCGAGACGTCGTCGTTGCCGGTCGTGATGTAGATGACGCCGTTGTAGACGATCGGCTGGCTCTCGCCGGAGTACTTCGCGGCGGTGCCGGAGCCGTTCAGATGCGTGCGCCAGATTCCCTTCAGCTTCGAGACGTTCGTCGTGTCGATCTCCCCCAGCGACGAATAGCGCTGGTTCCAGGTCGACCCGCCGTTCGTCACCCAGTTCGTGCTCGCGGTCTTGGCGAGGTCGTTCGCGGAGAAGTTCGGCGCGGATGTGCTCTTCGACGAGCCGCATCCGGCCGTGACCACGGTCAGGACGAGTGCGAGCAGTCCGACAGCCGCCGCTCCACCTCGCCTCCCGTGAAACCCGCGTCGTAGCGAATTCATTCAGTCCTCCGAGGGTCAGCGGATACCGACAGGTTCCCTGGCAACGTCGCGAGGGTCCCTCTATCGATGGAGAAGCTATCACCCTGACCTGACCCCAAGCGGTCGGCCACGCGGAGCGCCGAGCGCCGCGGTAGGCAGCGGCGCGCTCCTCCTATACGGTGACCAGGTGGCCTCCGTCAGCGCGGGCTCCGGTCCACCCGTCGGCCGGAGAGAGCGCAAGAAGCAGCGAACCTATGACGTGATCGCCCGCGAAGGCCTCCGGCTCTTCGCAGCCCAGGGCTTCAAGGAGACGACGATCGCGCAGATCGCCGACGCCGCCGACGTCGCCCAGAGCACGTTCTTCCTCCACTTCCCGACCAAGGAAGACCTCGTCTTCGCGGGCCACGCCGAGGAGGCCGACGCCCTGGTCCGGCGGCTCCAAGGCAAGCCCGACGGCGAGACGACCATCGACGTGCTGCGCCGGTACTTGCACGACCTGAGCTCGCCCGACCAGTGGGATGGCGACCTTTGGACCCGCCGCGCCGAGGTGATCCGCGCCGATCCCGCACTCGTCGCGCAGGAGCGCACGCGCTGGGCCGACATCGTCCAGCCGGCGCTCGAAGCGTCGTACGCACGTGATTTCCCGGACTGCGAGCGGGTGCAGGCGCCGTTGCTCGCGTCGATGACGATCGCGTCCATGGTCGAGCTTGGCCGCATCGAGACCGAGCTCGAGGAGGCGCGGGCCGGCGGCGCCGCCTGGAAGCGCGCCGCCACCGAGCGCCTGCTCACGGCGATCGAGGCCGCTGCGCGCGCGTTCGACAACCGCTAACCGGCAGATCGACGAACTACAGCTCGCCCGGAGGCGCGAAGCGGTAGAACACTTGGCCGATCTTCGTGAGCACGCCGGTCGCGAAATCCTCGAGCGCACGGGCGCGGTCGATCCCCCCGACGCGCACCGGTTCGTAGCCCGCGTCCCGAATCAGCTGCTCGGTGATCGCGCGAACGCCGTCATCGGCCGCGTACAGGCAGCTCGGCCGCACGCGCTGCTCGCCGATCCGATCGTAGAGAGAACCCAAGTTCGCGTTGAACGCCTTCGCGACAGGGCCGTTCGTATGCGCCTTGACCTCGGCGGCGAGCGACTCGTACTGCTCGTTGCGACCGGGGAACGCATTGGTCGCGTCGATCGCAGGCTTGCCTTGGAGACCTGTCACGTTCGCGAGCGCGTCGGAGATTGCGCCGGACGGAACGGCAACTAGGACGACGTCGGCACTCGTTGCGTCGCCGCCGTCCCGACCGAGCGTCGACACGTCGTGGCCGGCCTGCTGCCAGAGTGCGGCAAGCCCGCCGCCGATGGTGCCCCTGCCGATGGTGGTGACGTTCATCGTCGCCAACGCGCTCTTCCCGTATGGGCCGGAAGCACACCCGTGGTCGATCGCGCTAACGTGCCGTGATGGACGCAGATCGGGCACGCGAGCTGCTGGCCGCCGAGCGCGCTCGAATCGAGCGAGGGCTTGGTCTGACCCGGCACGAAGACGACAGCGAGCCGGCCGACGAATTCGATCCGGCGAACCTGGCCTCCGATCTCTACCAGGACGAGTTCGACCAGGGGCGCGCGGACGACCTGCGCGAACAGCTCGCCGCCGTCGAGCGAGCGGAAGCACGTCTCGCCGCCGGAACCTACGGCCTATCAGTCGAGAGCGGCCGGCCGATTCCGGATGAGCGGCTGGAGACCGTTCCGACGGCCGAGCTGACAACGGAAGAGGAACGCACGCGCCAAGCGTGAGCTCGCCCCGCCGCCGTCCGCGCGTGGGGTGTTCCCGAGCATTGACCTTGACGTACCGGGTGAACGTCGGATAGCAGCGTGGGTGTGAACGGTGCTGTCGGAGTCGTTGCGCGCAGAGCACTGCCGGTGCTCCTTGTGCTCGGTCCAGTTGCCGTCGCGCTGGACTGGCTCGGCGCCGCCGGGAAGCTGACCATCTTCCTTGTCGCCGCGGCCGCGCTGATTCCCCTTGCATGGGTGATCGGAGAGGCAACCGACAACGCGTCGTACTACACCGGCCCCGGCATCGGCGGCTTTCTCAACGCCACCTTCGGCAACGCCCCCGAGTTGATCATCGCGATCGTCGCAGTCTCCGACGGCCTGACCGAGGTCGTCAGGGCGTCGCTCGTCGGCTCGGTCGTCGGGAATCTCCTACTCGTCCTCGGGTTCACGCTGCTCCTCGGGCAGCGGGGGACGATCGACCGGTGGTCAGCCGCCATCTCGCTCGGAATGGTGGCTCTTGCGACGCTATTCGTCTTCGTCACGTCGGTGCCCAGCTTTCACGGCGACCCCGACCGCCGCTCGCTCGCCGAATTCTCGCTGCCGATCGCGGTGGTGCTTCTGCTCGTACGCGTCTCCGTGATGCGCTACGCGCTCCGCCGACAGCGTGCGCTCCGCGAGACATCCGACCCCACACGAGAGGCCGGTTGGCCACTCCGCGTCGCGCTTGCCATGCTCGGCGCCGCGACCGTCGTCACTGCGTTCGTCACGAACTCGCTCGTCGGCTCCCTGCAGACGTTCGCAAGCAGCGCGCACCTGTCGGAGTTCCTCGTTGCGGTCGTGATCGTGGCCATCGTCGGCAACGCCACGGAGCACGGGAGCGCCGTGCTGCTCGCCCGCAGGGGCAGGGTCCGGCTCGCGACCGAGATCTCGCTCGCGTCGAGCGCGCAGGTGGCGGCGCTGCTCATCCCGCTCGTCGCTGTCGCCTCCTGGACGATCGAGCCGCTCGCATTGAGCTTCCGCCCGGTCGAGCTCGGCGCGCTCGCCGTCGCGACGGCGCTCCCGGCGCTCGTGTTGGCGCATGGACGAACCACACGACTGGGCGGCTCGATACTCCTCTCCGCGTACGCCGGCCTCGTCGTGGCCTTCTACTACTCCGGCAACCGCTGATCTCACCAGCACGCAACGTGGGAACGTTGCCGCCTCCTGGCGCGCTCGAACGGCCGTTTCCGGGCGGTGCGAGAGGTGAGACCGATCGCATGTCACTTCGCACTCCGACGCTCGTCCTCCTGGCGGCGTTCACCGCTTCGGTCGCCGGAGCTGCGCCCTCGTCGCAAGCACCGCAGCCGAGCACACCCGAAGATCCACAGCATGTGACTACCTCCGACGTGCCGCCTCCGCCGATCACGATCCGGCTGACACGAAGGCTGGCCGTCCTGGGGCGGACGGTGCGCCGTCAGGGACGGATCATCCGCAAGCTGCGGCACAGCCTCCGCGCATCCGTCGACACGACGGGAGGGCTCGCGCACGCGTTTCTCTGCATCCACACCTTCGAAGGCTCCTGGACGGACGCAGGGGGGCGGTATTGGGGTGGGCTCCAGTTCGACGCCGGGTTCATGTCGACGTACGGCCGTGCGTTTCTCCGCGCCTGGGGGACGGCCGACCATTGGCCCGCGTTCGTACAGGTCGCGGTCGCGGAGAGCGCGTATCTCTCCGGCCGTGGGTTCCTGCCCTGGCCCACGACCGCGCGTCTTTGCGGACTTCTGTGAGCGCGTTACGGCTTCAGCGCGAAGTACACGGCAGCGACATCCTCGTCCCCATGGCCGAGGTCGACGGCGCGCCTGAACTGCTCTACGACCGAATGCGCAACCCGCAGGTCGACCCCCGCACGCCTCGCAGCGGCGAGCGCGAGGTTCGCGTCTTTGAGGGCAAGCTTCAGTGAGAAGCTCGGTGGGAACTCCTCGGCCAGCATCGCGCTTCCCTTCATGCGGGCGTAGGGGGAATCGAGCGGCCCGTCCGCGATCGCGTCGAAGAACAGCTGCGGGTCGAGGTTGAGGCCGCGCGCGAGCGCAATCGTCTCCGCGAGTGCCGTTACGAGCGACACGAGCCAGCAGTTGACGACGACCTTCAGCCGCGTGCCGGCGCCTGCCTCGCCCACCCAGATCGTCTTCTTGCCGATCGCGTCGAAGATGGGCTCGCACGTCGCCTGGGCCTCTTGCGGCCCGGACGCGAGGACGACGAGCTCGGCTCGTTGTGCCGGTTCCTTCGTCCCGAGGACCGGTGCATCCACGAACGTCGCGCTGCGTTCTCTCGCCAGCTCCATGAGCTTCTCGGTCGCGTCGATTCCCACCGTGCTCATCTGAATCCACAGCGGCAGCGTGTCGATGCCGCGCACCGCATCCTCGACTGCACCGCCGTCGGTGAGCATGGTCAGCACGGCGTCGGCTCCACGTGCCGCGTCGGCCGGCGTATCCGCGACCGTTGCACCCTTCACGGCTTCCGCCTTCGCGCGCGTCCGGTTCCAGACGACGACGTCGTGCCCTGCACGCGCGAGATTCTCGGCGATCGGCGCGCCCATCGTCCCGGTTCCGAGGACCGCGATCCGCACGAGGCTGCCCTACCCGGCGCGAGCGCTCCGACACATGGCCGACGCGGGGCGGGCATGTGACCTTGGCACGAGGGAACGCTCTTGGCGCCCATCGTGTTCCCCGCGCCGAGGCTAGGTTCGTTGTGCCTCGTCAGGAGATGATGCGATGGGTTTGGGTGTTGGGCTCTTTCTGATCGCGATCGGCGCGATTCTCGCGTTTGCCGTTACCGCGCACACCAGCGGCGTCGACATCCAGACGGTCGGCTGGATCCTCATGGGCGTCGGCTTGGCGGGCGTGTTGCTGTCCTTGCTGTTGTGGTCGACGTTCTTCGGCCCCGGCTACTGGGCGCACCGGCGTGCGCCGCACGTCGAGGAACGGCAGCCGCCGCCCTAGCGCCGCTCCTACGCCAGCAGGTTGGCGTACTGACGATCGAGCTGGGAGAGGACGTCCTCGAATTCCCCCGGCGTCACCGCCTCGCGCAGCGCGCCGAACACACCGCGCACACGGTCGCGTGCCTCCTCCTGCGGGATCTTCAGCTCGCGTGCGACCCGCTCGACGAACTCGTCCGGGTTCATCGGGTCGGCCTTCTCGGTGACTTTGATCGTGCTCTTCAACGGCTCGGGAAGTTGCGCGAGCAGATCGTCGGCTTCGCCTCCCGTGAGCCGGTCCGAAAGCGCCTGCAAGACGACGATTGCCGTCCGCTCCGCCTCCTGGCGATCCACGATGCCGGCACGTTCTTCAACCGCTTTCAGCAACTCTTGGTATGTCATCTCGAGCTCCTTCGTTCGCACGCCGTCTGCGAATGATGCGCGCCTGCCACGTCGCATGGGCCAAGTCCCGAGCCTGCTGGGAACCTCGGAGCGCCATGGATCCGGCGGCCCTCCCCGAACGCACGCCACCCTTGGCGGATGAGACGCAGCCGACGCCCGGTCGCCCGCAACCGTTGGCTGCTGCTCGTCGCCGGAAGCTCACACCCCGAGCTCGCCGAGAGCATCGCCGCCAAGCTGGGGACCTCGCTCGGCGCCATCGAGTTGAGCGCCTTCGAGAGCGGCGAGAGCTACTGCCGCTACCGCGAGTCGGTTCGCGGAGCCGACGCCTTCCTCATCCAGTCCTGCTCACCACCGGTGAACGACCGGCTGATCGAGCTGCTGCTGATGGTTCAGGCCGCGCGGCTCGCGTCGGCACACCGGATCACGGCGGTCATGCCGTGGTTTCCCTACTCGCGGCAGGACAAGAAATCCGCGGCGCGTGAACCGATCTCTGCCCGCCTGGTGGCCGACCTCCTCGAGGCCGCCGGCGTCGACAGGGTCTTGACCGCAGATTTGCATGCAGGGCAGATCCAGGGCTTCTTCCGCGTCCCAGTCGACCACATGACGGCACTGTCGCTCTTCGTCGATCATTTCCGCCCGCTCGCCTCACTGGGGGCACGAGTGGTCGCCGTCGCTCCCGATTTCGGCCGCGCGAAGATGGCGCGCCGAATCAGCCATGCGATCGGAGCGGATTTTGCAATCGTCGTGAAGACGCGGCCGCGCCATGACGTCGCCGACGCTGCCGACGTGATCGGAGACGTCAGCGGAAAGATCGCGCTCATCGGAGACGACATGATCGTCACCGGCGGAACACTCGCCGCCGCAGCCCACGCCCTCCGGCGCGCGGGCGCAGTGGAGGTTCGTGCATTTGCGACCCATGCGCTCTTCACCGACGAGGCGTTCCGGCACCTCGCCGAAGCCGAGCTGGCCGAGCTCGTCGTCACGGACACGGTGCCGGTCCCGGAGCTTCCGCCGATCAACCTCACCGTGCTCTCCGTTGCCGGCCTCCTCGCCGAGACGATCGACAACGTCTTCGGCGATCGGTCGGTCTCGAGCATCTTCCGCGGGACGGAGCTGTTCTGAAATCGCCCGCACGCACCTGTGCGTACGCAGGGGGAAGTGGCCGTTCCCAATGCTCCGTTTGTCGCAGGTTCGCAGGGGCAGCAGCCACCGATGTGGCGACAGGAGCTAGATCATGAGCCGTGAGGGGAACAGCGAGCGGAACTTCCCCCGAATGCCGCGATTTCGCGACGACTACTGGCTCTGTCACTGCGAGGGGTACGGGGTCGAGCAGGCAGGTCGCCGGCTGGGCGTCGTGGAGAACGTCGTATTCGAGTCGGAGCTGGATCGGCCGGGAGCGCTGCGCATTCGCAGCGGGCTCTTCCGGGAGAAGCTGCAGGTCATACGCGTCGACCAAGTCGCGGAGATCGTTCCGCGCGAGGGACTCCTGAGATTGCGGCCGGAGCCGGAGCAGGCGACGACGACGCGCGCGCACGGACGGATCGGCGGTCGGCTCGACGCGGTGTTCCGCAGGCTCTCGGGCACCGCTCGCAGCGGCCGGCGCCCGCGCTGAC
Source organism: Actinomycetes bacterium (assembly GCA_025964535.1). GTDB lineage: Bacteria > Actinomycetota > Thermoleophilia > Gaiellales > Gaiellaceae > Palsa-739. The sequence goes on along the minus strand of JAOPYX010000282.1, from coordinate 18,410 downwards.
GTTTACCTGCGACTTACGGCCGATTTAGCCGCAGCTCATGACGGAGGGTTTCCATGGGGAAGATGCCTCTCCGTCGCGTTGGCGATTACGTGCGATTCGCACCGGCCACCTTTGTGTACCTCACGCTGCTCGGCATAACGACAGGAGTGCTCGTCAGCAGCGACGCACAGGAGGCTGCGCGGCTTCTTCTCGAGCGGAGCACGAATCTGGCTCACCTCTCACGAGATCCGGCACGCGTTCTGCTGGCGAGCGCCTTTTGGCTCTCGAGTCCCAGCCAGCTGCCGGTCTGGGTGGCGCTGTTCGTGCTCGTTCTCGCGCATGTCGAGCACCGAGTCGGTTCGCGTCGCATGGTGGCCGTGTTCGCGATCGGCCACGTCGGCGCGACGCTTCTCGTCGCAGGCGGGCTCTGGATCGCGCTGCGCGCGCACGCGGTCGCAGCCAGTGTCGTCGACGCCGAAGACGTCGGCGTGAGCTACGGATTCTTGGCGGTGGCAAGTGCGTCCACGTGCTTGCTCGGACGTCCGCTGCGGGCTCCGTGGCTCGGCGGGCTACTCGTCTATGCCCTCTCGGACATGCTCACGCCTGTCTCGTTCACGGACTTCGGACATCTCGCAGCAGTGCTCATCGGTATTGCGTGCACGCCGTTGGTTCGTCGAGCCGCCGTCACCCGCGCGATGCGCCCCGCGAAGAGCCAGGCGCGTCGCGGAGAGCTCGTCAAGCGACGACAGCCGGCGCTACGAGAGGTTCAACCGAGCTCCTCCAGCGCCCGCGCCCAGACATCGTCCGGCGCGCGGATGTAGTGGACCTTCGCGTAGACCTCGAAGCTCGGCACGCCCTTGCCCGGAAGGTTCGAGCAGACGAGCCCGCACGGTCGTCCCTTCTGCTCGCGCGCCCAGTCGAGCGCGGCAAGCACGTCATCGATCGAATTCGCGTCCACGCGGCGTGCCGCGAAGCCGAAAGCGCTGAGCTTGTCGACGACAGGCTCGACGTTCATGACGTCTGCGGTCGCACCATCCGCCTGCATTCGGTTGTCATCCACGAACAGCACGAGGTTGTCGAGCTTGTGGTGGCCGGCTGCCATACACGCCTCCCACGTCTGCCCCTCCTGGAGCTCGCCGTCGGAGGCAAGGCAGTAGACGCGGCTATCCCGGCCGCGTAGCCGTTCACCGAGCGCCATCCCGACAGCCTGCGACAGGCCTTGCCCGAGCGAGCCGCCGGTGATCTCGAATCCGGGTGTCCCCTCGAGTGGGCTCTCCTCGATCCGCGAGCCGTCCATGCCGTATGTGCACAGCTCCTCGAGCTCGTAGACGCCTTGCTGGTGCAGTGCTGCGAAGAGCGTGATCGCACTGTGGCCCGTCGACAGGACAAAGCGGTCGACGCTTGCGCGCAGCTCGGAGAAGTACAGGCAGGCGAAGAGGTCGGCGAGGCCGAGCCCTTGTCCGGCGTAGCCTTGACCGCGGCCGCGACACATGAGCAGCACCGTCCTGCGGATCTCGTGCGCCCGCTCGGTGAGCGACGGCGTGGCGACGGCGCTCATCTGACCGCCTCGGCGATCCCTGCGGCGTCCAGCGCGAGCTCGCGACGGATGTAGTCGAGCGACCCGGCCGGCGCCCAGCGGTCGGGAACGCCGAGTCGCCGCACGCGGGTCGGCATGCCGCGTCCCGCGACCGCCTCCGACACCGCCGTGCCGAGCCCGCCCGCAATCGAGTGATTCTCGACGGTCGTGACGACGTCGAAGCGCGCGCAGTACGTGCAGACCGCGTCGACGTCGAGCGGTTTCAGCACGGGGACGTGCAGGAGTGACGCACGGCCGTCCAGCAGCTCGGCTGCCTCGAGCGCCCATTGGCACCCGAGGCCGGTCGAGATCAGGCCGATCTCGCCTCCGGTGAGCACCTCGCGCGCCCGCAGCTCGAACCGTGCAGGGTCGAACAGGCGCGGGACGACGGCACGCATGCCCCTGATGTACACCGGTCCCGCCGCCGCAACCGCGAACTCGACCGCTGCCGAGAGCTCCGTCGCGTCGGCCGGGTCGATGACGGTCATCCCCGGCAAGGCGCGCATGAGCGCGAGGTCGTCGATCGCCTGGTGCGTCGCCTTGAACGGGGTCGTGATGCCGGGCAGAAACGCGACCACGATCCCGCGCGATGGTCCCGTCGAAAGAGCCATCGCGACCTGGTCGTAGGCACGGCGGGTCGCAAAGACGCCGTACGTGACTGCAATCGGCAGGAAGCCCGTCTTGGCGAGACCGCCGGCAATCCCCATCATGTTCGCCTCCGCCATCCCGACCTGGAAAAAGCGGTCGGGGAATTCCTCTGCGAACGGAAGCACGTCGGTGTACTTGGACAGGTCGGCTGACAGGACGACGACGTCCTCGCGTCGTCGACCGAGCTCGAGCAGCGCCGTTGCGAACGGTGCGTCGACGGTTGCGGACTGAACGGCAACCGTCATTGCTCGAGCCTCACGACCACGTCGCCCACCCTGGCTTCGTCTCCTTCGCGCACCAGCACCTCCTTCACGACACCGGCGTTGCCGGCCTCGACCTCGAAATTCGCCTTCTCGGATTGGATCTCGACGACGATCGTCTGCGGCTCGACCCGGTCTCCCGCCGAGACGTGCACCGCGACCACGTCCACCTCGACCGTCGACATCCCCATCTTCGGAATGTGCACGTCGATCAACCCCGCACCTCCTCGCGCACGACGTGACGGACGGCAGCTGCGAGCTGCTCCCGGCTCGGCAACGCCGCCAGCTCGAGCTCGACGGCAAATGGAATGGGCACGTCGGCGCGGGTCACCCGTTTCGGTGGCGCGAGCAGCGGCATCTCCTCGGCTGCGGTCGCGATGATCTCCGCGGCGAGGCCACACGTCCGATTCGCGTCGTCGTAGACGACGAGCCGCCCGGTGCGACCGATCGAAGCGGCAAGCAGCTCCCAGTCGAACGGGTAGAGCGTGCGCGGGTCGAAGACCTCCATCGAGATCTCGTCCGCGAGCTCATCTGCCAGCGCAAGCGCGTCGTGCACGAGGTGGCCCACAGCAACCACCGTCACGTCGTGCCCTTCGCGGTGGATGCGCCCGGAGCCGAGAGGGACGACGAAGGGCTCGTCCGGCACCTCCTCGCGCGTCGGCAGCGCTGCAGCCGGTGCGAGGAAGACGACCGGGTCATCGTCGCGGATGGATGCGACCAACAGCCCGTACGCATCCGCCGCCGTGGCCGGCAGCACCGTCTTCACGCCTGCGTGCGCAAACAGCGAGTACGGATGGTCGGAGTGCTGGGCGGCCAGGCCGAGCCTCGCGCCGGAGCCGGGCACGAAGTAGACGACCGGCACCTTCGCCTGACCACCGGTCATCAGGTGGAGCTTCTGCGCCTGATTGGCGATCTGCTCGAACGCCAGGTAGAGCAGAGAGGGGATCTGGTACTCGACCACGCAACGGCGGCCTGCAAGTGCAGCACCGGTGGCAAAGCCGGTGAACATCTGCTCGGAGATCGGCATGTCGAGAACCCGGTTCGCGCCGAACTCCTCGGCGAGCCCTTTTGTGACTCCACGCAGCGACTCGCGCACGTCCTCACCCACGACGAAGAGCCCCGGATCACGCGCCATCTCGTCGCGCAGCGCCTTACCCAGCGCCTGTTGGTAGCGCATCCGGCTCACGACGCGACCCCGCTGCGCGGCCGGAGCCCGCTTGCGTACACATGGTCGAAGGCGTCGACGGGGTCCGGTCGACCGCTCTGACGCGCGAACTCGACCGCCTCGTCGAGCAGTTGTTCGACGTCTTCGTCGATCTGTGCGCGGACGGCCTCACCGAGCCCACGCCCGGTGACCAGAAGCGGGTCGCGTTCGCGCCACGAGGCGATCTCGTCGTCCGTGCGGTAACCGAGCTTCATCGTCCGCTCCGCCGTGTGGTGGCCGAAGAAGCGGTATGTCCGGCACTCGAGGAACGTTGGTCCTTCGCCTGCACGGGCACGCTCCACCGCGCCGCGGGCAGCGTCCAGCACGGCGTCGACGTCCATGCCGTCGACGGCTTCGGCGGCCATCCCGTAGGCGGCTGCGCGCTCGATGAGCGAGCCCGCCGTCGATCGGGCTTGCGACAGCGTCACGGCGTAGCCGTTGTTCTCGCAGACGAAGATCACCGGCAGCCGCCAGAGCGCCGCCAGGTTCATCGTCTCGTGGAGGATCCCCTGGTTCGCACCGCCGTCGCCGAAGAAGGTGGCCGCGACGACGCCCGAGGCATCCTGCACCGCCGTCCAGGCGGCGCCGGCGGCGAAGGGGGCGCCCGCGGCAACGATCCCGTTTGCGCCGTAGATGCCCAACGCGAAGTCGGCGATGTGCATGGAACCGCCGCGGCCGCGGTTGAGGCCGTCGACTCGTCCGAGCAGCTCGGCCATCATTCGCCGCACGTCGGCGCCCTTCGCGATCACGTGTCCGTGACCCCGATGCGTCGAGGTGATCACGTCGTCGCGCTGTAGCGCCGCGCAGACGCCGGTCGCGACTGCCTCCTGCCCGACGTATTCGTGCGTCACGCCGGCGATCTCGTTCGCATTGACGAGATCGACGACTCGCTCCTCGAAGCGACGGATCGTACGCATGGTCCGGTACAGCTCTGCCGTCATGCCGGTACGGGGTGAAGCGCGGGCTCGCCGCTGAGCACGCGCAGCACGTCGTCGATGACACGCACGCGCACCTCGGTCAGCGCCTCCTCGGTAAAGGCCGCGCTGTGCGGCGTCAGAACCGCCCCGTCGTGCGCAACCAGTGCGTGCGCCGGATCGAGTGGTGACTCCGAGAAGACGTCGAGGCCGGCCGCGACTCTGCCAGTCTGAACGGCGGCTGCGAGCGCGACTTCGTCCACGATCGCGCCGCGACTCGTGTTGACGAGGATCGCGCCGGGCCGGAGCCGTGAGAGCTCGGCGTCCCCGATCAACCCTCGCGTGTCCGGCGTGAGAGGCGCGTGGATCGAGAGAATGTCCGCGCATCTGAGCAACTCGTCGAACGAGACCGGTGTGACGTTCTTCAGGGCCATCTCGTCGTCGGTGACGTACGGGTCGTGAGCGATGACGTTCATGCCGAAGGCTTGCGCGCGCTCCGCGACCGCGGCCGCGATCCGACCGAAGCCGAGCAGGCCGAGCAGGCTGCCGCGTAGCCGATGCATCGGTGCGAGCTCCGGATATCCCGGCCACTGGCCACGCCGCACCGAGCGATCGCAGACGAGGAGCTTGCGGGCGCACGCGAGGATCAGCGCGAGCGTGTGATCGGCGACGTCGTCGGTTCCGTAGTCCGGCACGTAGACGACTTCGACTCCTCGCGCACGTGCGGCCTGCGCATCGATGTTGTCGTACCCGGCACCGCACCGCGCGACGACCCGGCAGCGGTTCAGCCGATCGAGCAGTGGAGCGTCGACGTGCGCGTGATACACGACCAACGCCGCCGCATCCGCGCCGGCGGCGACGATGTCTTCTGCGTCGTGCCCATCGAGCGCAACCGGATGGACCCCGGCGTTGCTCAACGCCTCGAGCTCGCTCGCCGCGAATGGAAACCGGTCGCTGTCGGTGAGAAGCGCGACGCGGTCAGCCACCACTCACCCTGACGGTCACATCGTCGCGCCTGCGCAGCTCGGGACGCAGCGTGACGCCCAATCCCGGCCGATCGGGAATGAGCGCATGCCCGTCCACCACTTCGAGTTCCTCGTTGACCGCCTCGCGGTACCAGCCGCCGTAGAACCCGCGGACGGTCTCCTGGATCTTCGCGTTCGTCGCGTGCGCGCAGAGTTGCAGCGCCGCGGCCAGGCAGACGGGGCCGACGCAGTCGTGAGGCGTCAGCGGGAGATGGTAGGTGTCGGCCAAGTGCGCGATCTTCCGCGCTTCCGTGAGACCGCCGGTCCAGACGACGTCGACCATCGCGATCTGTGCGGCGCCGAGCTCGAACACGTCGCGGTAGCGATAACGCGTGAAGAGACGCTCGCTGACGGACTGCGGCACCCGCGTCTCGTGAGCAAGGCGAGCGAGATCGCGCGGGCTGTCGGGTTGGATGATGTCCTCGACCCACGCAACCTCGTACGGCTCGAGCGCGCGACAGATCCGGAGCGCAGCGTTCAAGTCCCAGCGGGAATGGCCTTCGATCATGATGTCGATCCGGTTTCCGACCCGGTCGCGGATCGCCTCGACGACGGCGAGGCCCTCGTCGAGCTGCTGTGGCGTCAGGTCGTGCCCTACCGGTCCCATGGCGGACCAGCCGGCCGGGCCCGTGACGAAGTCGGCTTTGATCTGCGGCGCAAACCGATCCCAGGGCCAGACCTTGAGCGCGGTGATCCCCTCCGCAAGCAGTTCCTCGGCAAGATCCCCCGGCCGCTCGATGAACGCGTCCTGATCGTCGAAGCCGCCGGCGTTGACACAGGTGTTGTAGATGCGGATGCGGTCGCGAACACGCCCACCGAGGAGGGTCGACACCGAGAGGCCGGTCGCCTGCCCGAGCAGATCCCACAGTGCGATGTCGACAGCGGAGAATGCCCGCATCTCCGCGCCGGCGTACCCGTAGAAGTTCGCGCACGCGAACAAGGTCTGCCATGCATCTTCGATCGCCGACGCGCTCTTGCCGAGCAGCAACGGCGCCGCCATGTCGTGCACGATCGCCTCGACCGCGCCGGGGTTGTAGAAGGTCTCGCCGAGCCCGACCCGGCCCTCGCTGTCCGTGACCTCGACCCAGAGCACGTTCGGCTGCTCCGCAATCCGGATCGTCTCGATCCGTTCGATGCGGGCTGACACGAGGGCGGATGTGCGCGCGGCCTGAGTCGTTGTCTCGATCATCGTTTTCTCCTCGCCGGGCGCGTCAAAGAAGCGCTCCACCGTTGACGCGCAGCACGTGCCCGGTCACGAAGGTGGACAGCGGACTGAGCAGGAACAGGCAGCCGGTGGCGATCTCGTCCGGGCGGCCGAGACGATTGAGCAGCGTGCGCGACCCGACCTTCGCCTTCTGCTCCGGCGTCACCGCACCCAGCGCGATCGTGTCGATCGGCCCGGGCGAGAGCGCGTTGACACGGACGCCTGCCGGACCGACCTCACGCGCGAGGGACTTCGTCATCGCGACGACGCCGCCTTTCGCGGCCGCGTAGTGCGCGGCCGGACTGATGCTTCCGTACTCGCCGGCGGTCGAGGCGAAGTTCACGACCGATCCCTGCCCACGGCCGGCCATCCGCGGCAACACCGCTCGACAACCCGCGAAGGCGGTGGTGAGGTTCGCTGTCACGGTGCGTTGCCAGGCGATCTCGTCGACCTCCTCGTACGCCATCGGCTCCCAGAGGCCCGCGCAGTTGACGAGACCCTCGACCGGGCCGATCTCCTGCTCGACCTCGTCGACGAGTGCCGCAAACGCGCCGAAATCGGAAGCATCGAGTGCTCGCCCGAAGACTTGGCGCCCGTCGGTCTGAAGCTCGCTCTCGAGCGCCGCGACGGCGTCGACCGAGAGGTCTGCAACCACCAGCTGCGCCCCAGCTGCCGCGAGCACCCGCGCGATCGTGCGCCCGATGCCTCCGGTCGCGCCGGTGAGGATGACCGGACGGTCGGCCAAGAGCGGGGCACCGGCAGCAAGCTGCAGCGTCTGCTCGAGAAGCGTCTCCGCGCCCGCTGCCGTGGTCATTCTGTGTCCCCTTTCGCAATGGTGAACATCGACTGGGTGAGCGAGAACTGATCTGCGAGCAGTCGCGTCGCGTCCTCGACGACTCCCGTGGAGATCGCCTCCACGAGCCGCCGGTGCGAGTCGACGATGCGCGCGTAGTTCGACGCAGGATCCTTTTCGGCCAAACGGCGGTTTCCGATCGTGATCACCGCCTGGATGACCGGGGCGATCGCGAGCCACGACTGGACGAGGAACCGGCTCCCCGAGAACGCGACCAGCGAGCGGTGAAAGTCGACGTCGAGCTCGACGAGGCGATCGGTCGAGGCGCCCTCCGCCTCGATCGCCTCCATCGCCTTGCGGACCGGCTCGAGGTCGGCGTGCCGATCCAAGCCCTGGCGGATCCCGAGCGACTCGAGCTCGAAGCGCACACCGAAGAGGTCGCGAAGGTCGCCTGCGTCGAGCCCCGCGCTGATCGTGCGGCCGTTCGGCAGCGTTTGCACCAAGCCTTCGCCCTGTAGGACATGAAGCGCACTTCGAATCGGGCCTCGGCTCACGGCCAGACGCTCGGCCAGACGCATCTCGACGAGCGGAGTGCCGGCCGGCAGTTCCCCGTCGATGATCGCCTCACGCAAGAGCCCCGCAATACGTCCCGAGTGGAGGCTGCGGGCGAGCTTGTTCGCGTAGTGCCCCGGAGAGATGAGCGGGCGCGGGCTGAGGAGACCTGCGAGCTCGTCGATCGGGTCCGGCTGGTGCGCGGTCATGCGGCCTCCGTGAGGGTTGTCGCCTCGATGACGCGCTCCTCGCTGCCTTCACCGCGGGCGAACTCGTCGACGATCGTGCCGCCCGCGAGCACGAGGCAGCGATCGCACAAGCCGAGGAGCTCCGGTATCTCGGACGAGACCATCACGATGGCCATCCCCTCGTCGGCGAGCTGGACGATCAACCGGTAGATCTCCTGCTTCGTCCCGACGTCGACTCCCTTGGTCGGCTCGTCGAGGAGCAGAACCTTCGGCGCGTTCATGAGGACGCGCGCGAGGAGCACTTTCTGCTGGTTCCCGCCGCTGAGATGTGCGACGTCGGCCGTCGCCGAGCGAGCCCTGACCGACAGCGCCTCCATGAAATCCTGTGCTCGCGCGGCCTCCGCGCGTCGGTCGACCAGGACCCCGTGCGAGACGAGAGCGAGATTGCCGATCGTGACGTTCTCGCGAAGATTCATGTTGAAGAGGAGTCCCTCACGCTTTCGATCCTCGGTCAACATCGCAATGCCTGCGCGGCGCGCATCCGAGGGACGCCGCAACTTGATCGTCTTTCCGTCGACGACGATCCGGCCCTCATGCTGGACCCGCCCGTAGATCGCGCTCAGGATCTCCGTCCGTCCCGAGCCGACGAGACCGGCGAGCCCCACGATCTCGCCGCGGCGGACGGTGAAGCCGACGCCGTGAACGAGATCGAGATCGGTGCCTGGACGCGCGACGCGAAGCTCTTCGACCTCGAGGATCGCATCGCCGGCAGCTGCCGCCGCCCGGGACGGATACAGCCGTTCGACTCGACGTCCGACCATCGCTGCGACGATGTCGTCTTCCTGGAACTCGTCGCGGGCGATCTCCGCAACGACCTGCCCGTCGCGCAGGACGGTCGCGCGGTCGCAGATCGCGCCCACCTCGGGAATTCGATGCGTGATGAAGATCATCGTGACACCGTTCTCGCGCAGCCGGTTGAGCACGCGGAAGAGATGGTCGACCTCGGTGCGCGCCAGCGAGGTGGTCGGCTCGTCGAGCATCAGCACCGCCGGCTCCGTCGAAAGCGCACGCGCCACCATCAGCAACTGACGCTCCGTGGCGGTCAGCGAGCTTGCGGGTAAGCGCGGATCGAGCTCGATGTCGAGCTGCGCGAGCAATGCGCGCGTGCGTCGATACAGGTCGCGGAAGCTGACGAGCGCGCTCCCGTTCACGCCGGTCCTGCCGACGAAGACGTTCTCGGCAACGGAGAGGTGCTCGAGCACGCTGATCTCCTGCGGCACGTACGCGATGCCCTTCGCGCGCGCGTCGGCCGGCGAGCGAAACGCGACCGGCCGGCCCTGGAGGACGATCTCGCCATCGAAGTCCCCGCTCGGATAGATCCCGGTGAGAACCTTGATGAGCGTCGACTTGCCGGCGCCGTTGTGTCCGAGCAGCGCGTGGATGTTGCCACCGTCGACGCGCAGGTTCACCTGAGACAGGGCCTGCACACCGGCGAAGCTCTTGCTGACGTTGTGGGTTTCGAGTACGGGTTTCATCGCTTCTGGTCGGGCAGCACCGCGGGGGCAGGTTCCAGTTGACACCTGCCCCCGCAGGTCCCGGGTCAGGGGCTCGTGGTTACTGGTGCGCCCTCGCGAGCAGCGCGTAGTAGTGAGGCGTCATCGCCTTCGTGATGACGGGCGCGGGAAGGAAGTTGTAGTAGGGAACCTTCTTGTGCTGAGCCATCGCCGCAAGCAGGTCGGCGGTCTTCGCGCCCTCCTGGTAGAGCGGCTGACCGACGACCGCGTACACCTGCCCGGACTTCACCAGGTCGAGGTTCTGACGGACGTAGTCCATCGCAATGATGGTGAGCTTGTGCCCGGCCTGCCGCTGCGCATTCGCCCAAGTCGCGGGGCCACCGCCGGTGGTCGAGAACGCACCGGTCAGATCCTGATTCGCCTGGATGATGCTGACGGCCTTCGACGCTGCGGCCGAGGGCTCGAAGCCTTCGACATCCGGTGCGAGCACCGTGATGTTGGGGAACTCTTTGTGCATCGTCGCCGTGAACTGCTTCGCCACGAGGTTCTCGATCGTGTTGAAGCTGCCTTCGGTGACGGCGACCTTGCCCTTCCCACCGAGCTGCTTGCCCATCGCCTGCGCGGCCTGAACCGCATACGCCTTCGGATCGCAACCGGTGATGGCGTCGATCCCGGACTTCGTGCCCTGCTTGAGCAGGATGTGCCACGAAACGGTCGGATACCCCTCTTTCTTGACCTTCAACGCAAACGGATACATCTCAGGCGAGAAGGCGTAGACGCCGACGCCGACGAAGTGCTTGCTGGAGAGCGCTGCCTCAGCGAGTGCAACAGAGGCCGGAACGTCGACGGTCGTCGCGCTCGGGTTGCCGACGATCTCACAGTGGTAGCCGATCTTCTTGCACTCATCGAGAAAGCCCGCCTGCATGACGCGGTGCACGGGGTGGTTGCGCAGCGGCTGCACCCAGAGCAGGTTCCCCTTCGACGCCGCAGCGGCCCGATGGGTTCCGGCCTGGGCCGACAACGCGCCGGCCACCAGCGCCGCAGCGAACGCTGCAACGAGAATTCCGACACGCACCCTCAGCAAACCTTTCATTGCTAACCCTCCTAAACGAAGACGATTGACGAGGACGCCCTGACCCGAGCGCATCCGTCGGTGGTCACATCGCACCAGCCTCCTCGGTTTCATGCAGCGTGGATCCGCGTGCGCGGCGTCGGCGAATCGAGTCGCGGGCGGAAACCTTGCGGCGGAACAGATCGAGCCCGACGGCGGCCACCATGATCACGCCGACAGAAACCGTCTGCCAGTTGGGGCTGACCCCGACGACGACCAACCCGCTCTGGACGACCTGGAGAAGCAGCATTCCGACGAAGCCGGCGGCCACACTGCCGACGCCCCCGAATAGGCTGACGCCCCCGATGACCACGCCGGCGATGACGATCAGCTCCCAGCCGGAGCCGATCGAGGTCGAGCCGCTCGCGAGGCTCCCCATGACGAGCATTCCCGCAAGCGCCGCCAGCATTCCCGTCAGGACGAAGCAGACGATCTTGTAGAGATCGGTGTTGATCCCCACGAGGCGCGCGATCTCGCGATTTCCGCCGGTCGCGTAGAGATTGCGCCCGATTGTGGTGCGTCGCAGCACGAGGTCGGCTACGACGACGAGCACGACCAGGATGTAGAAGCTCCAGCCGATGCCGAACAGCGGCGTCGCTTGACCGATCTTGCCGACCGAGTGCGGCAGCGGGTAGATCGGGTAGCCGTTGGTCAGCAGCAGGTCGAATCCCTGGGCGGCGTAGAGCATCCCGAGGGTGGCGATGAACGCAGGGATGCCGAGCCGCACGACCACGAGCCCGTTGATGAGCCCAACGGCTCCGCCGGAACCGATGCCGAGCAGCAGCGCGATCGGAACCGGCAGATGCCCCTTCGTCATCAGCCAGGCACTGATCACCGCGCTGAGCCCGGCGACCGAGCCGACCGAGAGGTCGAATTCTCCCGCGATCAGCAACAGCGTCTGCCCGACGGCGATGATCGCGACGAAGGACATCGCACCCAACATCGCCCGCACGTTCTGACTCGAGAGGAACGCAGACTGGAGCGAGTTGAAGATCAGCACGAGCGCGACCAGCGAGATCACGATGCCGGCCTCGCTGACCGCGAACACCCGCTGCACCCCGGCGCGAGAGAACGCCTTCCGGCGGGGCGGCCGGCCGCTCTGCTGTTCCAGGGGAACGCCTGCTTCCAGAGTCACGGGTGTCTTTTCTGTCATCGGAGAACGGTTAACAATTCGCGATCTAACTACGGCTGCCGGGCAGTTGTCAAGCCGCGGCGCCCATCCGGCCGCGAACCGGCGTCGCAATGCCGTGCTCGAGCACGAGCGTGGGCGGGCCGCCGAGCCGGTCGCAGTAGTCGACGAAGACCTGCGGGTCGAGCGTCGCCGTGGGGCCGTAGTCCTCCGGCGCCCACATTCCGTAGTGCGACGGGATGGCGACGCCGGGCGCGAGCTCGTGCGCCATGAGTGCCGCCTCGCGCGCGTTCATGTTGCCGCCGCTGCCGTTCGTGACGAAGATCCCGACGTCGAACGGCCCGTGCTCCTTCGCCTCGAGGCACCGGCTGTCGTACTCGGTGTCGCCGCTGTGGAAGATGCGCGTGCCGCCGGCGTCGATGACCAACGCAATTGCATCTTCGGCAAGCCAGCCCGGCACGTCGTGCCGCGCGAACGTGCCGCGGACGACGAACGAACCAGCGTTCGCTTCTTCGCCACGGCTGAGCTCGACGATCCGGTCACGCGGCACGCGCCACCCCGCCAGACGGCCGGCGCAGCTCGGGGGGCAGACGAACACGGCCTCGGGGTTGGCCTTCGCGATCGCCTTGCAGGTCGGCGCGTCGAGATGATCCTGATGCCAGTGCGTGATCACGACGACGTCGACGTGATCCACCTGCGGATCGCGGGGCGCCGCGACGATCCGCGGAACGCCGAGCTCGTCCTCGACGTAGTCCGAGAGGTACGGATCGATCCAGCACGTTTCTCCCGTCGGCAGCCGCAGCGCGTACCCGGACTGGCCCAACCAGGTGATCTCGAGCGCCGCTCGATCGTTCATCGGGTCTCCTTCTCTAGACGAGCCTTGCGAGTAGCCCGGCGTCGGCGACGACGGTCTCTCCGTTGATCGCGCGCGCCGCGTCGGACACGAGCCAACTGATCACCGCCGCGATCTCATCCGACTGCAGCACTCGGCCGAGCTCTGCGTGCGATGTGCCGAAGCCGGCGTCTGCGGCCGTCACGCCGCGGCGCTCCAACTCGCGGCGCGTGAGCGGAGTGTCGACCGAGCCGGGCGCCACGGCCACCACGCGAATGCCGTCGACCGCGAGGTCGATGGCCATCTGCCGGGTGAGCGCCACGATTGCCCCCTTCGACGCCGCATAGGCGGCACAGCGGTCCATCGACGCGTACGCGTGCACCGACGCGGTGTTGACGATCACGCCGCCACCGGCCTTGCGCAGCTCCGGGATCGCGTGCCGGCCAAGCCGGAAGATGCCGCCCACGTTGACGGCGAGTACGCGATCGAGCTCGGCATCGTCGAGAGCTTCGACCGTGTCGTCGGCGACCATCACGCCGGCAACGTTGACGAGCGCGTGCAGGCGGCCGAGCGCGCCGGCAGCAGCCACCGCTCGCTGACAGTCGGAGGAGACGGCAACGTCGGCCACCACTGCAGTGGAGGTGCCACCAGCCGCGCAGATTGCGTCCGCCGTGGCTGCCGCTGCTTCACCCTCGGTGTCCACGACCAGCACCGCAAGACCGTCGGCCGCGAGCCGCAGAGCCGCGGCCCGGCCGATGCCGGAACCGCCTCCGCTGACAATTACGGCTTGCTGACGGTTTTCTGTTGACAAATCCGGCCGAGCCTAGTAAGTACGTGGCGTTGCGTCAAGGAATCTCCGCCCGATGACCCTGACGCTCGAGGCAGACGGCGTCCGCGTCGCCTGTGCCCCGGCGCAGGGATTCACCATCACGTCGCTGCGCGATACCCGCTCCGGCGCGGAGGCACTGTGGACATGGAGGCGGCCCGCCGCGCCCGCGAGCCGCGCGCTCGGGCACGGGGGAGCGGCTTCCGTCGAGACGTTCATCGACGTCTTCGAGGGCGGTTGGTTCGAGATGTTCCCGGCTGTCGGCTTCCCGGCCGAGGACGATCCGGCGTCGCTGCTCCACGGTGAGCTCGTCCGCCTGCCCTGGGAAGTGCTCGAACAGACGGACACGGCAGTGACCGCTCGGGTCGAGACCGTTCGCTCACCGTTCGAGGTCACGCGCAGGGTGGAGATCAGCAGCGGCGCACTGCAGGTGAGTGAGCAGATCCGCAACGTCGGCGGCGAGCCCGCCCCCTACGCGTGGGGTCACCATCCCTGCCTCTCTCGCGAGACATTTGCGGGGGGCTCGCTCGAGCTCGAGGTCGCCTCGGCGTACGTACCCGACCCACCCTACGATCCGGCAGCGACCGTGTTGGCAGCGGGCGACGTCGCGTGGCCCGCTGGCTCGGCACGAGACGGCACCGAGGTCGACCTGAGCATCGTGCCGCTCGAGCCCGACGGACGCGTTGACCACATCTGCCTCCAGCCTGTCCATGGCCGGGCGCGGATCACCGCCCCGCAAGCCGGCGCGGCGCTGGAGCTCACGTGGGACCTCGAGCAGTTCCCCCACCTCTTGCTCTGGCAGAACTTCTGCGGCCGGGGCGGTTGGCCCTTCTGGGCGCAGGCAGACACCTTCGCCATCGAGTTCTCGACGATCCCCGGTCGCACGATGCCGGAGGCGATCGCCGCCGGTGCGATCCGCGAGCTTGCGCCCGGCGCATCGGTGGAGACCTCCATCACCGCGGCCTGGACGCCGCTGTGAACGACCGGGCCCGCCCTCCACCGCCGGTCGAATCAACCGGGTCACTGGGGACGTCATCCGCCGTTCGACGAAAGGATTGGCATGTCGCCCTCGCTTCGCCGCCGGATTCTCGCGACGCTCGCTGTCGTCGCTGCGCAATTCGTCTGGACTACCGCCGCCTCAGCGCTCACCTCCGGTGACGCCTACGCAAACCAGGGAGCAAACAGCTGCACCTGGACGATCGGTACCGCCGGGATAGAGAAGACGCTCACCTTCTCGAGCGGGTCGTTCACGATGACGAGCTTCAAGAACAAGCTCGTCAGCCCCACGAAAGAGCTGATCCAGGGCTCTACCGTCTCGCCCGAGTTCCGCTTCACGTGGGACGGATCCGCGTTGACGGGTGCCTCCGGCGGGTGGACGTGCGCGAGCGGCAGCGCCGCGACGACGACCGTCGGTGGACAGACCGCCATCCAGTTGGACGTCACGCTCACCCGCTCGGCCAGTCCGACGACGGTCCAGGTCACGAAGCACTACCTCGACTTCCCATCGGACTCGCTGATCCGCGAATGGACCGACTACAAGAACACGGACAGCGCGGCCCACACACTGGCCACGCCGTCCTTCCTCGAACAACACCTCCTGGGCACCGATGCTGCAGCGGGGCACGTCACCCTCAACTACATGACGGGCGCCGCGTGTTGCAACGCCGCCTCGTGGACGGTCCGCGCAACGCCACTCACGTCGAGCTACGTCCGTAACTTCGACAGCTACGACGCGTTCGGTTGCGTCGACTCCGGATCGACGCCGGCGAGCTGCTCACTCAACTCGTTCAACGAGACCTCGAGCAGCTACATCCCGTGGTTCAGCTTGTCCGAGTCGACGTCGACAGCCGGACTGATCGCCGGCTTCGACTACTTCGGTCGTTGGCAGGCGCCGATCGGCGCGAGCAACGGCGACGTCAGCCTCTCGCTCAACATGCCGAACTACTCCGCGAGCGTCGCCGCCGGCTCGACCGTCACCTCGCCGAAGGCGTTCGTCATGACCTACAAGAGCGACCTCGACGACATGGGCAACCGCTTGCTCGACTGGCAGTACCGCTACCTCTGGGACGACACCCGCAGCGGGTACTTCCCAGGCGTTGCGGCGCCGGGAAACTGGTGCGCGGGCACTCAATGGTGTGGGAACTGGGACCAGCAGGGGATCCGGCAGAAGATCTTCAACCTGAGCGACCGTGAACGTGCGATCGGCATCGACGTCGACTGGCGCGACAACGGCTGGTGGAACGTGCCTGGTGACTGGAGCGGCCCCGACTTCAAGCTCACGAACGACTTCCTTGCGAAGTCCGGCACCAAGTCGATCATCTACTACCCCGCGTACGGGGCGAATACGAACTCGCAGACGTACGCCGCCCACTCGAGCTGGTTCACGAACGGCTCACCGTGCGGCTACGTCAACCGGCTCGGAGACATGGGGATCCCCGGCTTCGAGACATGGATGGAGAACCTGCTCGTCGGGAACGCCCAGAACTGGGGCGACTACATGTTCCGCAACGACGCATGCCCGATCACCGCGACCACCGGCGACACGCAGCTTGCGGAAGACCAGGCGTACCGTCGCATCCTCCAGTACTACCTCGACCAGCGCAGCGGCGGCGCCTTCTACTCCGTCGACAGCGGCGGCAACGAGCTCGGCTGGGACTACATGCGACTCTCGTCGCTCGCGCAGTTCTACGACGCTCCAGACCCGGACAAGGCGGCAACCGCCGCGTACCTGTTCCCGGTGGACAAGATCAGCGGCGATCCGAACCCGTGGTCCTCGCTCGGATACTGCAGCCGCTCGATCTGGCGCGACCTCGGGATGAACCTGTCCTTCTACTCGAACGCAGACGGCAGCGGATCCGGGGCCGGCGACACGGTCGATCCCGCACAGATCGAATGCGCACGCCAGCTCGTCGACGAGTACCACTACCTCACCGCGCAGGGCGTGGTCGGCCGCTGGGTCAGGCAGTACCACCCAACCTCGACCGACAGCGCAAGCAACTGGTTCGAGCGGCTGAGCCAGGACGGCAACCGGGGAGCGATCCATCGCTTCGGCGCCGACACCGCGAGCAGCGTGACCGTCTACCCCAAGGGCCTGAACAGCGCCACGACGTATGACGTCCGTTTCCAGTTCACGAGCGGCTCAAGCAGTCGCACCGGAAGCGACCTGATGACGAACGGGATCACCTTCTCGTCGGGTCTCAGCCAGGGCGAGATCGTCTACCTCAACCTGGCCAAGCATCCCGGCGGCGGCAACGACGCCACGGCACCGAGCGCGGCGAGCGGCGTGACCGCGACGGCGGCGACCAACGTGAACTACCCCGGCGTCGACGTCCGGTGGACGGCCGGCTCCGACGACAACTGGGTCAGCTACTACAACGTCTACCGCAACGGCACGCTGATCGGGAAGGCGTCCAAGGGGACCTACTTCTTCGACCACACCCCGGCCGCATCTCCCTACGTGCAGTACGGCGTGCAGACGGTCGACGGCGACGGAAACGCATCGTCGATCACGTACTCCTCGCCGGTGCACGGTCAGGAGATCACCGCCGTTGACGACGCGAGCCTGACCTACACCGGCTACGCACATCTCACCGGGCAGGTCGGCAACTACGGCGACACCCTCTCGAGCTCGAGCACGACGACCGATGCCGCCTCGTACAGCTTCACGGGCACCGCGGTGACGCTCTACGTGAAGCTTGGTCCGAACGAAGGCATGGCGAACGTGAAGATCGACGGCACGACCGATGCGGTCGTCGATCTCTACGCACCGGACAACCTCGACGCGATCGTTCCGATCTACGTGAAGACGTGGGCCGCCGCAGGCGCACACACGATCTCGATCAGCCCCAACGGAACGAAGAATGCGAAGTCGAGCAGCACGATCATCTACGTCGACGGGATCCAGGTCATCAACCCGAGTCAAAGCGTCACCGAGGACTCCAACACGTCCGCCATCACGTACAGCGGAACCTGGACGCACTCGACGGGCGTTTCCTCGGCGTCGAACACCGATCTCAGCTCGACCGGCTCGGCCGGCGCCTACGCTCAGTACACGTTCACGAGCTCACGAGTGCGCCTGATCGGCCGGTACTGCTCGAGCTGTGGCGAAGCTGACGTCTACATCGACGGGTCCTTCGATGCTCGCATCGACCTCTGGGGCGACCGAGGCACGCAGGTCGACCAGACCGTGCTCTACGACAAGAGCTTCCCCACGTCGGGCAGCCACACGGTCAAGGTCGTCGCCACAGGGACGAAGAACCTCGAGTCGTCCGGCACGACCGTCTACGTCGACTCCTTCCAGACCGACAACGGCGGCACGGGCGGAGGCACAACCGGGCCGTATGCCAGCGCTGTGACCGCGGACGGCCCGACCGTCTGGTACCGCCTCGACGACAGCACCGGCTCGACCAGCGTCGTCGACGCGAGCGGCAACGGCAATACCGGAACCGTGCACGGCACCGTCACGCTGGGCGCTGCAGGAGCCCTCGCGAGCGAGCCCTCGACCAAGGCCGCGACGTTCGACGGGTCATCCGGCTGGGTCGACGTCGGCAACCCCTCCAGCCTGCAAGTCGGAAACGGCACGGTCGAGGCATGGATCAAGACCACCAACACCGACAGCACCTACCACGCCGTCGCACTCAAGTGGTACGCCTACA
>JAOPYX010000259.1 GCA_025964535.1 Actinomycetes bacterium | reverse complement strand
GACCCGGGCCAGGCACCGTTACGCGAGCGTCACGGAAGCGTCACGGCGGCGCGGAGATGCTCCGGCGCGCGCGGCGGGACGGCGTGCCGCGGCCTCCCGGCCGCGTGGAGATCGCGCAGCCACTCCCAGAGGCGGCGCAGCTCCGACTCGATCTCCGCAGACGCCAGCCGGTAGCCCTTGGCATTCCGGGGCAGGTCCTTGAACCGCAGCGGCTCGCCGTACGCGATCGAGACCGGGCTGAAGTTGCCCAGCCGCCACTCGTGCGAGCCGTAGATCGCGGCGCAGACGACCGGCGCGTCCTCCTGGAGAGCCGCCATCGCGGCGCCCGGCTGCACCGGACCGAGCTCGCCCGACCGCTGCCGCGTGCCCTCCGCAAAGATCCCGAGCGCATGCCCGGCACGCACGACGTCGCGCATCCGCCGCACGGCTTCACGATCGGACTCGCCGCGACGGACGCCGAACGACCCGAACAACCGCAGGTACGCCCCACCGAGCGGCACGGCGTGCGCCTCAGCCTTCGCGAGGAAGTACACGGGACGCGGAGCCGCCCAGCCGAACGCCGGGATGTCGATCCACGAAAAGTGGTTGTAGGCCATGACCAGCCCGCCCGCCCGCGGCACCCGATCCTTGCCGTACACGCGCAGCCGCGTCAGGAGCGCAGTCGGCCCGCCCATGATCGGCTTGCCGAACGCCCACGCGATGTCGACTCGGTTCACGCGGCCGTGCGCTCGCGCACGAGCGCTTCGATCCGCTCGACGACGTCCTCCACGTTCAGGCCCGTCGTGTCGATCTCGCGCGCGTCCTCGGCCGGCTGCATGCGCTCCGCGTCCTTCTCGTCGCGCATGCGCAGGTCGGTCGCGAGCGCGTCCGCGCCGATGCCCGGCCGGTCCGCCATGCGCCGCCGCGCCCGCTCGTCGCGGTCGGCGACGAGATAGACCTTTACCTCGGCGTTCGGCGCGACGACCGTGCCGATGTCGCGGCCCTCGATCACCACGTCGCCGTCGCGCCCGAGCTCGCGCTGCCGCTCGCGCATCACCTCGCGCACCGGGGTATGCCGCGCGACGACGGGAACCATCCGGTCGATGCGCTGCTCGCGAATCGACGACGTGACGTCCTTGCCGCCGATCCATACGCGCCCTTCCGCATCGAAGACGACGGGCTCCGCACGTGCGAGCTCCGCGAGCGCCGCGCCCGCACCGAGGTCGAGGCCTCGATGCATCGCGAGCCAGGTGAGCGCGCGGTACATGGCGCCCGTGTCGAGGTAGCGAAAGCTCAGCCGCTCGGCCAATGCGCGCGCCACCGTGCTTTTGCCGGCCCCCGCAGGGCCGTCGATCGCAACGATCATCGTCTCACCACCGAGTCGAGCAGGTCGAAGAAGCCGGGGAAGCTTACTCCGACCGTGTCGGCGCCTTCGATCTCCACTCCCTCCTTCGAGGCAAGCCCGGCGATCGCGCCAAGCATGGCGATGCGATGGTCGCCGCGGGCATCGACGCGGCCGCCCTTCAGGCGCCTCGGAACGCCGACGACCCGCCAGCCGTCCTCGGTCGAGTGGATCCGTGCCCCGCAGGCGCGCAGCAAGTCGGTGACCGCCTCGATCCGGTCGCTCTCCTTCACGCGCAGCTCGGCAGCGCCACGCACGATCGTCTCCCCCCGCGCGTGCGTGCCCAGGAGCGCGACGAGCGGAAGCTCGTCGACGAGCAGCGGCACCTCGTCGGGTGTGATCTCCGTGGCAATGAGCTCGCCGTGCTGCACCTGCACGTCGCCGACCGGCTCGCGGCCGGCCCGGCGCCGGTTGAAGATCGAGACGCGTGCGCCCATCCGCTCGAGCACGTCGAGCAGCCCGATGCGCCGCGGGTTGAGGCCGAGCTCGTGCACCGTGACATCGCTGCCCGGAACGAGCGCGACCGCCACGAACAGCGGCGCCGCCGAGGAGAAGTCGCCCGGCACCACGATCTCGCCCAGGCGCAACGCTCCCGCCGGATCGATCGTGACCGAGCCGGGACGCCGTCGCACCTTGACGCCGGCCGCCTCGAGCATCAGCTCCGTGTGGTCGCGCGTCGGCTTCGGCTCGACGACGGTGGTCTCGCGATTCGCGTTCAGGCCGGCGAGCAGCACGGCCGACTTGACCTGCGCGCTCGCAACCGGCAGCGAGTAGTCGATCCCCTGGAGCGCATCGGTGCCCTGGATCACGACGGGGGCATGACCGTCCTCGGTCTCGATGTTCGCGCCCATGCGCCGCAGCGGCTCGGCGATGCGCTCCATCGGCCGCGTGCGCAACGACTCGTCGCCCGTCAGCTCGAAGCGTCCCTCCTGCCCCGCGACGATGCCGGCGAGCAGCCGGATCAGCGTGCCGGCATTCGCACAGTCGACCGGCCCGTCCGGCGATCGCAGGCCGCGCAGCCCGACGCCGTGCACACGCAGCTCGTCGTCGCCGAGCTCCTCGACCTCGACGCCGAGCGAACGCATCGCGTCGACGGTCGCCATCGTGTCGGCCGAGCGTCCGAAGCCCTGCACGTGGGTCTCACCCTCCCCCAGCCCGCCGAGCAGCACCGAGCGGTGCGAGATCGACTTGTCTCCGGGCACGGCGACGTGCCCGACGACCGCGACAGCCGGTTCGACCTTCACTCGGTCGCTCTCAGCCGATCGTGCGTCCCATAAGGGACACAAGCGCGCGGATCTCCGCGGCGAATTCCGGGAAGTCGGCGGTGGGGATCTGCTGCGCGGCGTCGCAGAGCGCTTCCTCGGGACGCGGGTGCGCCTCGACGATGATGCCGTCCGCGCCCGCGGCGACGGCGGCACGCGCCAGCGGCAGCACGAGCTCGCGGCGCCCGGCCGGATGCGACGGATCGACGATCACCGGCAGGTGCGTCTCCATCTTGAGGACGGGGATCGCGCCGATGTCGAGCGTGAAGCGCGTCGACGTCTCGAACGTCTTGATCCCGCGCTCGCAGAGGATCACCTGCGAGTTGCCCTCCTTGACGATGTACTCGGCGGCCATCAGCAGGTCCTCGACGGTGGACGAGAGCCCCCGCTTCAGCAGCACCGGCTTCGGCGCGCGGCCGACCTCGGAGAGCAGGGAGAAGTTCGACATGTTGCGCGCACCGATCTGGATCACGTCGGCGACATCGAGAACGGCCTCGACGTCGCGCGGGTCCATCAACTCGGTCACGAGCGGCAGCCCGGTTTCCTCGCGCGCCTCCTTCAGGTACTCGAGCGCCTCTTCCCCGAGCCCCTGGAACGCGTACGGCGAAGTGCGCGGCTTGAAGGCGCCTCCGCGCAGCATGGTGACGCCCTCCGCGGCGACGGCCCGCGCGGTCTCGAGCGTCTGCGCGCGGGTCTCGACGGTGCACGGCCCGGCGATGAAGCCGAAGTACCCGTCGCCGATGCGGCGTCCGCGCACCTCGATCACGGTCGGATCGGGCGAGAGCTCGCGGGAGACGAGCTTGTACGGCTTGAGGATCGGCAGCACCTGATCGACGCCGGTGAAGCCCTCGAGCGGCAGCGTGGCGAGCAGCTCGCGCTCGCCGATCGCGCCGATCACGGTGGCCTCGCGACCCGGTGTCACGAGCGCGGCGCAGCCCGCCTCTTCGAGGCGCGCGACCACGTCGTCGATCTGCTCGGGCGTCGCATGCCCGCTCATCACGATCAACAGCTCGGGTGCACCGGTCACAGCCATCTCCCTCAGTGTAGATGCGCCACTTGGGTCGCCCAGCTATTGTCCGGTCATCTTTGCGGGCCACCGCCGCGCGACCGCCCGTCACCGCTCGTCCGACCTCCGCAAGGAGGTCTTTTTCCAGCACGGGCCGAATTCAGGAGCACGATGAACGACACGAAACCCAAGGTCTTCTCCGGCATCCAGCCGTCGGGCTCGAAGACGCTCGGCAACTACAGCGGCGGCTTTCGCCAGTACGCCCAGACGCAGGAGACGCACGAGGCGTTCTTCTGCATCGTCGACCTCCACTCGATCAGCGTCGACTACGACCCGGGCGAGCTCCGCCGGGCGACGCTCGACCTCGCCGCGATGTTCTTCGCGACCGGCCTCGACGCCGAACGAGCGACCGTCTTCTGCCAGAGCCATGTGACCGCGCACGCCGAGGCGGCGTGGCTGCTGTCGTCGGTGACGAGCTACGGACAGCTCAGCCGGATGACGCAGTTCAAGGACAAGTCCGAGGGCCGCGACGTCGTCTCCGCGGCGCTCTTCACCTATCCCGTGCTGATGGCCGGCGACATCCTGCTCTACCAGACCGATCTCGTGCCGATCGGCGACGACCAGCGCCAGCACCTCGAGCTCTCGCGCGACATCGCGGAGCGGTTCAACCACCGCTTCGGCGAGACGTTCCGCGTGCCGGAGGGCAAGTTCCCCGAGATCGGCGGCCGGATCATGGACCTGCAGGAGCCGCAGAACAAGATGTCGACGACGCTGAGCAGCGAGCAGGGCGCGGTCTACATCGTTGATTCGCCCGACGCGATCATGAAGAAGTTCAAATCGGCGGTGACGGACTCCGAGCGCGAGGTTCGCTACGACCCGCAGGAGAAGCCCGGCGTCTCGAATCTGCTCGAGATCATGAGCGTCGCAACCGGCGAGCCGATCGAAGCGCTCGAACGCCGGTTCGAGAACGCGGGCTACGGCGACTTCAAGGTCGCCGTCGGCGAGTCGGTCGTCGCGCTGCTCAACCCGATCCGCGAGCGGTACGAGGCGCTGCGCGGCGACGAGCGCGAGCTGCAGCGATTGCTCGCCGTCGGCGCCGAAAAGGCCCGTCGCGCCTCGGCGCCGACGCTCGAGATGATGTACGAGCGCATGGGCTTTGCGAGATCAGACGCTGGACCATTCTTCGGCGCAGCGCGGCCGAAGGGTCTCTGACGCACGCGAGCGCAACCATCTCGTAACCTCCGGACCACCGCCTTGCCGCCCATGTGAATCAGCGTGGCGGCAAGGGTCCCCTGCGGCAGTTCTGCAATTGCAATGAGGGGAGAGTTCGATGAGAAGGGGACTGGTTCTTGCAGCGACGACCATCGCTGCAGCGATCGCCGCGGTCGCAGGCGTGCAGGCAGCAGCGGCGCGCCATGACGCATCGACGACAGCAAACGCGGCAGGGTGCGCGCTGCAATCGGCGCGCGGCAACATCAAGCACGTGATCTACGTGCAGTTCGACAACACGCACTTCACGCGCGACAACCCGAACGTCCCGTCCGACCTGCAGCAGATGCCGCACCTGCTCGACTTCATCAACGGGAACGGCTCACTGCTGACGAACGATCACACGGTGCTGATCTCGCACACGGCGGGCGGCATCCTGTCGTCGCTGACCGGCGTGTATCCGGATCGGCACGGCCAGGTCGTCTCGAACAGCAACGTGCGCTTCAACGGCGCCGGCTTCCAGTTCCCGAGCTCGTTCGGCTATTGGACGGACCCGGTCGTCGCCAACGCACCGACCGTGCCGAACATGATCACGCCCGACGGGAAGAACGCTCCCGCACCGTGGGTGCCATACACGCGCGCGGGTTGCGACTTCGGCGCCGTCGCCACGGCGAACACGGTGCTCGAGAACACCGGCACCGGCGCAAGCGGCGACATCACGAAGGTGTTCGGCACCGGCTCGCCCCAGTACACGCAGGCGGCCGCATCCAATGCCGCTCCCTTCGGGTCGGCGGCGAGGGCCAAGGCGCAGACCGACTTCGTCGGCTTCGCGATCCACTGCGCTCAGGGCTCCGCAGCCTGTGCGAGCGGCCAGGCCGACACGCTCCCGGACGAGCCGGGCGGCTACGGCGGCTTCAAGGGGCTGTTCGGAGCGCAGCAGATCAACCCGTTCCTGACGGGCGGCGCGACGATGAACGACCTCGCCGGCAACTCGATCGCGGATCCGTTCGGCCAGCCGGGCTTCCCGGGCTTCGACGGGATGTACGCCTCGACGTCGCTCGCATACGTCGCAGCGATGCAGGAGAAGGGCATCCCCGTCACGTTCGCGTACATCTCCGACGCGCACGACTTCCACGGCGTCGCGGGAAACGCGCACACGGCCTACGGACCGGGATCGCAGGGATACGTCGACCAACTGCACGCCTATGACCAGGCGTTCGCTGCCTTCTTCCAGCGGCTCGCCGCCGACGGCATCGACAAGAGCAACACGCTGTTCGTGTTCACCGTCGACGAGGGCGACCATTTCGCCGGCGTCCAGAAGACGGGCTGCGACGGCGTCACGACACCGTGCGTCTACGGCCCGAACCAGGTCGGCGAGATCAACGCGAACATCAAGACGCTCGTGCAGCACCAGTTCCCGGCCGTGCCGGCCGCATCGACCGACTGGACGGTGCACGGCGACGACGCTCCGACGTTCTACATGTCCGGCAATCCGGATCCGGCGTCGGCTGTCGTCCGTAACCTCGAGCGGGCGACCGCCAAGCTGACGGCCGTGAACCCGTACACCGGGAACACCGACACGCTGATGAAGGCGATGGCCAGCAGAACCGAGATGCAGGCGTTGCACATGATCAGCGGCGATCCGCTCCGGAATCCGACGTTCGCGTACTTCGCGGATCCGAACTACTTCCTCACCGACTTCCCGGCGAGCACGTGTGAGACGTGCATCAACCCGGCGTTCGCCTGGAACCACGGGGACATCCAGCCGGAGATCGCGACGACGTGGCTCGGGTTCGTCGGGCCCGGCGTGAAGAACACCGGCGTGAACTCGTCGATCTGGTCGGATCACACCGACGTGCAGCCGACGATGCTCTCGCTGCTCGGCCTGCAGAACGACTACGTGCCTGACGGCCGCGTGCTCGTGGAGCCGCTCGAGAGCTGGGCGGTACCACAGACGCTGCGGGCGCACCGCGAGACACTGATCCGCCTCGCGGCCACCTACAAGCAGCTGAACGCGCCCTTCGGCTCGTTCGGCATGGACACGCTGACGGCGTCGACGAAGGCAATCGCCAGTGGCGATGCGACGAGCGACGCGAATTACACGACACGCGACAACGCGATCGGACAGCTGACCGCGAGGCGCGACGCCCTCGCTGCGCAGATTCGTGACGCGCTGAACGCGGCGGCGTTCGGCAATCAGCAGCTGGACGAGCGTCAGGCGGCCCGCTGGATCGTCGAGGCGGACGCACTCAGGCTCGCGGCGAAGGGGCTTTCCCTCCTCCCTTAGCGCAACGCCCGATACCAGGTAAACGGCCGGGGGTCGTTACATGGGACGACCCCCGGCCCGTTATGAGTGCAGGCGCTGGATCTCGGCGCGCGTGAGCGGGCGCCACTTCCCCGGCGCGAGGCCCTGCACCGTCAGCCCGGCGTAGAGGCTGCGGTGGAGGCTGCGCACGGGGTGGCCAACGGCCTCGAACATGCGCTTGACCTGGCGATTGCGTCCCTCGTGGATCGTCAGCTCGATCCGGTGGTCGCCGACACGGCGCACCTTCGCCGGTGCGGTGATGCCGTCCTCGAGCTCGACGCCCTCGCGCAGCGCACGCAGCACGTCCTCGGCAGGGCGCCCGCCGACCTCGGCCTCGTAGACCTTCTCGATCTCGTAGCGCGGATGCGCGAGCCGGTGTGCAAGCGGGCCGTCGTTCGTCATCAGGAGCACACCGGTCGTGTCGGCGTCGAGCCGACCCACCGGCACGACGCGTGGCTCCTTCGGCACGAGGTCGACGACCGTGGGCCGGCCCTGCGGGTCGCGTGCCGTCGTCACGACGCCTGCCGGCTTGTGCAGCAGGAGATACGTGAGCCGCTGCAGCGACACCGGCGTGCCGTCGACGGTGACGCGGTCGCGCGACTCGACGAACGTGTTCAGCTGGCCGGGCTCGCCGTTGACGAGAACACGACCGGCCTTGATCAGGTCATCGGCCCCGCGACGCGACGCGATGCCGGCCCGAGCGAGATACGCGTTGAGACGCACGACTGACAAGATAGGGCCGATGCCCCACTACATCTCGCTCATGCGGTGGACGTCGACCGGGAGGCTGGGACTGCCGGCCTGGCGCGATCGCGTCGAAGACGGCGAGCGCATGATCGAGGAAGCGGGTGGAAAGCTCGTCGGCGTCTACGTCACGCTCGGCCGATATGACGTCGTGGAGATCTTCGAGGCGCCCACCGACGAGATCGCGCTCGAGATCATCACGAAGCTTCAGGTGAGCGGCGGCGAGTCGACGGAGACTCTGCGGGCGTTCACGCGCGACGAGGCCGAGCAGATCATCCGGAAGCTCTGAACGCGTTCGCCGTACGCGGGCGTCTTGCCGCGGCCTCCGATGCGGCGGCGATCGTCGTGTTCGCCGTCGTCGGGCTGCTGTCGCACCACGCGTCGTTCTCGGCGTTCGCGCGCGACGCGTTCCCGTTGCTCGGCGGCTGGTTCGCCGTAGCGCTCGCGACGCGGCTCTACGCCCGATTCACGGTCC
>JAOPYX010000232.1 GCA_025964535.1 Actinomycetes bacterium | reverse complement strand
GGGACTGGCTCGAGCTGCTGGCGCTCCCACTCGCGGTGACGGCCGGGCCGGTCTGGTTCGAGCTCCGCAAGGGTGGGGTGCACGCGCGCGAGCGCATTGCGCTCGTCCTGCTCAGCCTCGCGTTCGTGTTCGTCTCGGTCGGCGCCTACGTCTGGCACTGGAAGTGGGCGGGCTTCGACGGCAACAAGCTCTGGGACTGGCTCAGCCTCTGGCTACTGCCGTTGCTCGTGCCGCTCGTGCTCCTGCCCGCGCTTCTCTCCGCCGTGGGGACCGGCGAGGACGAGGCCGACGCCGGTGCGAGCCCAACCGCAGGGCGGTAAGGCCGGGTGGGCGTCTACGAGCAGGGGACGAGACAGAACGACCGGCTGCCGCCGATCGCCGGGCTCCAGGCCGACGTGCAAGGAGCGCCACCGGTCGAGCTGAACGACATGGAGTCGAGCTCGGTCAACTTCCACTCGGAGCCCGAGGAAAAGCAGCGGGACGTTGCGCCGGAGGACGCGGCAGAGGAGGTCAACTTCCACCCCGAGCCCGAGGAGAAGGCGCAGCCGCAGTCGCGGTCCCGCCTGCCCGGAGCCGCAGGCTTTGCTCCGGGCTCGGGCGCGTTTGCGCAGCCCCAGGACCTCGCCTATCGGGACGACCGCCTCGGGGACACCGCGCGGGCCGAGGCGAAGCGCGCGGCCCTCGCCGCCTCGCGCGGTGTGGACGCGACGGACAAGGCCGCAGCCAAGACTCTCAAGTGGAAGAAGTTGCTCGGCTACGGGAAGAAGGCGCTCAAGTTCCTGGCCGGAGGGGCCGTCTCGAAGATCCCGGTCGTGGGCGACGCGGCGGGCGGAGCCGTGAACCTCTTCACCTCGCTCAAGGCCGCGGCGAGCACCGACCGTCACCGCTACGGGCTCGAGGAGCTCAAGAAGCAGATGACGGAAGGAAAGAACGGTGTTCCCAAGGCGACGATGGACGATCTGGCTTTGATCGAGTACGCGATCGCGCAGAAGGAGAAGAAGGGAGGCCGCGTGCTCAGGTCGGCGGTGCCCGTCGTCGGCACGCTGTCGGCCATGGGCCGCGCGTTCCACGCGGACACGAAGAAGGAGATGGGGACGAAGGGGGTCGAGAGGACGTCGAAGGCGGTCGAGCTCGTAGCCCGGGCACAGTTGCCGGGCGCTGCCGGCATGTGGGCTCAGGCGATCATCTTCGAGCTCGTCGACGGGGATCAGTCGCTGTTCGACGCAGTGCGGAACGCGATTCCGCCGTTGCTCGGCGCGGAGCTGATCGCGAAGAAGCTCGCCTCGAGCTAGCGCGCCTTCACCTTCGGTTTCTTCGCCGGCTGCGGCACGGGCGACATCGTGCCGGTGACGTACGCCGCCGGGGTGCACGCTGCGGCCGGAACGGTGTCCGTCGCGGCGTTCTTGCACTCCGCCGTCAGCGTGAGCGTGTTCTTCGCGTCGAGCACGAGCGGCGTGCCGAAATGCAACGGCAGGTCGTGGAAGTTCGCGAGCCCTTCGACGAAGAGCACCTGGTCACCGCGCGCCAGCGTCAGCAACCCGGTGTCGTTGAGGGGATTGCCGAAGACGACGTCGGTGAGCGCGAGCTGCTTGTGCTTCGGGACGTCGAGCTGCACCTTGCAGTGCGGCGGGCACTGGAGGACGAGTCGCGTGCTGTACGGCACGCTCTTCGGAACGGCCGCCTGGGCGGCTACCTGCTTGCCGGCCGCCTTTGCGGCTGCGGTCGCGGCCGCCGCAGCAGTGGCCGCCGTCGCAGCCGTCTTCTGGGCCGCTTGCGAGTTCTTGTCCGCGGCGGCGGCCTGCGCGCTCGCTGCCTTTGCCGTGGCGCTTGCGCTCGCGGCAGCCTCCTGGGCCTTCGCGTTGCTGACGGCGGCCGCAGTCGGCTTCGGGTGGGGAAGGATCAGGACGACATAGGCGATGACGAGCGCTCCGATCAGGAGCAGCATCGGAATCACGCCGCGCGGGATCAGCGGCTCCTGGAGAAGGTACGCAGGCGCCGACGCAGTCGGGGCGCCCTCGCTGTCCACGTCGAGCGAGAACGTGTGCAACTGCGGCATGCCGCGCAGCGACTTCTTCGTCGGCTTCACCTTCACCTTCGCGAACACCGCGCTACCCGGCGGCGCGACGAGCTCGGCAGGGTGCACCGAGAACGTGAGCGCAGACTCGGGATTCGTCGCGCCGACGATGCCGGTCACGGTGGTGTTGCCGCGGTTGTCGAACGCGAGCTCGTGCTTGCCGCGCCGCCGGCCATGCGACGTGCGGGGCATCACCTCGACGGAGGTCTCGTAGTACGGCGCGACGACGAGCGAGCCCTCTTCGACGGCAACGGTCTCGCCGCCCTCCTCGATCGACCGGACGCGGACGCCGAAGGGAACGGTCCCCGGAGCCGTAGACGATGCTCTCGGGGGGCGGAAGCGCAGCGTGGCCTCGCCCTCCGCCCCCGGGAAGAGCGCGAGGTACGGCGGATCGACCTCCGTCCAGGCCGCGGCCTCGCCGAGGATGTCGAGCTCGAGCCGGTCGACCGCGTCGGACCCGTTGTAGACGCGAACCGTTGCGACGGCCTCGTCGCCGGGGTCGACGGGCAGCGCTTGGGGCAGCTGCGAGAGGGAAGCCGCCATGCCCGAACGCTACGCCCGAGGTGCGCGCAGGCGAAGAACGGAACAGGAACACGAACGGGCAGACCGTGTTGCCCGTTAAGTCCGCGTCAAGTCCACGGAAAGTGACCCGTGCGACAGTCCGTTCGCGCAACACCCCCCGCCGCCACGAGATAGAGGAGCCGCATGTCCGAGATCGCACTCTCCATCCACGCCCGCGACCCGATCTCCGAGGCCGGCATCGCAGCCGAGCTGCGAGGGGCGCCAGGTCTCCGGCTCGTGGAGCGCGACTCGGGCGACGACGCTGTCGCGCTCGTCGTGACGGACGAGGTCGACGAGGAGGCCGTACGGATCCTGCGAACCGCGCAGATGCGCGGGTGCGGATCGGTGATCGTCGTCAGCCGGATCGACGAGCGCGGGCTGCTCGCCGCGGTCGAGGCGGGTGCCGGCGGATTCGTGCGTCGCTCGGACGCGACGGCGAGTGCCCTGCTCCATTGCGTCCGCGGCGTCGCCGCGGGCGAGGGAACCGTTCCGTCCGACCTGCTCGGCCGCCTGCTCGCGCAGATCGGCCGTCTGCAGCGCCAGGTGCTGACGCCGCGCGGCATCTCGGTCGCGGGCCTCAACGACCGTGAGGTCGACGTGCTCCGCCTCGTCGCCGACGGCTTCGACACCGGCGAGATCGCAACGAAGCTCTCCTACTCGGAGCGGACGATCAAGAACGTCATCCATGCGATCACGACGCGCCTCGGCGTGCGCAACCGCTCGCAGGCGGTCGCGTTCGCGCTCCGCGAAGGCTTGATCTAGCCCAAAAGGGCAGCCGTGGTGGCCCGAAAGCCGGTCCCGTCTCCGCTCGCCGCGGCCCTGCGCGTGCGGCACGGTCCTTCACGGTGATCTACGAACTCGACGAGTCCCTCCGCAGGCTCGTCCTGCGTGACGCCCTGAGCGGTTCCGGCGTCGACCTGAGCTTCGAGGCTCCGACGAAAGACTGGGCGTCGCGCCGCAGCGTGCCCACGGTGAACCTCTATCTCTACGACGTGCGCGAGGACGTCGACCGGCGGGAGGTGCAGCCGGAGGAGATCCGCGACGAGAGGGGGCGCGTGACGGGGCGCCGCCCGCCGCCGCGTCGCTACCGGCTCTCCTACCTCGTCAGCGCCTGGACACAGCGTCCCGAGGACGAGCATCGTCTGCTCGCATCTCTGCTCGCGTGCTTTCTCCAGAGCGAGGTGTTGGACACCGAGGTGCTCGCGGAGGCGCTCGCCAACCAGCCGCACCGTGTGGAGCTGAAGGTGGCCCACCCGGCTGCGAAGGATCGCGCGCTGGCCGACGTCTGGACTGCGCTCGGCGGAGAGCTCAAGCCCGCGCTCGACCTCGTCGTCAACCTGCCGTTCGACGCGCAGCGTGTGCAGGAAGCCGGCCCGCCGGTGCTCGAGCCGCTCGAGCTACGCGTGCACCGCGCCGCGCCGGCGCGTGCGCCGCAGCCCGAGCCACCGCCCGTCCCGCCGGATGCGCTGCCGCCCGAGCCGGAGCCCGAGGCGGCGCCGCGTCCCGCACCCGAGGTGCTGTCGAAGCGGCGCTGGTGGCGAACGTGAAGCAACGGCTCGCGCAGCTGGCCGAGACGTTCGGCCTCGACGACAAGGATGTCGACCTCCTCCGAGCCGTTCTCGCCCCCGAGCTCGAAGGCGGCGAGCGCGCGACGATCGGCTCGACGATCGAGCGGACTCGCGGGAAGCGGGACGACGCCGGCCTGCGGGCGCGCCTCTGGTGGGGCTCCACGCTCGTCGACGGAGGGCTCATCCTCGTCGAGCAGACGAAGCTGCCGTTCCTCGAGCGGACGCTGCGCGTTCCCGACCGCGTCGTCATGCACGTGCTCGGCCACGACGCGCCCGATCCCGCACTGGCTCCGTTCCTCGTCGCAGCGCGTCCGCCGCGCGTCGGCGACCCAACGGCCCTCGCTGCGGCGATCGCGGCAGGCGCGGCGCTCTGCCATCTGCGGGACGGCACCGGCTCCGAAGGCCGCGCGCTCGCAGCCGAGGCGTTTCGTCTAGCCGGGATCGACGCGCTGGTGATCGACCTCGCTCGCGTCGCCCGCGACGACGATCCGGGCGCGATCGCGTCGCTCGCGGCGCGGGAAGCGCGCCTCCGGGGCGCGGCGATCGTCGCCGGTCCGGTGGACGCGCTCGCTGCGGAGCACGTGCGCCGCTTCGCGCGACTTGCGCGGCGCACCGTGCTCCACGGCTCGACACCCTGGGACTCGGCGTGGTCGGACGAGCCGCCGTATTTGCTCGAGTTGCCGCGGCCGGGCGTCCGCGCGCGGGCCGCGCTCTGGCAGGCCGAGGTCGGCACCGCCGACACCGACGTTGCAGAAGCCGCAGCCGTGTTCCGGCTCGGTCCCGAGCAGATCGCGCGGGCGGGCGCCGCCGCGCGACTGCGTGCGACCGTCGAGCAGCGCGCGCTCGACTCCGACGACCTCCGCTCGGGAGCGCGCGCGTTGAACGGGGCCGCGCTCGAACGCCTCGCTCGGAGGATCGAGCCGCGCGCCGGCTGGGACGACCTCGTACTGCCCGCCGATCCACTCGGCGCGCTCGTCGAGCTCGTCGAGACGGTGCGGCAGCGCGAACGTGTGCTCGACGAGTGGGGCCTGCGCCGCACCGGCTCCGAGGGCCGCGGGATCAAGGCGCTCTTCGCCGGCGACTCCGGCACCGGCAAGACGCTCGCCGCCGAGGTCGTCGCGGGCGCGCTCGGGCTCGACCTGTACGCCATCGATCTCGCAACCGTCGTCGACAAGTACATCGGCGAGACGGAGAAGAATCTCGACCGCGTCTTCCGCGAGGCGGAAGCGGTCAACGGCGTTCTCTTCTTCGACGAAGCGGATGCGCTGTTCGGCAAGCGCTCCGAGATCTCGGACGCGCGCGACCGTTACGCGAACATCGAGGTCGCGTATCTCCTGCAGCGGATGGAGTCGTTCGACGGCGTCGCGATCCTCGCGAGCAACCTGAAGGCGAATCTCGACGAGGCGTTCGCGCGCAGGCTCGACGCCGTCATCGACTTCCCGCTTCCCGACGACGAATCGCGCCTCCAGCTGTGGGACCGCTGCCTCGGCGCGCTCGCACCGCGCGCCGGCGATCTCGACCTCGAGTTCTGCGCGCATGCCTTCGAGCTGAGCGGCGGCAACATTCGCAACTGCGCGATCCTCGCCGCGTCGCTCGCGTCGGCCCGGGACGGAGCGATCGAGATGGCCGACGTCATCCACGCGGTGCGGCGCGAGTACCGCAAGCTCGGCCGGATCTGCCACCAATCGGAGTTCGGCCCGTACCACGACCTTGTCCGTACGTGAGAGAGGAGTAGCCGTGCAGACACATGAGGAAGCCGAGGCGAAGCTCCCGGCGCAGCCGGCCGCGCCGGAGCCCGAAGAGGCGAAAGTCCCCGAGCCGCCGCGAGACGTGCCGGCGGGCCCGGACGGCGACGAGGCGCTGCAAGGCTGAGGCTTTCGGTGTCGGAGTACTCGAAGCAGGAAGCGGAGCCGGCCGCCGTGAAGCGGCCTGCCTCCGAGCACGAGCCGCCGCGCGAGGTCGCGGACGCGCCCGACCGGCTGCGCACCGAAGGCGGGTCGTCCGAGTCGCGCACGGTGGCGGCAGAGGCGGTCCGCGACGCGGGCGAGCTCCGCGTCTATGCGGACGGTGTGGACGGTGCGCTCGCAGCCGGAAAGCTCGCACAGGAGGGCGCCGCGCTCGGTGCGAGGAAGGTGACGATCGTCTACCCGGACGCCGACACGCTCGCGGCGCTCCGCCACAGCCTGCCGTCGCTGAGCTTCGGCGCCGCGGCGGTCTCGTTGCGGGCTGCAGACGACCAGCTCGAGACCGCGCCCCTCGGCCTCGCTGCGGTCGGCGCGCCGCCGGACGCGTCGGTCGATCTCGCCGTCGAGCTGCTCGTGCGCAGCGAGCCCGACCGGCTCGCGCTCGCGATCGCGGAAGCGAGGCGCGACCGATGAGTGATCACCTACCCGAGCGCAAGGATGTGAAGGACGCCCCGACCCGTCTGCCCGGCGCGGAGTCCACGGCCATCCCGAGGCAGGTCGGCGACGCAGTCCCCGCGGCCGACATCGCGGAGCCGCCGCGCACGTTGTCGATCGGCGACCTCAAGGAGCCGGCCGAAGTCGACCGCTTGATCGAGACGCAGGTTGCGGCTGCCGCCGACCGGAACATTGCGTACCGGATCCTCCACGACGTCTTCAGGCAGAGCTGGCATCGGGTCAAGCACGAGCTGGCGGAGCCGCAGAGCAGCACGCCGCGGCAGAAGCAGGTGCGCCAGGGTCTCGCGGCGCAACTGATCGCCTATCGCAACTGGAGCTATCCACTCGTGCTGGACGAGGCGGGCAGGGAAGTCAACGAGGAGACGAAGCGAACGACCGGGTACACCGGGATCAAGAACAAGGGCAGCGACGCACTCACCTCGGACGTCGATCTCATGCTGCAGGGCGACGCGACCGAGCTCGTCGTCGGCAGGTTCAACGCGGCGTTCCGGGCAGGCAAGGGGACGGGGCACGTGTGGGACTTCGAGCCCGGCGTCGTGTACGACGTGAACGCCTACGAGCTCGGGTACGTGCCGGATCCCGACAGGGGCGTCGAGACGAAGGATGAGAAGAGAGGCGCCGTCAAGGTGCCCCTCAAGCAGGGTGCGCGCGACATACGGCCGCAGGGAGGGATCAGCAACCAGCGTCTCATCGAGCAGGACCGCGACAATCAGTCCGCAGCGGCGCTCGTGAAGGCGCGCGTGCACATGACGGGCAGAGAATGGGCGAGCTACACCGCGGCAGTCAGCCGGACGGCGCCGGACACGATCGCGACGCTCTTCGCCGCGAACGACAAGTTCGCGGAGTACTACAAGGCGATCGCCGAAGGGTTGCTCGGCCCGACAGCGCCCGCCTTCAATCCCGAAAGTCCCGAGGCGCTCGACAAGTCCGGGATGGGGTTGCTCGAAGGGCTTGCAATCAAGCGCGTGCACGGCGCCGACGCGAAGGAGACCAAGGAGACGAAGGACGATCCAGCGGTCGCAAACGCACTGATGGCGGCGAGCAACCGTGAAGCCGAGAAGCTGCTCCGGAGCCAGGTGTTCGTGCAGCGCGAGCGGCTCGACGCCTTGATCAAGCGGCAGAACGCCGAGAGGGCCGACGTGGACGCGGTGCGGCAACTGGAGGCAGAGATCAACGCGGCCCTCGTCGAGCTGCGCGTGGTCGGGGCGAAGGTGCAGACGTTCGCGAACGAGGCGTACTTCACCGATGCCGCGCTCCAGCACGCCGTCGTCGGCATTCAGGCGGAGCAGGGGATCCAGCTTTCGAAGGCCGACGGGATGAACGTCGTTATCGAGAACATGGCGGACGCGCTGAAGGAGCTCGGGCGCTATTCGGATCCCGACGAGGCGCTCTACAAGGCGGCGAAGTACATGCTCCGGCTCGCCGACGCCGCGAGGAACATGGGCTACGGCTACATCGGCGCGGTCCAGCTGCTCTACGACGCCGGACGCAAGGGCTCCGTCGACATCAAGAACCGCAAGGCGGTGGATGAGAAGGGCGAGAGCAAGGCGACGCAGACGGGCAGGGAGGTACGGCCGAAACTCGGGCCCGATCTCCTGCGGGCGACTCCGCGCTACTCGGGCGACGCGATGCGAAACGCCGTGATCGACGCCGGATCGAGCGTCCAGCAGGAGTACCACGCCGAGCTGCGCGTGCGGGTCGGGGCCGACGAGAAGCCCGGGACGACGGCCGCGCGCGCAGCGGAGACGGCGTCGACTCCCAGCCGGCCGACGCTGCGGAAGGCGGACTACGCCACGGAGGAGGCGGCCGCCGGCAATCCGCGGAATGAGCCGCTCGATTCCGTCCATCCGCGCGACGCCGCGCTCGCGGAGGATGCCGCCGCGAAGCTCCGCGAGGTCAAGGACGTCGCCAAATCCTGATGGCCGCTGCAGCCCCCGCACCGGTCGTCGAATCGCTGGTACTCGAGCGCGGACGTCGCTTCTCCGAGTCGAGCCTCTGGGAGCTGCAGCGCGCGTTCTTCGAGCGCGAGGGAGCGCGCGCGTGGAGCAGCGGCACCGTGCCGCACTACATCACCTGCAATCCGTATCTCGCGGCGGCCTACGCGGAGGTCGTGCTCGCGTTCCTCGCGGACTGCGACGAGCTCGATCCCGGCCGGCCGGTGTACGTCGTCGAGCTCGGCGCCGGCAGCGGGCGCTTCGCGTACCACTTCCTCAAGAAGCTCGAGCCGCTGCTCGCCGCGTCGCCGGTCCGCGACCTCGTCGTGACGTACGTGCTCACCGATCTCCCCGAGCGGACGGTCGAGGGTTGGCGCGCGCACGCGTGGTTCGAGCCGCTCGTTGCCCGCGGTCGCCTCGACTTCGCGCGCTTCGACGCGGTCGAGGACGGCGAGATCGTGCTCACGGAGTCGGGTGCCGTGCTCGCACCAGGGACC
>JAOPYX010000209.1 GCA_025964535.1 Actinomycetes bacterium | reverse complement strand
TACGACAACCTCGCCTTTCCACTGCAGATCCGCAAGCTGAAGAAGAACGCGATCCGCGAGCGCGTGCACGAGGTGCTCCATCTCGTCGAGATGCGCCAGTACGCCGACCGCTACCCGCATCAGCTGTCCGGAGGCCAGCAGCAACGCGTGGCGCTCGCGCGCGCGCTCGTCTACTCGCCGTCGGTGCTGCTCCTCGACGAGCCGTTCTCGAATCTCGATGCAAAGCTGCGGGAGCGGGCGCGGGTGTGGGTCAAGGACCTTCAGCAGACGCTCGGCCTGACGACGGTCTTCGTCACGCACGACCAGGACGAGGCGCTGTCGATGAGCGACCGCGTCGCCGTCATGAGCGCGGGCGAGGTGCAGCAGATCGGGACGCCCGAGGAGATCTACCGCAAGCCGGCGAACCGCTTCGTGGCCGAGTTCGTCGGCCGCGTCAACCTGCTCAGCGGCACCGTCTCGGGTTGGGAGGCCGGCCGCCTCGCACTCGAGCTCGACGGCTCCGGCAGGCAGCTCTGGGTCGACGTCGAGACGGCGCCGGCCCCGAACGCGCACCTGACGCTGGCGATCCGGCCCGAGGCGCTCGTCCTCGAGCCCGCCGCGTCGTCGAGCCTGAACGGCAGCAACACGCTCGAGGCGCGCGTGCAGTCCGTTGCGTTCCTCGGCGACCACTACCAGTACGAGCTCGAGGCCGGCCCGCACGCGCTCACCGCACAGAGCGCGCGGGCGGTCGATGGAATGCATGTGAAGGTGCTCATCCCGTCCGACGCGTGCGCGATCGTCGAATGACGACGGCAGGCGTGCGGCTGCGTGCAGCGATCGAGGCCGAGCGCCCGCTGCAGGTCGTCGGGGCTGTGAACGCGTATGCGGCGATGCAGGCCGAGCGGGCCGGGTTCCGCGCGCTGTACCTCTCCGGCGCCGGTGTCGCGAACCACTCGCTCGGGCTCCCCGACCTGGGCGTGACGAACCTCGGCGACGTCCTGACGGACACGATGCGCATCACCGCCGCGACCGACCTCCCGCTACTCGTGGACATCGACACGGGCTGGGGCCATGCGTTCACGATCGACCGCGCAGTCCGCGAGCTGGAGCGGGCAGGAGCAGCGGGCGTGCAGATCGAGGATCAGGCCGGAGCGAAGCGTTGCGGCCACCGGCCGAACAAGCAGGTCGTCGGCGCGGCGGAGATGGTCGACCGCGTGCGCGCAGCGGTTGCCGCCCGCCGCGATCCCGACTTCGCGATCGTTGCCCGCACGGACGCACCCGATGCGCCCGAGCGCGCACGAGCGTACGAGGCCGCCGGAGCCGACGTGATCTTCGCCGAGGCGCAGACGACGCTCGACGACTATCGCCGCGTCGTCGAGGCCGTGTCGATCCCGGTGCTCGCGAACCTCACGGAATT
Source organism: Actinomycetes bacterium (assembly GCA_025964535.1). GTDB lineage: Bacteria > Actinomycetota > Thermoleophilia > Gaiellales > Gaiellaceae > Palsa-739. The sequence continues at coordinate 1,421 of JAOPYX010000209.1, read as the reverse complement.
CGGGCTGACGCCGCTGTATACGTTGGATGAGTTGCGGGAGGCGGGGGTCGCGATCGCGCTCTATCCACTTTCGGCATCACGTGCGGCGGCGCGCGCGGCCGAGCAGGTGTACACGGCGATCCGCACGCAGGGCACACAGCGCAACGTCGTCGACCAGATGCAGACGCGCGACGAGCTGTACGAGGTGCTCGACTACCTTCGCTTCGAGCGCGCGATCGACGAGCTCGACTCGTGACCGTTCGCGCCAACGCCAGGCCGCAGGTCGACGCACTGCTGACCGAGCTCGCGGAGTACGCGCTCGCCGACAACCGGTTCGCCGACGAGACCCGCAGCACTGCGCGACTCGTGCTCGCCGACTCGCTCGGCTGCGCGGCGCTGGCGTCCACGCACGCTGCATGCGCACGCCTCTTGGGCCCCGTCGTCCCCGGCACCGTCGTCCCGCACGGCGCGCGGGTGCCCGCCACCTCGTTCGAGCTCGATCCGGTCGAAGCGGCCTTCCAGACCGGCGCGCTGATCCGCTGGCTCGACTACAACGACACATGGCTCGCGGCGGAGTGGGGACATCCCTCCGACAACCTCGGCGCGATCCTCGCCGTCGCGGATCATCTTTCGAGATCCGGCGCGCCGCTCAACGTCGCCGACGTCCTCGACGCCGCGGTCGTCGCCCATGAGATCCAGGGCGTGCTCGCACTCGAGAACGCCTTCAACCGCGTCGGTCTCGATCACGTCGTGCTCGTGAAGGTCGCCTCCACAGCGGCCGCCGGCCGTCTGCTCGGGCTCGATCAGGAGGCGCTTGTCGCCGCGCTGTCGAATGCGTGGATCGACGGCCAGTCGCTGCGCACGTACAGGCACGCGCCGAACACCGGCTCGCGCAAGTCATGGGCTGCGGGCGATGCGTCGGCGCGCGGCGTCCGCCTCGCGCTGCTGGCCGGCCGCGGCGAGATGGGGTATCCATCCGCGCTCTCGGCGCCGCAATGGGGGTTCCAGGACGTGCTGTTCGAGGGCCGTGAGGTGACCCTGTCGCGGCCGCTCGGCTCGTACGTGATGGACAACGTGCTGTTCAAGGTTGCGTTCCCGGCGGAGTTCCACGCGCAGACGGCGGCGGAATGCGCGCTCACGCTCCATCACGAGGTGCGTGACCGGACCGAAGAGATCGCCGCCATCGAGATCCGCACGCAGGAATCGGCGGTTCGCATCATCGACAAAACGGGCCCACTCCACAATCCGGCCGACCGCGACCACTCGCTCCAGTACATCACGGTTGTCGCGCTGCTCTTCGGCGAGCTGACCGACCTGCACTACGAGGACGAGATCGCGCACGATCCGCGGATCGACGCGCTCCGCGAGCGCTGCGTCGTGATCGAAGAGTCAGGGTATTCGGCGGACTACCTCGATCCGGGCAAGCGGTCGATCGCGAACGC
>JAOPYX010000201.1 GCA_025964535.1 Actinomycetes bacterium | reverse complement strand
CGATGTGCAGCCCGGTGAGCGGCGACTCGTACGCGAGCTTGAGCACGACGGTGTTCCCGTAGATCAGCGCGGGCGCAAGCTTCCAGATCGGGATCGCGAGCGGGAAGTTCCACGGCGTGATCAGCGCCACGACTCCGACGGGGCGGCGGCGGGTCGAGACCTGCGCGCCCGTTGCCGCCTGCTCGAACTGCTCGCCGACCGAGCGGAACGCCTCGCTCGCGGCGAAGCGCAGGATCTGCGCGGCGCGTCCGGCCTCACCGCGCGCCTCGCGCAGCGGCTTGCCCATCTCGGCCGTCATGTCCTGTGCGACCTGCTCGATGCGTGCGTCCAGGACGTTCGCGGCGGCGTTGAGGTAGGCGGCGCGCTTCGCCATCGGGAGCGCGGCCCAGTCGGCGAACGCACCCGCGGCAGCGGCGACCGCCGTGCCGGCGTCAGCCTCACTCGACGAGGAGAACTCCCCGACGGACTCGCCGGGGCGCATCGGATTCGCCTTGGTGTAGGTCTCCCCGGAGGAGGCCGGAACCCAGGCGCCGCCGACGTAGTTGGCGCGGGCGGAACGAGTGGGGGCTTCGGCGACGTCAGTCATGGCTCACTCCTGGCTGGGCGAAAGAGGCTCGGATAGGCACGGTAGCTCAGGCGGCAACGAGGTTCGTGAGGACGCCGATGCCCTCGACGGCGATCTCGACCACGTGGCCGGGCAGCAGCGTGTATTCGTCCGGGGGAACGAGCCCGGTGCCGGTGAGGAGCACGGAGCCGGGCGGGATCGGGTTGTCGCGCATCGCCCAGTCCGCGAGCTCGCCGAGCGAGCGCTTCATGCGGCCTGTCGACGTCTCGCCGGCAAAGAGCTCGGCGCCGGACGCGTCGGTGATGCGTAGCCGGATCGGGAATGGTGCGTCCCAGTCCTCCGGGACGGCGAGGGCAGGCCCGATCGCGCATGCGCCCGCGAAGATCTTGGCCTGCGGAATGTAGAGCGGGTTGGCGCCCTCGATGTCGCGGCTCGAGACGTCATTGCCGATCGTGACCGCGACCGGTTTGCCGCCCTCACCGAAGACGATGCCGACTTCGGGCTCGGGCACCATCCAGCTCGAGTCGCTGCGGACGCGGATCGAGCCGCCGGGGCCGACCGTGCGGCGCATGCGCGCGTCCTTCATGAAGAGCTCGGGACGGTCGGCGTCGTAGACGAGCGCGTAGACGTCGCGCGCCTCGGTCTGCGCCTCCTCGAGCCGCGCGTCGCGGCTGCGCTCGTACGTCACGCCGGCGCACCAGATCTCGGGCGCCTCGATCGGCGCAAGCAGCTCCAGCCAATGGAGCGGGACGGTCGAGGTGACGGTGCCCTCGCCGCGAATCGCGGCCAGCGGGTCGTCGTGATCGAGCAGCTCGACGCGCTCCCCCTCCCAGCGACCGACACGCGGGACTCCGTCGAGCTCTGCGCGGACGAAGCGGATCAATACGTCGCCCGTCCGCCGGAGATGTCGTAGCACGCTCCGGTGGAGAAGCTCATCTCCTCGCTCGCGAGCCAGCAGATGAGTGCAGCAACCTCGGGCGGCTCGCCGACGCGGCCTAGCGGGATGCGCGCGGTCATGTAGTCGATGTGCTCCTGCGAGAGCTGGCTGAGGATCGGCGTGTTGATCACCGCGGGCGCGATGCAGTTGACGAGGATCCCGCTGCCGGCGACGTCCTTGCCGATCGCCTTCGTGACGCCGATCACGGCCGCCTTCGACGAGGAGTACGCGCCCGCCATCGGGTTGCCTTCCTTCCCGGCGATCGAGGCAACGTTGACGATGCGCCCGTAGCCGTTCTCCTTCATCTTCGGGATAGCCGCCCGGTTGGCGTAGAAGACGCCGTTGAGGTTGATCGCGTGGACGTTCGTCCACTCCTCGTCGCTCACGTCCTCGGTGTGCAGGGAGTCGCCGCCGACTCCGGCGGCGCAGACGAGCACGTCGAGGCGAGCCAGCCGTGCAACTGCCGCGTTCAGCTGCGCGGAGTCGCGGACGTCGTCGCCGTTCGCGAGGTCGAACACGTGCACCTCGGCACCCCCGTCGCGCAGCCGTCGGGCCGTTGCAGCGCCGATCCCGCTCTCGCCCCCGGTCACGAGCGCGACGCGTCCTTCGAAGCCGTATTGGTTGCTCATACACGATTTCTATACGGTTTTGTCCATGGCCTTCGATCCGAGCAGCGACTACCCGCTCGGCGCCAAGCGGCCCGACCTCGTTCGCACGCCTGGGGGGATCGCGCTCGACGAGCTCGAGCTGGACGGCAAGGGTGTCGAGACCGCCGAGCTGCGGGCGACGCCGGAAACGCTGCGCCTGCAGGCCGAGGTCGCGCGTGCGGCCGGCCGGAGCCAGCTCGCGGACAACCTCCTGCGCGCGGCGGAGCTCGCGCCGCTGCCCGACGAGACGATCCTCGAGATCTACACCGCACTGCGCCCGCGCCGCTCGTCCGCTGCAGAGCTCGAGACGTGGGCGGAGCGGCTCGACAGCTGGAGCGCGCCCGTCACGGCGGCATTCGTCCGGGAGGCCGCGCAGGTCTATGCGAAGCGAGGCTTGCTTGCCGTCTGAGGAGCGCTCAGCCCGGTACGTCGCCCGCGAGGCACGTGGCCTGCGCCGTGAGCTCTCGATCGAGCCGCTCGCGGAGCTCGGGCTCGTGGCGATGGACAGCCCGAACGATCCCGTGCCTTCACTCGTGATCGAAGACGGCCGCGTGGTGGAGCTCGACGGCAGGCGCGAGCAGGACTGGGATGCCCTCGACTTCTTCGTCGCCCAGTACGGGATCGACGTCGAGGTCGCCGCGGAGGCCGCGGAGCTCGAGGACGTGGAGGTCGCGCG
>JAOPYX010000172.1 GCA_025964535.1 Actinomycetes bacterium | reverse complement strand
CGCGCGGCCGCGGCGGCGCACGCGGCGGCTGCAGCCCGACTCGAAGGGCCTGGCGCTCGACATGCGCGGCCTCCTGCGAGCATCGCTCGCGACCGGCGGCGACCCGGTGCAGCGCGCCTTTCGCAGTCGAGCCGATGCCCCGAGGAAGCTCGTGCTGATCCTCGACGTCTCGGGCTCCATGGATTCGTACGCCCGCGCGATGCTGCTGTACATGCACGCTGCGCGCGGCGCGGGCCGGCGCGTCGAGGCGTTCGCCTTCGGCACCCGGCTGACGCGGCTGACGCCGGAGCTCGGCTCACGCGATCCGGAGACGGCGTTCGCGGCGGCTGCAGCGCGGGTGACGGACTGGTCGGGCGGCACGCGGATCGGAGAGTCGCTCAAGGCGTACAACGACGAGTGGGGGCGGCGTGCGCTCACGCGCGGCGCCGTCGTCGTGATCCTGTCCGACGGCTGCGAGCGCGGCGACACGAAGCTCGTGGGTCGCGAGATGGAACGGCTCGCGCGACAGGCATTCGCGGTCGTGTGGGTCAACCCGCTGAAGGGTCACCCGGAATACGAGCCGCAGGCAGGCGGCATGCGCGCGGCGCTCCCGTACATCGATCGTTTTCTCTCGGGACACGACGTTGCGAGCCTCGAGGCCCTGGGTACAGTGCTCGGAGGCATCGAGCGGAGGCACGCAGCGTGAAGGAGATCGTCGACGAGGTCGAGCGGTGGCGGGAGCGCGGTGAGCGCTTCGCGGTCGCAACGGTCGTCGCGACGCGCCTCTCGGCCCCGCGCCCGATCGGCTCGAAGTTTGCCGTGTCGGAGAGCGGCGAGTTCTGCGGCTCCGTCTCCGGTGGCTGCGTCGAGAGCGACATCGCCGAACAGGCGAAGGCCGTGCTCGAGACCGGCGAGCCGAAGCTCTTGAGCTACGGAATCTCCGACGACGACGCGCTCGGCGTCGGCCTGCCCTGTGGCGGCGAGATCGACGTGTTCGTCGAGCGCTTCGATTGAGCGTCGGCGACCGGCTGCTCGAGCTCGCGCACACCGACGAGCGCGCCGTCCTCTTCACCGTCGTCGAAGGGCCGCAGCCCGGCGCACGATTGCTCGTGTTGCTCGACCGGGACGAGACCGTCGGCGACGCGCCGGCGACGCTCGCTGCGCTCGCGCCCGGCATCCGACGGAACGGCATGCACGAGGTCGAGGGCCTGAAGGTCTTCGCAGAGGTCTACGGGCCGCCGCCGCGGCTCGTCGTCATCGGTGCAGTCGACACGGCCGAGGCCCTCTGCGCGGCCGCGAAGATGCTCGGCTGGCACACGATCTGCATCGACCCGCGCGCGCTCTTCGCGACGCGCGAGCGGATCCCGAGCGCCGACGAGTTGATCGCCGAGTGGCCCGATGACGCGCTCGCTCGCGTCGCGCCCGACCACAACACGGCAGTCATCGCGCTCACGCACGACGAGAAGTTCGACCTGCCGGCGCTGAAGACGGCGCTGCGCACGGACGCGTTCTACGTCGGCGCGATCGGCTCGCGGCGCACGCAGGCGAAGCGGCGCGAGCGCCTGCTGGAGGACGGGATGACGGAAGCCGAGCTCGCGCAGGTCTACGGCCCGGCGGGTCTCGACATCGGCGCGGATACGCCTGCCGAGCAGGCGATCTCGATGCTCAGCGAGGCGCTCGCCGTTCGTGCCGGGCGCGGCGGGACACCGCTCAAGAGCGCGCCCGGACGAATCCACGTGGAGGAGTAACGCGATGCCCCGCCTCGCCGCCGGTCGCATCCGGCACACCGTGATTTTCAGGCTCTCGCACCCTGAGGGATCGTCCGCGGAGTCGGAGTTCCTCACCGCAGCGGGCGCGCTCGCGGCGATTCCCGGCGTCGAGGAGTTCGAGATCCTCCGCGAGACGAGCCCGAAGAACGAGTACCGCTTCGGCATCTCGATGGAGTTCGCCGGCCCCGCCGCCTACGCCGAGTACAACGAGCACCCGGACCACGTTCAGTTCGTCCAGGAGCGCTGGCTCGCCGAGGTGACCGACTTCCTCGAGGTCGATTACGAGCCGTTGACCCCGTAGATCGGGACCTGGTTCGGACCTGGTCCCAGCTCTGAGGAGGGCGCGTCTCGTTCGGCCGCGTCACGTTCAGCTCTCAGCGCTCGCCGAGCGCGTTCAGGAGCCGCATCCGCCAACTTCCGCCCAGATCTGGGACCTGGTTCGAACCCGGTCCCAGATCTGATGTCGCCGAGCGACTGCTAGGCAGTTCGGGCACGCGCCTGTTACGTTCGCTCCCGTCCCAGGGGCAACGCGAAAAGGAGAGGCCGATGGCGGTCGCTATCCATTCCGAAAAGCTGCGCGAGCTCGTCGACGAGAAGGCCGAGGTCGAGCAGCTCGCGACGGGGTTCACGTTCACCGAGGGGCCGATCTGGATGACAGACGGGTCGCTCCACTTCAGCGACATGCCGGGCGACAAGCGTCGCCGCTGGCACCCCAGCGACGGCGTGACCGTGCTGCGCGACCCGAGCAACAAGTGCAACGGCATGACGCTCGACAACGACGGCAACCTCATCGTGTGCGAGCACGTCACGAGCTCCGTGGTCCGCGAGAAGCCCGACGGCACGCGCGAGACGCTCGCCACGCACTGGCAGGACAAGGAGCTGAACAGCCCCAATGACGTGATCGTCGCGAGCGACGGCTCGATCCTCTTCACCGACCCGACCTACGGGCGCATGCCGGGCTTCGGCATCGAGCGCGAACAGGATCTCGACTTCCAGGGCGTCTACCGGCTCCCCGCAGGCGGCGGCGAGCTCGAGCTGCTCGCCGACGACTTCGAGCAGCCGAACGGCCTCTGCTTCTCGCCCGACGAGTCGCTGCTCTACATCAACGACACGGCGCGCGCGCACATCCGCGTCTTCGACGTCGGCCCGAACCACGCACTCTCGAACAGCCGCGTGTTCGCCGAGAACATCGGCGACGGCGACCTCGCGAAGGGCGGCCTCGTCGACGGGATGAAGCTCGACGAGCGCGGCAACGTCTACGTCACCGGCCCTGACGGCGTCTGGGTCTTCGGCAGCGACGGCGAGCACCTCGGCACGATCGAGGTGCCGGAGAACGTCGGCAACATCAACTGGGGCGACGAAGACTGGCGGTCGCTCTACATCCCGGCCTCGACCTCCGTCTACCGCGTGCGGATGAAGGTCGCGGGCAACCGGCTCGGCTACATGCACTGAGGAGACACACGTGGACCGAATCGACCCGAAGTCAGCAGCCCTGGTCATCCAGGATCTGCAGAACGACGTGATCATCGAGGGAGGCGCCTTCGCCGACTCCGGTGCCCCCGCACACGCGACCGCGCAGAACGTCGTCGAGCACGTGAAGCGCCTCGCCGAAGCCTGCCGCAGCGCGGGCGTACCGGTGATCCACATCTGGTACATCGTCGAGCCCGGCGCGTCCGGCCTGAAGCAGAACGCACCGCTCTTCCAGGGCGTGAAGGAAGCGAACGCACTGGTGCGCGGCACGTGGGGCGCCGCCCCGGCCGAGGGGCTCGAGCCGCAGGACGGCGATCACGTGATCGAGAAGATGCGAATGAACGGCTTCTACAACACGCGACTCGACATTCTGCTGCGCGGGCTCGGCGTGGAGACGCTCGTCATCAGCGGCGCGTGGACGAACATGTCGATCGAGCACACCGCGCGCCACGCCGCGGACGCCGGCTACCGCGCCGTCGTGCCATCCGACGGAACGTCGACGACCGGTGACGAGTGGCAGAACGCCGCCCTCAACTACGCGATGCAGAATGTGGCGACGGTCGGCACCTGCGCCGAAATCGCCGCCGCGCTCGGCGTCACCGTCAACGCCTGAGCGTCGTTTGCGGAGGTCGCCGCGCCTCGGCGCTGCGGCCTCCGCCTAGAATGGCTCCGATGTCCGCGACCGTCGACCTGCCACTCCTCGAGCTCGCATCCGACTCGGGTGAGACCTTTCCGGTCGACAATCCGGCCACCGGCGAGACGATCGCCGAGGTTCCGCGCATGGGCGCCGCGGAGACGCGCCGCGCGATCGCGCGCGCGGAGGAGGCGCTGCCGAAGTGGCGCGCGATGCTGGCGAAGGACCGCGCGCGGATCCTGCGCCGGTGGGCCGACCTGATGATGGAGAACGAGGAGGGCCTCGCGCGCCTGCTCACAACGGAGCAGGGCAAGCCACTTGCCGAGTCGCACACCGAGATCGCGTACGCGGCATCGTTCTACGAGTGGTTCGGCGAGGAGGGCAAGCGCGTCTACGGCGACACGATCCCCACCTACGCCGCCGATCGCCGCATCGTCGTCACGAAGGACCCCGTCGGCGTCACGGTCGGGATCACCCCGTGGAATTTCCCTGCGGCGATGCCGACGCGCAAGTCGGCTCCCGCGCTTGCCGCCGGCTGCACGATGGTGCTGAAGCCGGCCGAGCAGACGCCGCTCTCTGCGCTTGCGATCGCGCAGCTCGGTCTCGAGGCCGGCCTGCCCGAGGGCGTCTTCCAGATCGTCACCGGCGCAGCGGAGGACGCACCGCTCATCGGCGGCGAGATGACCTCCAATCACACTGTGCGCAAGCTCGGCTTCACCGGCTCGACGGAGATCGGGAAGCTGCTGATGGCGCAGTGCGCGAAGCAGGTCAAGAAGGTGTCGCTCGAGCTCGGCGGCAACGCACCGTTCATCGTCTTCGACGACGCCGACCTCGAGGAGGCCGTCACGGGCGCGCTGATCTGCAAGTTCCGCAACAGCGGCCAGACGTGCATCTCCGCCAACCGCATCCTCGTGCAGGACGGGATCTATGACGCTTTCGTGTCGCGGCTCGTCGACGAGGTCTCGAAGCTGAAGGTCGGCAACGGGCTCGAGCCCGAGACGAAGGTCGGCCCGCTGATCGAGCAGTCGGCCGTCGACAAGGTGCAGCGCCACGTCGGCGACGCGATCGAGCGCGGCGGCGAGCTACTGCTCGGCGGCGAGGGCATCGGCGGGCTGTTCTGGCAGCCGACAATCGTCACGAACGTCTCGGCGGATGCCGCGATGTCGTGCGAGGAGACGTTCGGCCCCGTCGCGGGCATCGCCCGCTTCAAGACCGAAGAGCAGGCGGTGCACGCGGCGAACAACACGCCGTACGGCCTGGCGACGTACTACTACACGCGTGACATGGCACGCATCTGGCGTCTCTCGGAAGCGCTCGAGTTCGGCATCCATGGCATCAACACCGGGCTGATCTCCTCGGAGGTGGTTCCGTTCGGCGGCGTCAAGGAGTCCGGCATCGGCCGCGAGGGCTCGAAGTACGGCATCGAGGAATGGCTCGAGATCAAGTACCTCTGCATGGGAGGCGTCTAGCACCGATGATCGTCGAGGAGCGCGACTACCACGTCACCACGGGCAAGCTCGCCGAGCTCGTCACGCTGTACGAGACCGAGGGGATTGAGCTGCAGAAGAGCTACCTCGGGAACCTGGTCGCCGTGTTCACCACCGACATCGGCGCGCTCTCGACGTACACGAGCCTGTGGGCGTACGACAACTTCACCGAGCGCGAAGAGCGCCGCGCACGGCTCCAAGCCGACGATCGATGGAAGGCGTTCCTCGCGAAGATCCAGCCGTTGATCCATACGCAACACAACCGGATCCTCGTCCCCACCTCGTTTTCGCCGCTCGGTTAATGGGCTCGCTCGACGGAAAGGTCGCCGTCGTGACCGGCGCGGCGCAGGGGATCGGCCGCGCAATCGCCCAGGGCCTGGCCGCTGAGGGCGCACGCATCGTCATCGCCGATCTTGCGGGCGCCGAGGAAGCTGCCGCGTCGTTCGAGGACGGCGTCGGCATCACGGCGGACGTCGCGAACGAGGCGGACGTGCAGCGCCTCGCGAACGAGGTCGTCGAGCGCTGCGGCTCGATCGACATCCTTGTCAACAACGCAGGTCTCTACGCCTCGCTCGAGATGCGCTCCTTCGAGCAGATCCCGCTCGACGAGTGGCGCCGTGTCATGGACGTCAACGTTGCGTCGATGTTTCTCATGTGTCGCGCGATCGTGCCGGTGATGCGCGCGAACGGCGGCGGCAAGATCGTGAACATCTCATCCGGGACGCCCTTCCGCGGCGTGCCGTTCCTGCTGCACTACGTGACGTCGAAGGGCGCGATCGTGGCGCTCACACGCGCGCTCGCGAAGGAAGTCGGCAAGGACAACGTTTTCGTCAACTGCGTCGCCCCGGGCTTCACGATGTCGGCGGGCGTGCAATCGCATCCCGAGGTCGTCGAGAAGCTGCGCGACGTGTCGGTCTCTGCACGCACGATCCAGCGCGATCAGACGCCGGAAGACGTGGTCGGCGCCGTCGTCTACCTCAGCGGTCCGGGCTCGGACTTCGTCACCGGGCAGACGATCGTGATCGACGGCGGCCAGACCTTCCATTGATCCTGCGCCTCACCGATCACCCGGACGGCGTCGAGCTCGGCCCCGGCGACCATGTCGTCTACGACGTCGAGGGTGACGAGGCGCACTTCGGCGCTGCTCGCGTCGAAGGGCGCGCGCTCGTCTTCGAGCTGACGCAGCGGCCAGGCGGCGACTGGCTCGTGCGCTGCGACCGCGTCGACTTCCCGCCGGGCGGCGTCGCGTATCTGCACACGCATCCGGGCCCCGGGTTGCGCGTGCTGCTGCACGGGCGCATCCGGATCGACACCGAGGGAACCTCACACGAGTACGGACCCTTCGAGTGGTGGTACGAGACGGGGCCGGATCCGGTGTTCGCCGCCGCATCGCCGACCGAGGACACCGCCTTCGTGCGCGTGCTCGTGCTGCCGAGCGAGTGGGAGGGCAAGCGCACGATCACCTATGTCGATCCCGACGACGAGGAGAAGCCGAAGCTGCAACGCGCACGGATCTACCTCGAGGAGCGGCTGTGACGCGCCGCGGCGGCAAGCTGCTCGTCGACCAGCTTGCGATCCACGGCACCGACATCGTCTTCTGCGTTCCCGGCGAGAGCTACCTCGAGGTGCTCGACGGCCTGTACGACTCGCCGATCCGGCTGATCACGTGCCGCCAGGAGGCGGGCGCCGCGAACATGGCGGACGCATACGGCAAGCTGACGGGCCGCCCCGGCATCTGCATCGTCACGCGCGGTCCCGGTGCGACGCAGGCGTCGGTCGGGGTGCACACCGCGTTCCAGGACTCGACTCCGATGATCCTGCTCGTGGGGCAGGTCGCCTCCGATCAGGTCGAACGCGAGGCGTTCCAGGAGATCGACTACCGGCGCATGTTCGGGCCGATGGCGAAGTGGGTCGCGCAGATCGACCGCGCCGACCGCATCCCCGAGTACATCGCGCGCGCCTTCACCACCGCGTGCGCCGGCAGGCCGGGGCCTGTCGTGCTCTCACTGCCCGAGGACATGCTCTCGACCGAGACCGACGCGCCGGACGCGCTGCCGTTCCAGGTCGTACAGCCGCATCCCGGGCCGGAGCAGCTCGACGAGCTGCGTGCGCTGCTCGAGCGCGCCGAGCGGCCGCTCGCGATCCTCGGCGGCGCCGGCTGGACACGGCGTGCAGCCCAGGAGATGCGCACGTTCCTCGAGGCGAACGAGCTTCCGGCGGGCGCGGCCTTCCGCCGCCAAGACTCGCTCGACAACGATTCGGCGAGCTACGTCGGCGACATCGGCATCGGCATCAACCCGAAGCTTGCGGCGCGCGTCCGCGAGTCGGACCTGCTGCTCGTCGTCGGTCCTCGCCTGGGCGAGATGACGACGTCGGGCTACACGCTGCTCGAGCCGCCGACGCCCGCGCAGACGCTCGTCCACGTGCATCCGGGCGCGGAGGAGCTCGGCCGCGTGTACCGGCCGGAGCTGCCGATCCTCTCGGGCATGGAGCACTTCGCGGCGGCGGTGCGCGACCTGCGCGTCGAGCCACGCTGGCGCGAGTGGACGTCCGGCGCGCGCACCGACTACGAGGCGTGGCAGCGGCACGACCCGATGCCGGGCTCGCTCGATCTCGGCGACTGCATCGCACATCTGCGCGGGCGCGTGCCGAATGCGATCGTCACGAACGGCGCCGGCAATTTCTCGGT
>JAOPYX010000167.1 GCA_025964535.1 Actinomycetes bacterium | reverse complement strand
TCCCGAATCCGCTCACGCCCCGAGACGCCGCACCACGGTGAGGACGTCCATCTGCGTGAACGCCTGGAACTCCGGCTCCGCGGCCTGTGTATCGTCGTCGGCGCGGAACCACACCGCCTGGCAGGTGCGCATCCCGACTGCGGCGGCGCCGCCGATGTCCGCGGCCAGGGAGTCGCCGACGAAGAGGGCGCGGTCGGAGCGCACGCCGAGCGCCTCGAGCGCCTGCTCGAAGATCGCCGGATGCGGCTTGCGCCACCCCACCTCCGACGAGAACAGCGCGACGTCGACCCGCGCTGCGATGCCGAGCTGCTCGAGATCGCGGTGAAGCAGCGCGGGCGGGTCGAAGGCGTTCGAGACGAGCCCAAGCTTCAGCCCACGCCCACGCAGGGCATCGAGCAGGGCATGCGTCGTCGAGGCAAGTTGATGCGACGACTCCCAGACTGCGTGCTCCGCCTCGAGGAAGCGCTCCACGTCCTCCTCGCCGGCGTCGATGCCCGACTCGGAGAGCAGCTGGGCAATGAGCGACGCGTACTCGACCTCTTCGAGCGCTCCGGGCGCACCGAGTAGCGGTAGATACGCCTGCCGGAACCGCTCGGTCAGCGCCGGCCGCGGCTCGTGTCCCAGGGCACGAAGTCCCGCCGCATGTCCTACCTGCAGCCGTTCGGGGTCCCACTCCCAATGCATGAGCGTCTCACCCCAGTCGAAGAGAACTGCCTCGAGCACGGGCGGCTAGGCTAGCGGCGCCGTGGCACGCCGCATCCTCTGGGCGTTGCTCGCCCTCGCACCAGCGACGATCGCGCTGAGCCACTTCGCGCACGTGAACGACACGGTGATGTTCGTGCTCGCCGGCGCGGCCCTCGTACCGCTCGCATGGCTCATCGGCGAGGCCACCGAGCACGCGGCCGAGCACACGGGTGCCGGTGTCGGCGGCTTCCTCAACGCGAGCTTCGGCAACGCGCCGGAGCTGATCATCGCGCTGATCGCGATCAACGACGGGCTCCCCCAAGTCGTCCGCGGATCGCTCGCCGGCAGCGTGATCTCGAACATCCTGCTCGTCTTCGGCGTCGCGCAGCTCGCAGGGCCGGACAAGGCCGAGCTCGATCGCCGGTCGCTGCTCACACAGCTCGGGCTCTGCGGCGTTGCCGTACTCGCCTTGCTCGTGCCGGTCGTGCTCGGCTACACCGGCAGCCCCGAGCGCCACACCGCCGTCGTCGCGTCCATCCCCGTGGCGGTGCTCCTGCTCGCGCTCTATCTCGCGGTCACGACGCGCAACCTGCGACGCCACCGTCAGACCGAGCGCGAGGAGGCTGCGGCCGGCGCCTGGACGCTGCCCATGGCCCTTGGCGTGCTCGGCGTGACGACGGTGGCGACCGCGTTCGTCAGCGAGACCCTCGTGCACTCGCTTGATTCGTTCGCGCACGCGGTCGGCGCAAGCGAGTTCTTCATCGCTGCAGTGATCGTCGCGATCGTCGGCAACGCTGCCGAGCACGGAGGCGCGATCGTCATCGCCCGCGCCGGAAAGATGAAGCTCGCGAGCGAGATCGCCATCTCCTCGAGTGCGCAGGTGGCGCTGCTCGTCACGCCGGCCGTGATGCTCCTGTCGCTCTTCTTCGCGCATCCGCTGCCACTCTCGTTCCGCTGGGAGGAAATCGCGGCGATGGCCGGCGCGGTGGTCGTCGTCGCGTTCATGGTTCGGGACGGGGTATCGCGTCGCTGGGAAGGCGCTCTGCTGCTCGTCGTCTATCTCGCCGTCGCGGTCGGCTTCCTGGTCGCGGGAAATCGTTGATCCGTAACGCATCCGGGAATTTACGGATATACGCAATCCGAAAGCATCGGTAGGTTCCTGGGCATGACAGCTATCGACGTATCGGGCGTGCCGGCGCCCGCACAAGCGAACGGCGCGGTCGTCGAGGCGCGCGACATCACGAAGCGCTACGGCGAGAACTCGACCGCGGTCGACGCGCTCCGCGGCGTCTCGATCGAGGTGCAGGCCGGCGAGCTCGTCGCCGTGATGGGGCCCTCCGGCTCCGGCAAGTCGACGCTGATGCACATCCTCGCGGGGCTCGACAAGCCGTCCGCCGGCACCGTGACGATTGCCGGGACGGAGATCACGACGCTCGCCGACTCCAAGCTGACGCGGCTCCGTCGTGCGCGCATCGGCTTCGTCTTCCAGTTCTTCAACCTGTTGCCGATGCTGACTGCGGAGGAGAACGTGATCCTGCCGCTCTCGATCGCAGGCGAGAAGCCTGACCAGCGCTGGCTCGACGAGCTGCTCGAGCAGACCGGCCTCGTCGACCGTCGATCGCATCGCCCGTCCGAGCTCTCGGGCGGCCAGCAGCAGCGCGTCGCGCTCGCGCGCGCACTCGTCTCGCGTCCGACGATCCTGTTCGCGGACGAGCCCACCGGCAACCTCGACTCGAAGACCGGCGGCGAGATCCTCGAGCTGCTGCGCAACTCCGTGAACGCCTATGGCCAGACGACGGTGATGGTCACGCATGAGCCCCGTGCAGCCGCCATCGCCGACCGCGTCCTCTTCTTGGCGGACGGTCTCATCGTCCAGGAACGGCGTGGCGCGACGGCGGCCGAGGTGCTCGAGGTCATGAGCACCCTCAGCTCGTGATCGGCGTCGCTCTCAAAGGCCTGCTCGGCCGCAAGCTCCGTGCCGCGCTCACCGCGGTTGCGATCGTGCTCGGCGTCGCGATGATCAGCGGCACGTACGTGTTGACCGACACGATCAAGGCCGCATTCGGCACCGTCTTCACGCAGGTCTACAAGAACACGGACGCCGTGATCACCGGCAAGAGCGCGATCGGCGGCAACGCGAACAACAACGTCGTACTGCCGTCGCTGCCGGAATCGCTGCTCGCACGTGTGCGAAGCCTGCCGGGCGTACAGGTCGCCGAGGGCGGCATCTCCGACCAGGCGAAGCTCGTGGGCCGCGACAACAAGGTGGTCTCACGCGGCGGCGCCCCCGATCTCGCCTTCAGCGTCGATCCGCGCAGCGACCAGCGCTTCAACCCGCTCGTCCTCACCGAAGGCCGCTGGCCCAACGGGTCGCAGCAGATCGCAATCGACACGAAGACGGCGTCGACCAAGCACTTCAAGGTTGGCGACTCGATCGGCGTGCTCACGCGCGGTCCGCTCCAGCGGTTTCGCATCACCGGTCTCGTGCGCTTCGGGGGCCTCAGCTCGCTCGGGGGCGCGACGCTCGCGATCTTCGACCTGCCGACCGCGCAGCGGATCTTCCACAAGCAGGGCCAGCTCGACTCGATCGGCATCGCCGGCAAGCCGAATGTGACG
Organism: Actinomycetes bacterium; assembly: GCA_025964535.1. Classification (GTDB taxonomy): domain Bacteria; phylum Actinomycetota; class Thermoleophilia; order Gaiellales; family Gaiellaceae; genus Palsa-739. The sequence continues at coordinate 104 of JAOPYX010000167.1, read as the reverse complement.
CCGGCCCAGCTCGTCGCAGAGGTCCAGCCGCTACTCCCCGCCACCGCGCAGGTCAGGACCGGGCAGCAGGAGGAAAAGCAGGCCGCGAAGGACACCAACGGCTT
>JAOPYX010000111.1 GCA_025964535.1 Actinomycetes bacterium | reverse complement strand
CGGCGGCAACGGCATCACGCTCGAGTACCCGGTGATCCGCCACATGAACAACCTCGAGTCGGTGCTGACCTACGAGGGCACGCACGAGGTGCACACGCTCGTCGTCGGGCAGGCGCTCACCGGCGAGAGCGCGTTCCGCTAACGCTATTCGCCGTCCCAGTAGTCGAGCTCGGGGGCGTCGCGCAGCATCTTGCGCAGTCCGTGTGATGGGGCGTCGACGAGTAGCTTGCCGCTGTCCGGGTAGCCGGCCGCGTAGACGCCGCCCGGCTTCGTCGAGCCGATGAGCACGCGGAACGGCTCGTCGGAGTCGTTCCAGAGCTGGTGCGCGCCGGACTCCCCCTCCGGGAAGGCGACGACGTCGCCGGGCTCGAGCGTGCGCTCGCCGTCGGGTGTGCGCAGGGTCGGCAGGCCGGAGACGACGACGAGGAACTCCTCGCAGCCGAGCTCCCAGTGGTACGGCCAGAGCTTCTCGCCCGGAGGCGTCTCGTACACGGTCGCGCCGAGCAGCTCGGCGCCGAGGCGGGCGCCAACCTGCGTGCGCCTGTTCCGGTAGCCGGGCTTCTCTTCCTCGCGATCGAGCGCGCCGTCGAGCAGGTTGAAGACCTCGCTCACTTCTCACCGTCGTAGTAGTCGATGTTCGCTTCCGGCCGGTTGCGCAGTCCGCGAATCGTGCCGTCCTCGCCGCGGTGCCACGCGCCGATCTTGCCGCTGTCGGGATACACGCAGATCTCGGGATTCGCGATCGTCGAGAGCATCAGCACCCTCACCGGCTCGGCCGTGTCGTTTCGCACCTCGTGCGCGCCGGCGGGCCCGCGCCGGAACACGGCGACGTCCCACGGGCGCAGCACCTGCTCGCCGTCGGGCTCGCGGAGCGTCGGCCTGCCGGTCAGTACGAGAAGCCACTCCTCCTCGGCGGCATGCCAGTGGTACGGGCAGATCCGCTCGCCCGGGCTCAGCTCGTAGATCGTGCCGCCCCAGCCGGTTGCGCCGAGTGACGGGCCGAGCTCGAGCTCGCGGGAGGCATAGCCGTCGCGCTCGTTGCCGGGAACGAGCTCCGCACCGAAGAGATCGACGGTCAAAAGCCCGGTCCCTCGGGAGCCGGCAGCGGGCTCGTCGCGAGGCCGGGACGCGCGCCGCCGTCGTTGTACTCCGAGGGCGCGACGTCGTTCGGACCGTCGGCGTAGAAGAGGCTCGCGAGCCGCTGGATCTGGCGGCGGCCGGCTCCGAGCTCGAACTGGCCGCCCCCGTACATCGCAATGCCGCGCTCCTCGCAGGCCCCGATGCACTCGACGAGCTTGCGGACGGTGCCGAAGCGCGAAGGCTTCACGTTCAGCCAGCGCGGCTCGAGCGGCAGATCGTCGAGGTCGGCGAGGGAGTGGATGGGCGCGTCGAAGCTGAGCCGGTCTTCGGCCCCGGCGAGCGCCTCGCGGAAGCCGTCGTCGAGCGCGGCGTCCTCGATCACGGCGTCGGGGAAGCATTCGACGACAGCGCGGTAGAGCTCTGGGTCGGGAGCGAGATCGACGCTCGTCCCGCGGTAGTAGGCCTTCAGGTCGATCACCCGAACGCGATCGTACGACGCGAGCCGCTGCATGAGCGGCCTGTCCCAGTCCTCGCCCGCGTCGAGCTTGAACTCGAGGTTCGGGTACAGCTCGAGGTACGGCTCGATCTCGGATCGCGTCGATGCGACGAAGCGCACCGGGCGGTACGGCCGCGCGACGACGTCCGCGAGCGACGTGCGTGCCTGGCGAAGCGCGAGATCGAGTGCCGCGCTCTCGAACGCCCAGCGGCGATAGTCGATCGCCGCATGGTCGTCCGCGCTTCCGCCCCACAATGTCAGCTCGTCCAGACGTCGCGAAAGGTCGTCGAGTGTCCAGGTGCCGGCGAGCGTGAGGCCGTCGGGAACGTGATCGTGATCGGGCGCCGTGTACGTGACGTCCTCGCCGTGGCCCGTCGCCCCGTCGCCGTGCAGCGCGACCGTCGTCGTGACCCGCGTCCATCCGTTCGGGAGCGCGAGCTCTCGGCGCTCGAGGTCGTAGTGGTCGACGGCCACACGAAGCCCGGCCAGGGATTCCCAGAGCGGCATACTGCCGAGCATATGAGTCGCGCCCTCGCTTGCGCAGCAGTCGCTGCTCTCTCGCTCGCGCCTATGGCATCCGCCGCCCTACCTCAGTCGGGGGCTCTGGTGCCCGGCCGTTCGCTTGCCGGCGTTCGTCTCGGCGAGACGGCGGCCGGCGTGCGTGCCGCGCTCGGTCACCGCTACGGCGTGTGTCAGGGCTGCGTGCGCACGACCTGGTACTTCACGTACCGACCCTTCGAGCAGCAAGGGCTCGGCGTCGAGTTGGCCGCCGGGCAGGTGGCCGCCGTCTACACGCTGTGGCAGCCCGAGGGCTGGCGGGCGCCGAACGGCCTGCAACTCGGTGCGGTGCAGTCGCAGGTGACGCAGCTCGCCGGGACGCTCATCCCGGTGGCCTGCACCGGCTACGAGGCACTGGTGAGCGACGCGCACGCCGTGCGCACTGCGTATTACGTCGTCGACGGCAAGCTGTGGGGCTTCGGTCTCCTGCGCCCTCGAGAGACTCCGTGCCGTTGATGATCGGGCTCGAAGACGTGCGTGCCGCAGCCGGCGTGCTCGATGGCGTCGCGACCAGGACACCGGTCCTCACCTCACGCACGCTCGACGGCATGGTCGGCGCCTCGGTGCACGTCAAGGCGGAGTGCTTTCAGCGCGGCGGCGCTTTCAAGTTCCGCGGCGCGTACAACAAGATCGCGTCGCTCGACGATGACGTCCGTTCGCGGGGCGTGCTCGCCTACTCGTCGGGCAACCACGCTCAGGCCGTTGCGATCGCCGCGCGCCTCCTTGGCACGCACGCGACCATCCTCATGCCGGAAGACGCGCCGACCGCCAAGGTGGACGCAACGCGTGGGTACGGCGCTGAGATCGTGAGCTACGACCGCTGGACCGAGAGCCGCGAGGACATCGGCGCGCAACTCGCGTCCGAGCGCGGCCTCGAGCTCGTGCGGCCGTACGACGATCCGCTTGTGATGGCCGGCCAGGGAACGACGGCGCTCGAGCTGCTCGACGATGTCGTCGATCTCGATCTGCTCGTCGCGCCTGTCGGCGGAGGCGGGCTGATGGCGGGTTGCTCGACGGTCGCGAAAGGAGTGAGGCCCGAGATGCGCGTGGTCGGGGTCGAACCGGAGACGGGCGACGACACGCGACGCTCGCTCCAAGCCGGGAAGCGCATCAACGGCGGGGTGCCCCGCACGATCGCCGACGGGCTGCAGGCGTCCGAGCCCGGCGAGCTGACGTTCGAGGTGAACCTGCGCAACGTCGACGAGATCGTCACCGTCAGCGACGCCGAGATCATCGACGCGATGGCGTTCCTCTTCGACCGGCTGAAGATCGTGACCGAGCCGAGCGGGGCGATCGGCGTCGCGGCTCTCCTTGCCGGACGCATCGATGCGCAGGGCGGACGCGTCGGCGTGATCGTGTCCGGCGGAAACGTCGGCGTCGCGCGCTTCGCCGAGCTGCTCGGTCGCGACTAGTACTCGACGGTCGGCGCCGGCGTCGCGGCGAAGCCGGCGCACACGACGTCGATGAGGGTGCGCTCGGCGGCCTCGACCGCATCTTCGCCGTCGGGGATCTGGCCGAGGACCCAGCCGCTCAGCACTTCCTCGATGCCGCCGTAGAAGACAATCCCGGCGAGGCGCGAGTCGAAGTCGTCGCGGAACTCGCCCGTCTGCTGGCCGCGCGCGATGATCCGCTGGATCGACTCGATCGGCTTCACGAGCTCGCCGATGCGCTGCTGCACCTCGGCGCTACGCGCGATCTCACGCACGAGCACGCGGATGACGTCGGGATGCTCGCGCCAGCCGCCGAGCAGCCGCGATGCGACGCGCTGCAACTGGTCGCGGGCGGATTCCGGCGACGCCTCGATCTCGTCGATCTCTGTCAGCAACTCGCTCCACGTCTCGCGGAAGATCGTGTCGAGCACTTCGTCCTTCGAGGCGAAGTAGTGATAGAGCAGTCCGTGCGCGACGCCCGCCTCCTCGGCGATGTCGCCGACGCGCGAGGTGTGGAAGCCCTTGTGCGCGAACACCCTGACGGCGGCGTCGAGGATCAGACGCCGCTTCTCCTCCGCTCCTGCCGAACGCTCGACCAAGGCCGTCGAAAGGTACTGGTAGGTTCGGGCCGCATGCAGCGGCCGCTCGAGGGGATCCTCGTCGTCGACCTCACCCGCTATCTCCCGGGCGCCTTCGCGACGACGGAGCTGCTGCGGCTGGGCGCTCGCGTCGTGCGGGTGGAGCAGCCGGGCGGCGACCCGATGCGGGAGACGGCGCCTGGCTGGCACGACGCCCTGAACGCGGGCAAGGAGTCGGTCGTCTGCGACCTGCCCGGCGAGGCGCCGTTCCTGCGCGCGCTGCTCGGGCGGGCGGACGTCGTGCTCGAGACGTTCCGGCCCGGCGTCCTCGCGCGATTGGGGGTCAGACCCCAGGACCTGCCCGAGCGGGCCGTGGTCTGTTCGATCACGGGCTTCGGAGCCGGGGGACGCCACGAGCAGCGCGCCGGACACGACCTGAACTACCAGGGCTGGGCGGGCGTGCTCCACGACACGGCTCCCGGCTGGCCGCCGGTGCCGGTGGCCGACCTCGCCGCCGGCTCGCTCGGCGCGGTGAACGAGATCCTCGCGGCGCTGCTTGCGCGCGAGCGCAGCGGCGGCGCGGGTGCGCGACTCACCGTCTCCATGACGCACGGCACGCACCGGCTCGCGAGCTTTCGCCTCGCGGGCGATCCGCGTCAGCGGCTGCTCACCGGCGGCCTCGCCTGCTACCGCACCTATGCCACGGCGGACGGCCGCCACCTGACCGTCGGTGCGCTCGAGCCGAAGTTCTTCGCACGGCTCTGCGAGCTGATCGGGCGTCCCGAGCTCGCCGATCGGCAGTACGCGGAGGAGCAAGAGCCGCTCGCCGGCGAGCTCGCCGGCGTCTTCTCGTCAGAGGCGCTGGCGCACTGGCTGCGCGTGTTCGACGACGAAGACGTCTGCGTGGGGCCGGTCGCGACGCTCGCCGAAGCAGCGGCCGACCTCGGCACGCCGGTGCCCGGGCGGGCGCCCGAGCTCGGCGCACAGACCGAGAGCTGGCGGCGGACGCTCGGCTGCTAGGTCTTGTCCGCCTCCGGCGTCTTCTCGTCGCCGATGCCGAGCGCGCCGCCGATCTTGCCGATCGCCTGCTGGAACTCGCTCGGAATGATCCACACCTTGTTCGAGTCGCCCTGCGCGATCTGCGGGAGCATCTGCAGGTACTGGTACGCGAGCAGCTGCGGATCGGGCTTGCCCTCGTGGATGGCGCGGAAGACGGTGTCGATCGCCTTCGCCTGACCTTCCGCCGAGAGGATCACCGCCTGACGCTGGCCCTCGGCGCGCAGGATCGCAGCCGTCTTCTCGCCCTCGGCGGTGAGGATCGCGGACTGCTTCTGGCCCTCGGCCTGGAGGATCGTCGCCCGCTTCTCGCGGTCGGCCCGCATCTGCTTCTCCATCGAATCCTGGATCGAAGCGGGTGGGTCGATCGCCTTCAGCTCGACGCGGTTGACCCGGATGCCCCACTTGCCGGTGGCCTCGTCGAGGACGCCGCGCAGCTGGGCGTTGATCTCATCGCGCGAGGTGAGCGTCTTCTCGAGCGCCATGCCGCCGATCACGTTGCGCAGCGTCGTGACGGTGAGCTGCTCGATCGCCTGGATGTAGTTCGCGATCTCGTAGGTCACGGACTTCGCATCCGTCACCTGGAAGTAGATGACGGAGTCGATGTTGACGACGAGGTTGTCCTCGGTGATCACCGGCTGCGGCGGGAACGAGACGACCTGCTCACGCAGGTCGATCATCGGCCGGATGCGGTCGATGAACGGTACGACGAGGGCGAGCCCGGGCGACAGCGTGCGGGAGTAGCGGCCGAGCCGCTCGACGACGGCAGCGCGCGCTTGAGGGACGATCCGAACGGTGCGTGCGAGGACGGTGAGCACGATCACGGCGACGACGGCGACGATGATCCAAGCGATCATTCAGGCTCCTTTATTCATAGACGAGCGCAGTTGCGCCCTCGATCTCGGCGACCTCGACCCGCAGGCCGGGCTCGAGCACCTGGTCGGGCATGAACGCCCGCGCCGACCACTCCTCGCCGCCGATGCGAACGAGGCCACCGTTGGCGTCGACGCGCTGCACGACGACCGCAGGGGCACCGACGAGTGCGGCCGAGCCGGTGCGGATCGCGTGGGGCATGCTGAGATGCCGCCGGGCGATCGGGCGCAGCAGGCCGAGTGAGGCGAAGGACGAGGCGGCGAAGACGATCAGCTGCAGCCACAGCGAGGCGCCGAAGAGCGAGGCGACAGCGCTCGCGACCGCCGCCAGAGCGACCGGCCCGAGAAAGAACAGTCCCGGTGTCAGGATCTCCCCGACGACGAGTGCAACGGCTGCGATCGACCAGACGAGCCAGGCTGCCACGAACGTCAGTCTATGCGGACGGCCCCTGGAGACCGAGCGCGGCGGGCAGCCCGTAGAGGTCGTCGAGGCGGCCTTCGTACTCCGGGTGGCGGCCGAGGCGGTCGACGAGGATCGCGCGCATCCCGAGAGCGTGCGCTCCCTCGATGTCGTCCTCGATCGTGTCGCCGACCATCACCGCGTCGTCCGGCTCGACGTCGAGCAGCTCCAGCACGGCGCGGAAGATCGATTCGTGCGGCTTCGTCTTTCCGTGGTGGAAGGAGCCGACCGCGGCGTCGACGTGGAGCCCGTGGTGGATTGCGAAGGCGTGCACGTCGCGGGACGAGTTCGTGAGCAGGCCGATCTTCAGGCCGGCGCGGCGCAGCTCGTCGAGCACGGATGCCGTGTCTTCGTAAAGCTCGAAGTTCTCGTGCAGCTCCCAGCCGCGCGTGATGTCGACGGCGCACGCGTACGACGCGGGCTGCGTGCCGCCCATGCCGAGGACGATCCGCTCGGTGAACGCGAACCAGATCTCGTCGTCGTGGTCGAGCTCCGGATGCCGCTCCAGATGTTCGAGCGCCGCCTCGCGCGCGGCATCGAATTGAGATGGGTCGAGCGTGAGGCCGTGCTGCCGGCCGGCGCGCACGTAGCCCTCGGGCCCGAGCGCCGGGCCCGGCTTGGCGAGCGTGAAGTCGACGTCGAAGAGGACGGCGCGGACGGTCATGCGTCCTCCAGGAGCCAGCGAACCGTCTGGATGTGCACGTCGACGTAGTCGCTGCCGCCCGACCAGGCGGCCGTCTGCGCGACCGTCCAGCCGAGCGCGCGGTCCCGGTCGAGCCCGAGCTCCGCGGTCAGCCTGTCGAGGCGGTGCAGCGCGTCGCGCTTCGAGTGGCCCAGCTCGGAGGAGCGGACGATCGGCGCGACGGAGAACTCGCGCTCGCCTGCGAGCGGCTTCGGATCGATCACGAGCCACGGCTCGCGTTGCGCGGCGAGAACGTTGTCCCCGTGCATGTCCTGGTGGAGCAGCACCTGTTCGCCCTGGGTCGCCGGGAGGACGCGCAGGTAGTGGAGCGCCGCGTCTCGGAGCGTCGCGTCTCGGACGTTGCGTGCGACGTCGTAGGCCCAGATCGACGCTTCGTCTTCCAGGGTGTTGAAGCCGGCGCCGCTCTTCCAGAGGCGCGGCAGCAGGCCGATCAGCACGCCGAGCGCGTCGTCCGAGTGGGACAGGAACGTGCCGGGCTCGCAACGCTCGAGCAGCATCGCGTTGTGCGTGTCGTCCCGCTCGAGCAGCCGCACGGCGCCGTCGCCGTCCCAGCGCTCCAGCGCATCGGCCTCCTGCAGCGACTCCCGGTGCGGGTTGGACAGCTTCAGCACGGCCGGCGTGCCGTCGGGCAGCTCTGCCCGGACCGCGTGGCCCGCGGCGCCCGGCGGATACGCCTGTCCGAGGGTCAGACCCCAGGACGTGGCCGTCTCGGCCAGAAGGGCGGGAACGCCGGCGAGCCAGTCGGCGTGCGTCAGAGGCTCGGCCATGCGGCGAGGATAGTGCGGGTACGCTCGGCATCGTGAGGTCGCCCGAGGAGATCCTGCGCGAGGCTCGGACGATCGCGGTCGTCGGCGCGTCGCCGGATCCGGCGCGGCCCAGCTACGGCGTGATTGCGTACCTTCTGCGGGCCGGTTACCGGGTCGTGCCGGTGAATCCGCTCGCCGGGGCCGAGGTACTCGGGCTGCGCTGCGTCGCGTCGCTCGCGGAGATCGGGGAGCCCGTCGACCTCGTGGACGTGTTCCGCCGCCCGGAGCACTGCGGCGAGGTCGCGCGGGAAGCCGTCGCGGCCGGCGCCGGCGCGCTCTGGCTCCAGCTCGGCATCGTCTCGCCGGAGGCCCGTCGCGTCGCCGGGGAGTCCGGGCTCGACTACGTCGAGGACGCGTGCACCGCGATCGTGCACCGGCGTCTCTGAGGCTTGGGTACCCTAGGTCGCTGTCCGGGGTGTAGCGCAGCCTGGTAGCGCGCTCCGTTCGGGTCGGAGAGGTCCCGAGTTCGAATCTCGGCACCCCGATAGGAAGAAGAGCCGCGGCCGTGAGCCGCGGCTCTTTCTTTTGTGTCTCTCGTGACGGTTTGGCGCGTACGGTCGGGTCATGGCGCGGCGGCGGCGAGACCAGTCGGAGGGCGTGCGCCACATCACGTGCCGCGGGAACCGGCGGCAGCCGATCTTCGTCGACGACTACGACCGCGAGCGGTTCCTCGCGCTGCTCGCGAAGGTGTCGAAGAAGCTCGGGTGGCGGTGCATCGCGTACTGCCTGATGACGAATCACGTGCATCTCGTCATCGACGTTCCCGCGTTCACGATCTCGCGTGGGATGCAGATCCTGAATGGGCAGTACGCCCAGGCGTTCAACCGGCGGCATGGATACGTCGGCCACCTGTTCCAGGGGAGGTTCCATGCCTCGCTCGTCGACACCGAGCCGTACCTGCTGCAGGTGTCGCGATACGTCGTCCTGAACCCGTCCCGCGCCGGCATGGTGCAGGAGGCCGTCGAGTGGCGGTGGAGCAGCCACCGGGCGGTGCTCGGGAAGGAGCAGCCGCCGCCGTTCCTCGACACCCGGTGGACGCTCGTCCAGTTCGCCCGCCGCCGCGAGCTCGCGCGGCAAGCGTACGCCGACTTCATCGCCGCGGGCGAGCCGCGCCCCACTCCGACGGGCCCCGAATCGGCAGGCCCGGCGCAGGCGCGCCTCGAAGAGCGGGGTCAGGCACCGGGCCAGGTACCGCGCGGACGTGGTCGGTACGACTAGTGCTGGCGGGCGCGGAGCGGCGGGAGGCCTGGCCGGAAGGGCTAGCCGAAGCCGTAGACGCCGGCGAAGTGCTCCGCGAGGAGCCGTACGAGCAGGGCTCCCGGCAGGCCGACGACGTTCAGGTAGTCACCTTCGACCCGCTCCACGAGCGCGGCACCGAGCCCCTGGATTGCATACCCGCCGGCGCGCCCCTCCCACTCGCCGGTTGCGACGTAGAGACCGAGCTCCCGCGGCGTCAGCCTGCGGAACGTGACGAGGGTCGTCGCCACCTCGACGACCTCCCAGCCGGGCGTGATCAAGCAGAGCCCCGACATCACGGCGTGCGTCTGTCCCGACAGCTCCTCGAGCATCTGCTCGGCAGCGCCCGCGTCGGCCGGCTTGCCGTAGATCCGCCCGCCCAGCGCAACAGTGGTGTCGACCCCGAGCACCGGACGCCCGTCCGCCTCGCCGGCGACCGACTCCGCCTTGCCACGCGCGTGCTCGCACACGAGCGCAGCCGCATCCGCCTCGGGCGGATTCACCTCCTCGTAGCGCGGCGCGACGACGTCGAAGGGAATGCCCAGCTGCTTGAGGATCACGCGCCGCTGCGGCGATGTCGACGCCAGGAGCAGCGGCGGCGCAGGCGGAACGCTCACCGGGACGCAGCTTTGCGCGCGACCCAGATCTCCTCGCTCGGCCACTGCTTCGCCCACGCAGCCGGCACGAAGTCGTAGAACTCGTGCGTCTCCGCATCCGCGGGAGCCTGGATCTCGATCAAGTCCAGGATCTCGAAGCCGTGCGCGCGCAACACGCGAACCCAGTCGCCGTGACCGAGATGGAACTCGATCCCGCCGTCCTCCTCCCGCCAGTCGAACCGGAGCATCCCGAACTGCGGCCGCACGAGCTCCTTTCCCACGGAGCCGACATCGGGCCCGCACAGGATCGAAAGCGTCGAGTTGCGCATGAAGACGAGCACCCCACCCGGGCGCAAGAGGCGCGCCGCCTCCGGAATCCACCGATACGGGTCGGCCCAGATCGACGCGCCGTACTCCGAGAGCACGAGGTCGAACGACGCATCGGGCAGCGGCACCTCTTCCCCGTACGCCTCGACGAGCGGGAAGTCGATGCCGGTCTCGCGCTGGCAGCGCCGCGCCGTCTCGAGCTGCGCCGGCGTCGGGTCGACACCCACCGGCCGCGCGCCGCGGCGAGCGAGCCACGCAGAGAAGTACGCGACGCCGCAGCCGAGCTCGACGACGTCGAGGCCTGCTAGGTCGTCCGGCAGCGCGTGCAGCTCAGACTCGGGGACCCCCCACGTCCCCCAGCTGATCTCCGGCGCAAGCCATGAGTCGAGTGCCTTCGCATCGCCCCACCGCTCGTTCGACCGCGTCCAGTGCTCGCGATTGATCTCGACGGAGTCGGGCTCAGACGAGCTCATCGGCGGAGAACCAGAGCGCGATCTCGCGCTCGGAGGATTCCGGCGAATCGGAGCCGTGCACGAGGTTGTCTGGCATCGACATCGCGAGGTCGCCGCGAATCGTGCCCGGATCCGCGTCGGCGGGGTTCGTCGCACCGATCGTCTTGCGCATCGTCGCGATCGCGCCCTCACCCTCGACGACGAGCGCCCACGTGGGGCCCGACGTGATGAAGTCGACGAGCTCCCCGAAGAACGGCTTCTCGGCGTGCTCCGCGTAGTGCGTCTGGCCGAGCTCGCGGCTCGCCGTCAGGAGCTTCCCCGCACGCACCGAGAACCCGCGCGCCTCGATCCGGCCGAGGATCTCGGCGGCGAGCCGGCGCCGCACGGCGTCGGGCTTGATCAGGATGAGCGTCTGCTGGACTGCCACGGCGGCGCAGTGTAGTCGGCGCAGCTACTCGGAGCGCCGACGACTGCGGCCCGGCCGCAGCGACGGCATCGCGACCGCTGCCGGCTCGATCGGCGTCTCACAGAACGGGCACACCTGCCAGAGCGCCTCGAGGGGCGCCTTGCACGTCGTGCACGACTGCTTCAGCTTCGTCGTGCAGATCGGGCACACGAGGAAGCTCGCGTCCACCTCGCTGCGGCACACCGGGCAGTGCAGGTCGCGCTTCGAGAGCCTGTCCTCCATCGCCTTGATCTCGAGCTCGCGCTCGCGCACGTCCTCGAGGTACTCCGGCGGGCGGAACAGCATGTAGATGAACGGCCCGACGTACGGCGGCAGGAGCCCGAGCAGCGTCGCCATGCCGACGAGCCACGGATCCTCGATCCGCCGGCGCGCGTCCTTGTAGACCCAGTAGGCGAACGCGAGCCAGAACACCGCGGCGAAGAACAGCATCAGGTTCCGGATCACGAGCCACGTGCCGGAGCTGAAGAAGTCGTGCGTGCTGCCGAACGTGCTGGAGATCACAGGAGCATCCTGCCTATTAGATACCCCGCGGCAAACGCGCCGCCGACGATCGCGAGCAGGACGAACGCGGCCAGGGCGAAGACACTGGCCTTGTCGCTCACGGTATGGCGTCTAGCGGGAGCCACTGAGGTCGCTGAGAAGATAGAGGGAGCCTGAGACGAGGACGGCGCCGTCGGGGCCCGCCAGGGCCACCGCGCGTCGCCGGGCTTCGACCGGATCGGCAACGATCTCGACATGGTCGAAGTACCGTTCGGCGCGGGCAGCGAGTTCCCCTGCGGGAAGCGAGCGGCTATTCGATGACTGCGTGGCCACGAGCGTGCTCCCGAGCACCGAAAGGGCCTCGAGCATCAGCTCCGGCCGCTTGTCCTCGAGGATCGCGCTCACGAGCACGTATTCGCGCACCGGCACGCGCGGCAGGAGGTAGGCGACCCCGGCGAGGTTGTGCGCGCCGTCCCAGATCTCGAGCGGACTCTCGCTCCGGCGCTCGAGCCGGCCGGGCAGGGCGACGTCAGCGGCCGATCCGGCCTCGACCGGCGCGCCAAGGAAGGCCTCGGCCGCTGCGAGCGCGAGCCCCAGGTTGCTCGCGGAGGTCAGGACGACCTTCGCGGCGCCGTTCTCCTCCGCGAGCGCCTGCCATTCCGGCTCCGCGAGCACGACCGTCACGCCCGGTTGGACGACCGCGAGCTTCTCTGCCGCGATCGCCTCACGGGTGTCGCCGAGCACGTCCATGTGGTCGAGCGCGACGTTCGTGAGCACGACGACCCGCGACTGCAGGACGTTCGTCGCGTCGTGCCGGCCGCCGAGGCCCGCCTCGACGACCGCCACGTCGACGCCTGCGTCAGCGAACGCGAGCAGGGCCGCTGCGGTCAGGGCTTCGAACTGCGTGGCCTGCAGAGCCGTGGCCTGGGGTCTGACCCCCGCGAGCGAGCGCTCGAAGTCTGCGTCCGCATTGCCGATGCGGATCCGCTCGCTCCACCCGCGCACGTGCGGCGAGACGTACGCCCCGACGGACAAGCCCGCGTCGGTGAGCAACGCCTCCGTCATCCGCGTCGTCGTCGACTTGCCGTTCGTGCCGACGACGTGCACCGCCGGATACCGCAGTTGCGGGTCGCCGAGCTCGGCGAGCAGTCTGCGCATCCGCTCGACCCCGAAGCCGTCCGCCGGCCACGGGCTGAGCGAAGCGACCCAGTCAGTTGCGGATTGCGTCAAGCTCGCGCCGATAGCGCTCGAGCTTCTCGCGCTCGGCCTGGACGACCTCCGCGCGCGCGTTTGCCACGAAACGCTCGTTGGACAGCATCTTCTCGCTACGCGCGATCTCGCCCTCGAGGCGCGCGACCTCCTCCTCGAGCCGCCCGGCGCCGTTGCCCTTCGCGCGCTCCGGCTTCACCACCGCGTCGAAGATCCGCTTCTCGTCGCCGTCGAGCGGCGTCACCACGCCGCTGCGCCGGAACCGCTCCGCCGCCTCTTGCACACGCACGAGCGCATCGACATCGGCGGCGTACGACGCATCCGGCTGGAGCCACGGCGCGACGATCAACCGTCCCTCGCGCGCCGGCAGGTGCGACCAGATCTCCTCAGTCACGTGCGCGAGCACGGGGTGCAACAGCTCGAGCAGCCGCTCGAGTGCCGCAAACGCCGTCGCCTTCACGTCCGCCTCCCCGAGCCGCGGCTTGATCGACTCGAGGTACCAATCGCAGAAGTCGTCGAACGTCAGGTGATAGAGACGGTCGACCGCATGCGAGAAGTCGTACGTCTCGAAGTCGCGCTCGATCTCGCTGCGCGTCGCATCGATGCGCGCCAGGATCCATCGCTCCTCGAGCGACTTCGGTCGCGCCTCGACCTCGTCCCCGCCGCTCATCAGGAGCAGGCGGCTCGCGTTCCACAACTTGTTCGCGAGCCGGCGGCCCTCCTCGATCGGCACCGGCGTGAATCGCACGTCCTGCGTCGACGACATCTTCAGCAAGCCGTACCGCGTTGCGTCTGCGCCGTGCTGCTCGATCAGCTCCACCGGATCGAGCCCGGTGCCCTTGCTCTTCGACATGCGCTGGCCGTCGGAGGCCAGGATCGTCGAGTGGATGATCACGTCGCGGAACGGAATGTCGCCCATCAGCTCGATGCCGGCCATCACCATCCGGTTGACCCAGAGGAAGATGATGTCGCGCCCGGTCGAGTTGACGTCGCCCGGGTAGTAGCGCCGCAGTTCGGGCGTGTCGTCCGGCCAGCCGAGCGTCGCGAACGGCCAGAGCGCCGACGAGAACCACGTGTCGAGTACGTCCGGGTCGCGCGTCAACTCCGGCGACCCGCACACGGCGCAGGCGGTGGGCTCTGTCTCCGCGCACGTCACGTGTCCGTCGGGGCAGTACCAGATCGGCAGCTGATGACCCCACCACAGCTGCCGCGACACGTTCCACGGGCGGATCGCCTTCAACCAGTCGGAGGCAACTCGCCCGTGCACCGGCGGGTGAAAGCGCACGCGGCCGGAATCGATCGCCTCGATCGCGGGCCGGGCGAGGTCGTCCATTGCGCACCACCACTGGAGCATCACGAGCGGCTGAATGCGCGTGCCGGAGCGGTCGCAATGCCCAACCGCGTGCCGGTAGTGCTCGCGCTTCTCGAGCTGGTCGTGCTCCTTCAGCCAAGCGACGACGCGTTCCGCCGCCTCGGCCTCGGTCAGTCCGCGGAAGTCGTCCGGCACGTCGCCCGTGATGCGACCGTCGAAGCCGATCACCGTCAGCTCCGGCAGCCCGTGGTCTCGGCCGATCTCGAAGTCCGTCGGGTCGTGACCGGGCGTGATCTTTAGCGCGCCCGTTCCGAACGTCGGGTCGACGCGCTCGTCGGCGATGACGGGCACCTTCCGCCCCACGACGGGCACGATCACGTCCTTGCCGATCAGCGCCTTGTAGCGCTCGTCGTCCGGGTGCACGGCGAGGGCGACGTCGGCGAGGATCGTCGCGGGACGCGCGGTCGCGATCGTGACGAAGCCGTCTCCGTCGGCAAGCGCATACCGCGCGTACGTCAACGTGTCGTCGACGTCGATGTGCTCCACCTCGAGATCCGAGACGGTCGTGCCGCAGTCGGTGCACCAGTTGACGATGCGGTTGTCGCGGAACATCCACCCGCGCTCGTAGAGGTGCACGAAGAAGCGCATCACCGCGCGCACGTATCCGTCGTCCATCGTGAAGCGCTCGCGCTCGTAGTCGAGCGAGCAGCCAAGCCGCCGGAACTGGCTCATGATGATGCCGCCGTATTCGTGCAGCCACTCCCAGACGCGCTCGACGAACGCGTCGCGGCCCAGCTCCAGCCGTGACGTGCCCTCTTTGCGCAGCTCCCGCTCGACGGCCGCTTGCGTCGCGATGCCCGCATGGTCGTAGCCGGGCTGCCACAGCGTGTTGAAGCCGCGCATCCGGTGCCAGCGGATGAGCACGTCCTGGATCGTCCCGTTGAGCGCGTGTCCCATGTGCAGCGCACCCGTCACGTTCGGCGGCGGGATGGCGATCACGTAGGTCTCGCCGGGCGCCTCGGGGTCGGCGTGGTAGAGGCCTTCCCCTTCCCATGCGCGCTGCCAGCGTTCCTCGACGCCGTGTGGCTTGTAGAGCGGCTCCATCTCCATCAGAAGCCGATCGTAGCCAGGGTGTCTCAGCTACGCGTTCGGGCGCCGCGGGCCCGCTGCCAGTCGCGCGGCTGGGCGCCGACCTGCTCGAGGATCGTCTCGAGCAGCGTGAACGACGAGAGCACGTGCTCGCGTGCCAGCGCCCGGGCACCGGCCGCGCTGCCGGCCGCAAGGGCCTGCTTGATCGCCCGGTGCTGCTCGGCGTTCTTCAGATAGAGCCCGTCGAGCGAATGGTCGCCCGGCGCCCACACCGCGGGGCCGGAGAACGTGCGCCGTGCACTCTTCGCCATCTGCTCGACGAGAGGGAGGCCGGCAACCCGATAGATGATGTCGTGGAACGCGTGATTGCCCCGCACCCAGTCGCCCATGATCGAGCGCCGCTCGTCGCCGGGCTCGCGCGAGCGCAGCTCTTGCGAGATCTTGGCGAAGCTCTGCTCGCAACGGTCGAGCTCGTCGAGCTCTTCCGGGGTGATCTTCGTCGCCGCGACCTCGGTCGCGAGCGACTCGAGCTCCGCGCGCACCATGAACGCCTCGTGCAGCTCCTCGCGCGAGATCGTCCGCACGCGCACGCCGCGGTTCGGCACGAAGGACACGAGCCCGAGCGCGGCAAGCCGCCGCAGCGCCTCCCGTACAGGCGTGCGCGAGACGTTGAACTGCTCGGACAGCTGCTCCTGCCGGAGGACCGTCCCGGGGGCGAGCTCCCCGGAGACGATCGCCTCTTCGATCACGAGCGCGATGTCGTCGGCCTTGGTGGTGTCGAGCGTCACTCCAAGACGAGTGTACGCGTCCGAGGCCGGCTCCTCTCGCGGCTCAGACGGCTCAGGCAGGCGTTCCTGCCTTGAATTGCGCCTCTTCGGTGGAGCCCCTGAGCGCGAGTGTCTCGCTGTCCGGCGACACGGCCTGCGTGACGAGGTCGAAGTACCCCGCGCCGACCTCGCGCTGGTGGCGCGTCGCCGTGTAGCCCGACTCCTCGAGCGCGAACTCGTGCTCCTGCAGCTCCACGTACGCGGTCATCGAGTCCGCCGCGTATCCCTTCGCCAGCTCGAACATCGCCGCGTTCAGCGAGTGGAATCCGGCGAGCGTGATGAACTGGAACTTGTAGCCCCACTCTCCGAGCTGCCGCTGGAAGCTCGCGATCGTCGCATCGTCGAGATGCTTGCGCCAGTTGAACGACGGCGAGCAGTTGTACGCGAGCAGCTTGCCCGGGAACCTCTCGTGAATTGCGTCGGCGAACGCCTTCGCCTCGCCGATGTCCGGCGTCGACGTCTCGCACCAGAGCATGTCGGCGTACGGCGCGTACGCGAGCCCGCGCGCGATCGCGGCGTCGATGCCGTCGCGGACGCGGAAGAAGCCCTCCGACGTGCGCTCGCCGGTGACGAAGTCGCGGTCGTACTCGTCGACGTCGCTCGTCAGGAGGGCGGCCGAGAGGGCATCGGTTCGTGCGACGAGCAACGTCGGCACGTCGAGCACGTCGGCCGCCAGGCGCGCAGCGTTCAGCGTGCGCACGAACTGCGCGGTCGGCACGAGCACCTTGCCGCCGAGGTGACCGCACTTCTTCTCGGACGCGAGCTGGTCCTCGTAGTGCACGCCGCCGGCGCCCGCTTCGATCATCGAGCGCATCAGCTCGTACGCGTTGAGCGGGCCGCCGAAGCCCGCCTCGGCGTCCGCGAGAATCGGCGCGAACCAGTGCGTGCCGTTGCGTCCCTCGGACCAGTCGATCTGGTCGGCGCGCTGGAGCGCGTTGTTCAGCCGCTTCACGAGCTGCGGCGCGCTGTTCGCCGGATAGAGGCTCTGGTCGGGGTAGGTGCTGCCGGCCAGGTTGCCGTCGGCCGCCACCTGCCAGCCCGACAGGTAGATCGCGTCGAGGCCCGCCTTCACCATCTGCACGGCCTGGCCGCCGGTCAGCGCGCCGAGCGCCCGCACCGGCTCCTCCCGCTGGAGGAGCTCCCAGAGCCGCTCCGCGCCGTTCCGCGCGAGCGTGTTCTCGGGGACGACCGAGCCGCGCAGGCGCACGACGTCCGTTCCCGCGTAGGTGCGCGTCACGCCGTTCCAGCGCGGGTCGTCCCGCCAGCGCGCCTCGAGCTGGTCTGCCTCTGCCTGGATCCGGGCGTCCGGTGTCATGTCGTCTCCCTCGGCCGAAATGGATGCGCTTCGCTCATTTTCGGATCCTAGATTAGCGATCGGATCCCACGCAAGCAGAGTTCCACGGTTTATGGGACCCGAAACACTGGCGATGTGGATCCGAGATCGGCTGGCAGCGCGTCAACGCGCGTGCTCAAGTTGCCGTCCGCGAGGCCGACCACATGAGCTCGCCACCCGGTCGGTCCGAGAGCCGCGCGGCGATCGCTGTGCCGATTCCGCGCGCCCCGCCCGTACACGAGCACGCACCGACTCACGCACCCTCCTTGTATCCGTCCGACAACCCACGTACAACTCCTCGCGGGTGATGAGGGTCCCCCTGACTGCGGTGACGGTCGTGCTTTTGTGCGGCCTGCTTTCGCCTGCCGCCCCCGCGCAGAGCGCAGTCCCGCCGCAGAACACGATCCAGCAGGAAAACGCGAAGCCAGGCGTCCAGAGCTGGAACGGCCCGAGCACGAGCCTGATCGAGATGTACGCCTCGCAGATCGGGGTCCTGCCCGGCGACCAGATCGACGTTCACGTCAACACCCGACCGGTCGGGCGCTACCGCATCTCGGTCTACCGGCTCGGCTGGTACGGCGGCGCGGGCGGACGGCTGATGACCTGCGTCCCGTCGTGCGGCGGCGACAGGGCCGGCCAAGAGCAGGTGCAGGCGTGGACGAACGCCGTCGACGGCCCTCCGCTGCGAGCGAACTGGCCGGTCACCGATGTCGTCCACACCGGCACCGATTGGCCGAGCGGCTACTACGAGCTGCGCGCCGAGCTCACGAGCGGCCCCGACGCCGGCAGGGGAACGACCACATACGTGATCGTGCGCGAGCCCCCCGGTGCGCACACCTCGCAGATCCTCGTGCAGGTTCCGGTCAACACGTGGGAGGCGTACAACCAGTGGGGCGGCAAGAGCCTCTACGACTTCGAGGGGCCGCGCGCGCGACGGGTCTCGTTCGACCGCCCCTGGGGCAAGTACGCCAACTCGCCGCTCTGGTGGGAGATCCAGCTCGTGCGCTTCCTCGAGCGCGAGGGCTACGACGTCTCGTACCAGACCGACGTCGACACGGACGCCGACCCCGCTTCGCTGCTGCGGCACCGGCTGGTGATGACGGCCGGGCACGACGAGTACTGGACCAAGACCATCCGCGACGCGTTCGACGCCGCGCTGGCGGCGGGGACCAATCTCGCCTTCATGGGATCGAACACGGCGTACGGGCAGGTTCGCTACGAGGACGGCGGGCGCACGATCGTGACGTACAAGGAAGCCGCGCTCGATCCCGAGCCTGACCCTGCGCTCAAGACGACGATGTTCCGGCAGCTCGACCCGACGCGGCCGGAGTGCATGATCGAAGGCGTTCAGCACCGCTGGCAACCGCCCCACCAGAACGGGCCGCACGACTACACCGTCGTCGCGCCCGCCAACGATCCGTGGCTAGCGAACACCGGCCTCACGCCCGGCTCGGTGCTCACCGACGTCGTGGGCGACGAGTGGGATGCGCTCAATCCGTGGCCCGACGCCTGCATTCACCCCGGCATCACGGTGCTCCTGCACATGGGAACACAGAACCCTCCGGCGGGCGATGCCGACGCCGTTCGCTTCACCGCGCCGAGCGGCGCGCGCGTCTTCGCGAGCGGCGCGCAGCGCTTCTCCTGGGGGCTCGACACGTTCGGGACGGCCGCCTACGGCCACCAGTCCGCCCCCGATCCTGGCCTGCAGCAACTCGTTCGCAACATGCTCGACGACCTCACGAGGCCTGCGGCGCCGAAGATGGTCATCCGCGTCCCCACTCCCACCGGCTTCCGCGTGCGCACGGGACCTTCGGGCGATCCGCGCGTCGCAGACCGGCTCATCTACCGCATCCGGAACACGGACGCGCCCGTGCTGCTCTGCAGCGGCCTCCGTCCGTGCCGCGTCCCGCCGCCGTCCGGGCCAGGGACGTACGTGCTCCAGGCGGTCTTCGTCGACGCGTGGGGCCGTGCCTCCGCTCCCGCGTATTCGGCGCCGCTGACGATCCAACTACGTCAGCGGTAGTAGCGAAAAACGAGCTCCGCGACGCAGACGGGCTTGTCGCCGCCGTCGCGCTCGACCGTCGCCGTCATGGTCGCCTGGAAGCCGCCTTCGAACTCGTCGATGGAGTCGACGCGGAACGAGCCCCGCACACGCGAGCCGACGGGCACGGGCGCGGGAAACCGCACACGGTTGAGCCCGTAGTTCACGGCCATGCCGCCGTCCTGCCGCGGGACGACCTCGTACGACATCACCGGCAGCAGCGAGAGCGTGAGGTAGCCGTGGCCGATCGTCGTGCCGAAGGGGCCTGCGGCCGCGCGGTCCGGGTCGACGTGGATCCATTGCCGGTCGCCCGTCGCGTCCGCGAACGCGTCGATCTTCTCCTGCGGTACCTCGATCCAGGACGAGGGGCCGAACTCCGTGCCCGGTGTGAGATCTGTCATGCGCCCCACCGTACGACACTCGCCGCCCACGTGTAGCCCGTCCCCGCCGCAAGCAGCAGCACGAGCTCGCCGTCTCGCAGCTCGCCGGCGCGTGCGGCACGGTCGAGCGCGAGCAACGGGTCCACTCCGCTCATGTGTCCCGTGTCGTCGAGGTAGGCAGCCCGGGACGGATCGAGCCCGAGCGCAGTCACGAGGCCCCGATGCATCGACGGCTTCATGTGGATGCCGCAGAGGTAGCCGACGTCGGAGAGGTCGGCGCCGCTGCGCTCGACGGCGCCTCGTGCAGCGGCTACGAAGTTCGTGAGGCTCACCTTGTCGAGGCCGTCCTTCATCGCGGCGGGATCGGCGACGTCGAGGAACCGATAACCGCCGTTCGGTGAGACGCTGCCCCCCGAGGGCACTTTCACCTGGAGGGAGAACGAGCCGTCGGTGATGCCGTGGCAGCCGAGCAGTCGGTTGCGTTCGCCGTCCTTGACGAGCAAGCCGGCGACGGCTCCGTCGCCGAAGTTGAACATGAAGCGCGATCGCTCGTTCGCGTAGTCGAGCAGGTACGACTCGCGACACGCGGCCACGACGAGGACGTTCCGGAGCTCGTCCTCCGCGAGCAGCATGTCGCGCGCAATGCGCAGCGCGACCGGCGTGCCGCAGGAGACGTTGTCGTACTCGACCGCGTATGCGCGTGCTGCGCCGATGCGGTGCGCGATCCACGGCGCCGCCTGCCAGACGGCGTAGTCCTTCCACATCGACCCGAAGTACATGACGACGTCGATGTCGAGCGGATCGACTTCCGCCTCCTCGAGGAGCGCCTCTACCGCGCGGACGGAGAGGTCGCTGACGTGCTCGTCCTCGGCGGCGATGTGCTTGCCGCGCAGGCCGAACTTCTCGACGATCACCCGCTCGGGGATGCCGCTCCGCTCGCCGACCTCGGCCGCGGTCATCCAGCGCTCGGGCAGATATGCCGCGGTCGCGGCGATGGAGACGTGCGTCAAGGCGTTCCCAGCACGCCGCGCACGATGCGTGCGAGCTCCTGCTCGACGTGCTCGGGCATCTTCCCGTCGCCCCAGAGGATCCAGCGCATGCCGATCATCTCGCCGGCTGCCATCAGCGCCCAGGCCGTCACCTCGGGATCGAGCTGCGCCGTCTCACCACGCGCCATCGCGTCGCGCAGGGCTTCGACGTATCCCTCCGAGAGCTTGTCGTAGTGGTAGCGGAGCATCTCGGGCGAGACGAACTCGGCCTGCCGGATGATTCCGTAGAGCCCTGGATGCTCCGTCGTGAAGCGGAAATACGCACCGAAGCCGAGCAGCTCCGACTCGAGCCTCGTCGCGCCCTGCGACGACGCCTCCTTCATCGCGTGACGCACCCGGCGGTTCAGGTCGCGTACGAGCTCGTCGAAGATCTCCTTCTTCGACGAGAAGTAGAGATAGAAGGTGCCCTGGCCGACGCCCGCCCCTTCGGTGATCTTCACGATCGACGCGTCGTGGTAGCCGAGCTCGGCGAACACGTGCTCGGCGGCATCGAGCAGCTTCTGCCGCGTCGCGACGCCCTTGCTCGAGAGCGCGCGACCGGATGCACCCGTGACGACCTCGGTCACGACGTCACCTCGGTCGTGCGGAGCTCCTGCTTCTGCACCTTGCCCATGCCGTTGCGGGGAATCTCGCCGACGAGCCGGAAGGACTTCGGCACCTTGAAGCGCGCGAGCCGTGCACGACACCAGTCGCGCAGCTCGTCTTCGCCGACGCCGTCGGCGACGACGAACGCGACGCCGACCTCGCCCCAACGCTCGTCGCCCACGCCGAGCACCGCCGCGTCGGCGACCCGGGGATGCTCGTGCAGCACGGCCTCGACCTCGGCCGGGTACACGTTCTCGCCGCCCGAGATGTACATGTCCTTGAGGCGGCCTTTGATCCGGTAGAAGCCCTCGTCGTCCCGCTCTGCGACGTCGCCTGTCCGCAGCCAGCCGTCGGGCGTGAATGCATCCGCCGTCGCTTCGGGATTCCGCCAGTAGCCGGGAAAGACGTTGGGCCCCCGGACCTGCAGCTCGTCCTCGTCGGAAACGCGAACGTCGACGAACGGGTACGGCTTGCCCGCGTAGCCGAGCTTCCGCACCGCGTCCTCGGGCGGGAGGCAGAGCACGTTCGGTGCCGCCTCCGTGAGCCCGTAGCCCTGGACGATCGCAGCGCCGCGGGCGGCGTACGTCTCGAGCAGTGCCTCGGGCATCGGAGCCCCGCCGACGACGGCGCGTTTCAGGCTCGACAGGTCTGCGTCCGCGAATCCCGGTTGCTGCGCCATGAAGAGGTACGTCGCGGGCACGCCCATCATCGTCGTGACCCGCTTCTCCTGAATCAGGTGGAGCGCGCGCGCCGCGTCGAACTCGCGCTCGAGGATCACGGTCGCGCCCTTCCACCAGCCGAGCAGCGCTTGCACATTCCAGCCGCCGACGTGGAACTGGGGCAGCACCTGCAGCACGACGTCGTCCTGGCTGACGCCCGTGGTCAGATCGAACGAAAGATTCGTCCAGAAGCAGTTCGCATGCGTGAGCAGTGCGCCCTTCGGCTTGCCGGTCGTGCCGGAGGTGTAGATCAGCAGCAGCCCGTCCTCGTCAGACACGTCCTGCGGCGCCAGGTCCGAGTGCCTGACCCCAGTCGGGGGCGCGAGCCGCTCGTATCGGCGTTCCGTCGCAGCAGCGATCTCCTCGTATGCGTCCTCCACGAGGAAGATCGCCGGGTCGGCGTCCTCGAGCTGGTAGCGCAGCTCAGCCGGCGACAGGCGCCACGAGAGTGGCAGCAGGATCAAGCCGGCCTTCGCGCAGGCGTAGAAGACCTCGACGTGCTCGGGCGTACTCCCCGTCAGCGTCGCGACGCGGTCGCCGCGGCGCAGTCCCCGCTCGAGGAACGCCGCGGCCCAGGCGTCGGAGACTTCGTCGAGCTCGACGTACGTGACGAGGCGGCCGACGTGGTCGATCGCAACGCGCTCAGGCGTCGTGCGCGCTCTGTCGCGGATCCAGCGGTCGATGGTGTGCGTGCTGGTCATCCCAGGAACTCCTCGAGCAGCGTGACGAGCTCCGCGGGACGATTCCAGAAGAACAGGTGTCCACCGGCGACGAGGCGGAGCTGGGCGCCCGAGATACGCCCCGCCAGAAGCGCCCCGTTGCGGGCGTCGACGACCGTGTCTCCCTCGCCGTGGACGACGAGCGTGGGCGCTGCGATCGACGGCAGATCGTCCCACGCGTCGAAGGTGCTCCAGATGCCGGCCTGCGCCGCCCAGCCCGCAGGGTCCGGTGGGTAGAGCGTGCGCAGCGCGACGATCCGCTCGACGAGCTCCGGCTCCGGCTCGGGATCGAGCGCGTTCTCGACGAAGCGGCGAAGCGCGACCGCGGGATCGAGCGACGGCGCCTCGGCCATCATGCG
>JAOPYX010000102.1 GCA_025964535.1 Actinomycetes bacterium | reverse complement strand
GCACCATCCAGATCGCGACGACGGGCTCGTCGCCGACTGTCCAGAGGCGATGCGGCCTGCTCGAGTCGAACGCGATCGAGTCACCGGGGGCCGCCTCGTACTCGTCGAAGCCGATCTGCACCGCGAGCGTGCCGGAGAGGACGTAGACGTACTCCCGCCCGTTGTGCTGACGGAGCGCGTGGGGCTCGCACGACTCCGCGCCGACCGGGTAGACGACGTACGTGAAGTCGACGCCGGGCTCGGGGGGATTGAGCCGTTCCCAGCGCACCCCCGTTGCCAGCGTGATGGCTGAGCGATCCGCGCCCTTCTGCAGCGGCGAGGCGAGTCCGGCCGACGGGCTGCCGCCGGGTGCGGAGTAGATCCCGTCGAACAGCTCACCCATCGGCAGTCCGAGCTCCGACGCAATGCTCAGGAGCGTCGAGACCGAGGGCGTCGACCGCCCGCGCTCGATCTGCGAGATCAGGCTTGCGGAGACGCCGCTCTTGGCGGCCAGCCCTCGGACGCTCAGCCCCGCCTGGCGGCGGTACTCGCGGATCCGCGCCCCCAAGGTGGCCGATACGCTCGCGGTCGCGTCCGCGTTGCGATCGACAGCGGCCGCTGCTGCGGGATCGCCCGGCATCGGCTCACTGTAACCGTGGGACGCCTGCATCACGCCGGCTCGGGCACGCTCGCTTCCTGCCGTCGTGCGAGCCAGTCGGGCGTCATGCCGGCGACCGCGAGCAGGAAATCGCGTGATCTCTCGGCCTCGCCGAGGAGCTTCGCGCGGTCGAAGTCGACGAGGCGGCCCTCGCGCTTCACGACCCGTCCCCTGACGAGCACCGTGTCGACCGATGAGGTGTCCGCCGCGGCGACGACCGTGGCGACCGGATCGGTCAGAGGCATCGTGTTGATCTGGTCGGCCCGGATCAGTACGACGTCCGCATCCTTCCCCGGGACGAGCGACCCGATCCTGTCGTCGAGCCCGAGCGTTCGTGCGCCGCCGATCGTGGCGAGCTCGAGAACGTCCCGAACTCCGAGTGAGGGCGCAAACGGCACGTCGATCTCCTGCGGGCACTCGAGCGACCGGCTCTGCGCCATCGCGACCCGCATCTGCGTGAACATCTCGGTTGGTCCGCTCGTCGCGACGTCGACGCCGAGCGACGGACGGAGCCCGCGCGCGAAGCAGCGTCCGATCGGCGGCGCACCGTGCGCCATGTTCATCTCGACGAGCGGCGTGACCGTGACGCTGCCGCCCGAGTCGGCGATCAGCTGCAGCTCCTCGTCGGTCATCGTCGTGCAGTGAACGTAGTTGACGTCCGGTCCGAGCAGGCCGAGCTCACGCAGGTCGAGCACGTGCGTGAACGGGTAGCCGGTGACGCGGAACCCTGCGTGCAGCGTGATCGGGATCCCGAGCTCGCGCGCCAGGCCGAAGTCGTCCTTGACCGCATCCGGCGTCGCGTGGCCGGTCGCGCGTACCGCAAGCGCCAGCGAGAGGAGCCCGTCGCCCGCCGAGAACGAACGGTCGCGGATGCGGCGCACGTCGTCCGGATGCCGGCGGTCGCTGTACGCCCACCACTCCGGGCCGCCTGCGGTGCCGTGTGCGTAGACGGCGCGGATGCCGCCCGCCCGGAGAGCATCCACGGCCGCGTCCGCGTGCTCGGGGGTGTGGTTGATGTGCGACCAGTCGAGCATCGTCGTGATTCCGGCGTGGAAGGCGTCGTAGACGCTGAGCAGGTTGCCGATGTGCACGTCGTCGGGGCGGAAGCTGCCGCCGAGCGGGCCGAGCACGACGGCGAGATACTCGTCGAGCGAGCAGTCGGGGAGGATTCCACGCAGCGCGCCCTGCCATGCATGGCGGTGTGCGTCGACGAAGCCGGGGATCACGATCGTCCCCGCGGCGTCTATCTCCTCCGCGTCCCCGACGTCGAGCGCGGGCCCGACCGCGGCGATCACGCCATCTTCGACGAGCACGTCTGCCTGGGGCAGATCGCCGAGGTGGGCGTCCATCGATAGGACGAAGCCGTTGCGGATGATCGTGCGGTGCACGCGTGCCTCCTCAGTCAGCGATCGAAACGGGGTCGTGTTTCGTGTGCGCGGCCACGGCGTCGGTGAGCGGGCCGGCCGCGCCGAGGATCCGCTCGCGCGAGCGCTCGGCTCGGGCGACGAACGAAGGAAGGCCGGCCTGCACGAGCCGACCCTCCCGCTTGCGGAAGCGTCCACGGACGAGCACCGTGTCGACGTTCGAAAGATCGGCGTGCAGGACGACCGCCGCGACTGGGTCGTACACCGGAGCAACGTTGAGCAGATCCGTCCGCAGCAGGACGATATCGGCGTCCTTGCCCGGCGCGAGGCTGCCGATCTTCGACTCGAGGCCGCACGCGCGCGCACCCTCGATCGTCGCGAACTCGAGCATGTCGCGCGGCGTCAGCGTGGGCGCGAACGGGACGTGCTCGTCGTCTGTGAACGCGCGCATCCTCTCCGCGGCGAATGCCGTCCGCATCTGCGAGAACATGTCGCCGGGGCCGCTGGTCGTGACGTCGACGCTGAGCGACGGGCGCACGCCGCGCTCGAGGAAGCGTCCGGTCGGCGGATAGCCGTGGCCCATTGCCATCTCGACGAACGGCGCGATCGAGACCGTGCCGCCGGTCGCTGCGATCAGGTCGAGCTCGTCATCGCTCGAGTCGTTGCAGTGCACATAGGTGACGTCGGGGCCGAGCAGACCGAGCTTGGCGAGGCCGCTGACGTGCGCGCCTCGCCGCCCCACCATGCGCATACCGACGTGAGCCGTGATCCGCGCATCGAGCTCGCGCGCCAGCCGCCAGTCGTCGACGACGACCTCGGGCGCGGCAATCCCGGGCACTCGCAGCGCCATCGCGAACGTCAGCAGTTGGTCGTCGCTCGCGAAGTAGCGCTCGCGAAGACGACGCGCGTCGTCGGGGTGCGCGAGCGTGCTCTGTCCGCCCCACTCGGTCCCGGCCGGCACGCCGTGCGCGTAGACGGCGCGGATCCCGGAGTCGGCGAGACCGCGGACCGCCTCGTCGGCGTGCTCCGGTGTGTTCGAGATGTGCGACCAGTCGAGCATCGTCGTGATCCCGGCATCGAGCGCCTCGAGCGAGCCGAGGAGATTCGCCACGTAGACATCGTCGGGCGTGAACAAGGGACCGAAGCGGCAGCGTGCGACGACGTACTCGTCGAGAGAGCATGCCGGCAGCACGCCGCGGAGGGCCGTCTGCCACGTATGACGGTGTGTATCGACGAAGCCGGGGATGGCGATCGTGCGGGTCCCGTCCACCACCTCGGCACCCGCGTCGGGCAAGCCCTGCCCGATCTCGGCGATCACTCCGTCATCGATCAGGACGTCGCAGTCGGCCCGGTCTCCGACCTCCGGATCGAGCGAGAGGACGAAGGTCCCTCGGATGAGCACGCGTCTGCTCACAATCGTGCGTAAGACTGCTCTGATTGAACAGCAATTGCAAGCATGAGCGGTGGATTCCGGCGTTTCTGTGGCATTTATCCCGCAAATTAGCTGATTTACGCCAATTGCCGCGGGTCTTGACTCTCGCCGCTCGACCCTGTTAGCGTGAACGTATGACGCACACCGAAGCTGGTTGCGTGCACAGCCGCCTGGGGCGGTACAGCACGGCGACTCGTGTGCGCGGCCGCGAATGACGAGGATCGGCTTCGGTCCGTTCGCGGCGCGGGCGAGGCGCTCGGCCAGCCTGCCGATCGTGCTCGCCACCGCGCTCCTGCTCGCGGTCAGCCCGCTGCTCGCGCCCGGCAGCGTCGGCGGCAGCGCCCTCGTCGGGATGCTCCCGTTCGCTGCGGTGCTGGCGCTCGCCGCTGCGGGGCAGAGCCTTGTCGTGCGACAGGGCGGCCTCGACCTGTCCGTCGCCGGGATGATGTCGCTCGCCTCGGTGATCGTCACGGAGGAGACGCACCTCGCGCGCGGGCTCGAGCTCGCGCTCGTCGCCTGCCTCGTCTCCGGCTGCCTGACGGGACTGCTCGTGACCCGGCTGGCCGTCACACCGCTGATCGCGACGCTCGCCGTCAACGCGCTGCTCGTCGGGACGGTCTACCGGATCACCCACGGAATCCTTTCGTCCGCGGTGCCGGAGCCGCTGCAGCGGTTCACCTTCGACAAGACCGCGGGCATTCCGGACATCGTCGTCCTCGTCGCGGCAGTGCTGCTGGTCGGGGCCGCCGTGCTCGGCTGGACCGTCGCCGGCCGGCGCTTCGTCGCCGCCGGGATGAGCCCGGGGGCTGCCCGCGCCGTCGGCATCCGCGTCCACCGCTACGGGGTCATGACCTACGTCGTCGCCAGCCTCGCCTACGGCGCTGCCGGCGTCCTGCTCGCCGGCTTCGTCGGAACTCCCAGCCTGAGCGCCGGTGACGCGTACCTGCTCCCGACGATCGCGGCTGTCGTCCTCGCCGGCAACCGACTCGGCGGCGGTGAAGGCAGCGTCGTCGCCGTCGGGATCGCCGCGCTCTTCTTGACGCAGCTCCAGCAGGTCGTGCTCGGCATGGGCGCCCCGAATTCCACGCAGCTGATCATCCAGGGGTCGATCATCGGCCTCGGGATGGCCGCCCGCCAGACACGCGCGGCCTTGCCGCGGCTCTGGACGCTCGCCTCGCGCATCGCCCCTACGCAAGGGAGGGCCTACCAGGCGCCATAGCCGAACGGTTTCGACCAAGCCGACTCGAACCCCGGGAATCACTCGGACGAAGCCGCCGCGCGCGGCGGGAGGAGACCACCGATGACCGATCGTCAGCAGTTCACACGCCTCATCCCCAAAGCCCTGCCCTTGCTCGCCGTCGCCGCCACCGTGGGAGCCGTGGCGACCACGGCGCTCGGCGCAGCTTCAGCTCCGCCGACGACCAAGCAGCTGATCGCGACCGCGGGGCAGGTGGCCGGCGCACCGACCTGGTGCGGCACGAAGCCGATCACGCTCGGCATCGCCGACGCATACGGCACCAACGGCTGGTCTGCGGCGTCGCGCGCATTGATCCGCTCCGAGGCCGCCCGGTGCAAGAACGTCAAGCAGATCGTCACGATCGGAAACGGCGACCTTCAGAAGTCGCTCGGCGACATCAACAACCTCGTCAGCCAGGGCGCGAACGCGATCGCGGTCGTTGCAAGCCTCGGTCCCGCCGAGCTGCCCGCGATCAAGTCCGCCACCGCGGCCGGTACCAAGGTCGTCGTCTGGGCGGCGCCGGTCGGCGGCACGGTCGGCACGGACTACGTCTCGTACATCGACTGGGACTCCGGCTATGCGGCAACGAAGAAGGCCGAGTGGATGGCGAAGGCGCTGCACGGCCAGGGCAACGTCGTCTTCCTCGGCGGCCCGGCCGGCAACCCGGTCAGCCTCGGCGAGGTCGCCGGCTTCGCCAAGGTGTTCGCGAAGCACCCGAAGATCAAGCTGCTCACGGGCACGAAGGACTTCGCGGTCACGAACTGGGATCCGGCGCTCGCGCAGAAGGTGATGGCGGCCATGCTCGCCAAGTACCCGAAGATCGACGGCGTCCTGATGGAGGACGGCCAGGGTGCGGTGAGTGCGATCCGCGCGTTCAAGACGGCGGGCCGGCCGCTCGTACCGATCGCGACGCTCGAGGCGAACGCGCTCGGCTGCGCCTATACGCAGTACAAGCCGGCGAATCCCGGCCTCCAGATCGCAACCGTCTCGGCCCGGAACTGGCTCGGCCGCCTCGCCGCACGCCGGGCGATCGCGGCCGCCGAGGGCATCCCGAACACCGAGCCGAGCATGTTCAAGCTCGGCCTGTACGAGGATTCGATGGCCGGTAAGGCACCCAAGTGCGACAAGCGCTTCGGGCCCGACGCGTTCCTCTCGAACCAGATCTCGCCCGCGGCGCTGAAGGAGTGGAGCAAGTAGCCGCCGGCAACGAAGCGCCGCACCCAGCCCTCCGGCTGCGGGAGATCCGGAAGTCGTTTCCCGGCGTGGTCGCGCTCGACGGCGTCTCCCTGGAGGTGCTGCCCGGTGAGGTCCATGCGGTCGTCGGCGAGAACGGTGCAGGTAAGTCGACGCTGATGTCCGTCGCGTCCGGGGCGCTCGCCCCGGACGCGGGGACGGTCGAGATCTCCGGCCGCGTGCTCGAGCGTCCCTCGCCGGCGACGGCGAGGGCGCTCGGAATCGCCGTCGTCTACCAGCAGACCTCGGTGCTGGACGAGCTGACGGTGGCCGAGAACTTCGCGTTCTCGATGCCGCCCGAGCGGCGTCCCCCGCTGCGGCGCGCGGGGCGTGCGGCCCGCGAGCAGCTGGCCGCCGTCGGCGCGGAGCTCGATCCGAGCTCCCGCGTGATCGAGCTCTCGACGGCGGAGCGCCAGCTGCTCGAGATCGCAAAGGCGCTCGCGCTCGAGGCCACGGTGCTCGTGCTCGACGAGCCGACCGAGGCGCTGACCGCGACCGAGAGCGAGCGCCTCTTCGCCCAGATCCGCGCGATGCGCGACCGCGGCACTGCCGTCGTCTACATCTCGCACCGCCTCGCCGAAGTGCGCGCGCTGGCCGACCGCCTGACCGTTCTGCGCGACGGCCGCGCCGTCGGCACGTTCGCCGCGAGCGACGTGTCCGACGAGCAGATCGTCCAGGCGATCGTCGGCGCACCCGTCGAGCACGCGTTCCCACCGAAGGGCGGCGGCGCTCGTCCCGGAGAGACGCTCGTCGTACGTGGGCTCTGCGGACCCGGGTTCCACGGCATCGACATGGAGATCGCGCCGGGCGAGATCGTCGGCTTCGCCGGCGTGGAGGGCAACGGTCAGCGGGAGCTGATCCGCGCGCTCGGCGGCCTCGAGCCCTCGAGCGGCGTCGTGCGGCTCGGCGACCGCACATTGGACCTCGACAATGCGACGCGCGCCCTCGCGAGCGGTGTCGTCTGCATCCCCGGCGACCGACTGGCCGAAGGAATCTTCCCCGCGCTCAGCGTGCGGGAGAACGTGACGATGGCCTCGCTCGGGCAGGTCGCGACTGCCGGCATCGTGAATCGCCGGCGCCAGGCTGCGGCGGCGCGCGAACAGGCAGGGCCGCTGAGGATCAAAGCACCGTCCCTCGAGACGCCGGTGTCGTCGCTCTCGGGCGGCAACCAGCAGAAGGCGCTCCTGGCGCGCTCACTGCTCGCCGGACCGCGTGTCCTCCTCGCCGACGAGCCGACGCGCGGCGTGGACGTCGGTGCGCGCTCCGACCTCTACGGGATTCTCCGCGCGGCCGCAGACTCCGGGACGATCGTCGTCGTCCTCTCGTCGGACTCGCTCGAGCTGCAGGGGCTCTGCGATCGCGTCTTCGTGTTCTCGCGCGGCCAGATCGCCCGCGAGCTGAAAGGCGAGGAGATCGACGAGGAGGCGATCGCCGCCGCGGCGATCGGCTCGACGCTCGGCTCGCTCACGCGCGAGGGCCAGGAGCGTCGGCTCGCCCGGCTCAGGCGCTTCGCCGCCGGCGACTATGCACCGAGCCTCGCCGTCGCCGCGATGATCGTGATCCTCGGCGCGTACACGAGCGCCCACAGTGACTTCTTCCTGACGCAGCGGACGCTGACGAACCTGATGCTGATCGCGAGCGCCCTCGCGTTCGTCAGCTTCGCGCAGCTCGTCGTCATGCTCGTAGGCGGCATCGACCTGTCGGTCGGCCCACTGACCGGCCTCGTCGTGATGCTGCTCTCGTTCCTCGCCGACCAGGGCACGCACGGCGTCGCGATGGTGCTGGCGATCGCCGCAGTCGTAGGCCTGGCGGCGCTCGTCGGTCTCGTCAACCATCTGCTCTCGGACGCGATCAAGCTCGGGACGGTGCTCGCGACGCTCGTCACCTTCATCGTGATCCAGGGCGTCTCGCAGACGCTGCGCTCGGCGCCGGGCGGCTCGATCTCCGGTGGCCTCGTCGGAGTCGTGACGACGCGGATCGGACCGATCCCCGTTGCATTTCTCGTCGCCGCCGTACTGGCGGTCGCTGCCGAGATCGCGCTGCGCTGGAGCCGCATCGGGCTCGAGCTCCGGGCCGTCGGCTCGAGCCCCGAGCGGGCGCGCTTCCTCGGCGCTCGCCTTCACACCACGAGCGCACTCGCCTTCGTCGGCTGCTCGCTCTTCGCAGCGCTCGGCGGGATCATGCTCGCCGCGCAGGTGCAGATCGGCGACCCACTCGTCGGCGTCAACTACA
>JAOPYX010000054.1 GCA_025964535.1 Actinomycetes bacterium | reverse complement strand
CACGTGCACTCGGCGCGCTCGGCGGTGCAGGCGAGCGGCTCTGGGCCGGCGGGTCCGGGGTCTTCGGGAGCGAACGCGGGTGTGAAGTCTTCATCCATTTTCGGATCCTAGATGCCCGTTCTATGTCCTGTCTACACCTCCTGCCCTCGTTCTCGGATCCAGCTCTGTTCGGAAAGGCGTAGGCAAACCCCCCGGAAGGGGGAGTGACGCGTCCCGTCGGCCCTGGTCCAATGCGCCTATCCCAACGACCTGCGGGCGCCGATGCGCGTCCGCCCCGGTCGAAGGAACCCCTCTCATGCGGAAACCTCGCCTCCTTCTCGTTCTGTTCGCGCTCGTGCTCACGCTTGGCGTCGTTCTGGTGAAACCGCTCCCGGGTCGCGCCGACCCAGGCATCGTCCCGCCCACCCCCGATCCGAATCCCGCAAACGCCGAGCCGATCGTCCCGCAGCTTCCCCTCGTCCACGCCCCCGCCCCGGTCCGGAAGCCTGCGGCGGTCGTGCACAAGCTTCTCCACGTTCCGCTGGGCGTGAAGGTCGCCAAGTTCGCGAAGCACCTGCTCGGCGTCCGCTACGTCTACGGCGGCACCTCGCCGACCTCAGGCTTCGACTGCTCGGGCCTCGTGCGCTACGTCTATGCGCACTTCGGCGTCAGCCTTGCGCATTCCAGCTTCGCGCAGTTCGGCAGCGGCTTCCGTGTCGGCAGGGGCGGTCTCAAGCCCGGCGACCTCGTCTTCTTCCACAGCCTCGGGCACGTGGGCATCTACATCGGCCACGGGCGCTTCATCCACGCGCCGCACTCGGGCACGCGTGTGCGCATCGAGTCGCTCGGCGGCTGGTACACGAGCTCGTACGACGGCGCCCGCCGGCTCGCCGGCAGCCACTGAGTCGCGCTTCTTGTTGCGGGCCCTCTAGCGGAGCTTCTCGGCCATCGCCGTGAGCAGCTTCCACGCGATCGCGGAGTTGCTCTCGACGAGCGGCTTGAAATCCCACGGCGTCATGCCGTAGCAGAG
Organism: Actinomycetes bacterium; assembly: GCA_025964535.1. GTDB lineage: Bacteria > Actinomycetota > Thermoleophilia > Gaiellales > Gaiellaceae > Palsa-739. The sequence goes on along the minus strand of JAOPYX010000054.1, from coordinate 11,882 downwards.
CATGTCGGAGCTGGCGGTGATGGTTGCCGTCCGGTCCGAGCCGGTGAGCAGCGCGATCTCGCCGAAATAGTCGCCCGGCCCGATCGTGCCGCGGGCCGCACCTCCGACGGTGACCTCTGCCTGGCCGGTCTCGACGACGAAGAAGCCGGCGCCGCCGGCACCCTCCTGTGTGACCGTGTCACCCGCCGAAAAGCGGCGCTCACGCATGGAGCCCGCGATCTGCTCGAGCTCCCGCCCGTCGAGATCCGCGAAGAGCGGCACGTTCTTCAGCATTTCCACGGAAGCCCTGGCCACGGCCGAGTTATACACCGGAACGGCTCTCCACACGACGTACCTGCGTTATCGGACACGATACGGCCCGTGAAGATCACGGTCGTCGGCTGCTCGCCCGCGTGGCCCAATCCCGGTGGGGCGCAATCCGGGTATCTCGTCGAGAGCGGCGGGCGCCTCCTGCTCGACTGCGGCCCGGGCGTGCTCTCGCGGCTGCGTCTGCGCGAGCCGTGGCCGCTCGTCGACGCCGTCGCGCTCACGCACTTTCATCTCGACCACTGGGGAGATCTCGTGTCGTGGGTGTTCGGCGCGAGCTTCGGCGCCGGCCGCGACGCCGAGCCGCCGGAGCTGTGGGTGCCTGCCGGCGGAACAGCGACGCTACGGGAGTTCGGCGGCAAGCTCGGCTTCGGCTCGCAGCTCGACCGCGCCTTCGTGGTGCACGAGTACACGGACGGCGTCCCGTTCGAGACGGCGGGCTTCGAGGTGACCCCCGTGCGCCTCATGCACTACAACGAGCTGACCTTCGGCCTGCGGGTGACCGACGGCAACGCCACGGTGGCTTACTCGGGCGACACGGCGCCGACACCCGGGCTGGCCGAGCTCGCCCGCGATGCCGACCTCTTTCTCTGCGAGGCCACCCTTGCGGAACCAGAGCCGGCGGACGATCGCGGCCACCTGAGCGCGGACGAGGCGGTCGCCGCATTCGAAGCCTCGGGTGCGAAGCGGCTGGTCGTGATCCACCGTCCCGAGGAGCTGCCGCTGGACGCCGGCCTCGAACGCGCGCGAGACGGGCTGGAGCTCGAGCTATGACGGGGCGCCCGGCGCGACTAGGCTTCACGCTGTGAGGTCGTGAACGAGCGGATTCTCGTCGTCGAAGACGAGACGCCGATCGCCGAAGCGGTCGGCTACGCCCTGCGCGAGGCCGGCTATGACGTCGACACGCTCGCGGACGGCGACGCCGCGCTGTCGGCGGCCCGGCAGCGCCCGTACGACCTGATGGTGCTCGACCTGATGCTGCCGGGCCTCCCGGGCCTCGACGTGTGCCGCGCGGTGCGTGCCGAGAGCGACCTCCCCATCGTGATGCTGACGGCGCGTGACGGCGAGCTCGATCGTGTCCTCGGCCTCGAAGTCGGCGCCGACGACTACGTCACGAAGCCGTTCTCGGTCGCCGAGCTCGTCAGCCGAGTGCGCGCACTCCTGCGGCGGCGTGCGCTCGACCGGGCCAACGGCGGCTCCGTCCAGCGAATCGGCGGGCTCGAGCTCGACGTCGCGCACCATGCCGCGTCGCTCGGAGGCAAGCCGCTCACGCTCACTCGCTCCGAGTTCCGGCTCGTCACGCTGCTCGCGTCGGAGCCGGGGCGCGTGTTCACGCGCGAGGAGCTGGTGCGTCATCTCTGGGACAGCGACTTCAGCGGCGACCGGCGCGCGATCGACGTGCACATGTCGAACCTGCGCCGCAAGCTCGAGGACGACCCTCGCAATCCGCGGCGCTTGCAGACGGTTCGGGGTCTCGGGTATCGACTCGTCGGCGGGGACAGCGCTACGGAAGCCTGAAGGCGCGCTCGCCGAGAAGGCGGTGCCCTTCGACGGACGGGTGGTCTCCGTCGTCCGTCCACTCGTCGCGCATGCGCTGCGGCCGTTCAGGGTCGGCGAGCGTGTCGTGAAAGGGAAGCAGCGGGACGCCGAGACCGTCGGCGAGAGCGGCGATGAGCGTGTTGAGCCGGGCGATGTCGTTCGCTGCGCGGCCGTCTCCGTTGTTCCATGGGAGCACGTCGACGAGCGCGACGGCAAGGCCGAGGCGGCGGCCGCGCTCGACCATGCCGGCGAGGTTGCGCGCGGCCTCCTCGACCGGACGCTTCTGCACGACGTCGTTGATGCCGCCTTGCACGACGAGCACGTCGGCACCGGCCGCCGCGTGGTCGAGCCGTGCGGCGATCTCGTCCGTGCGCTGGCCGTACACGCCGTGATTCCGGAAGTCGAGCATTCCGTCGAGCTGCGACGCCCACCATTGCCACTGGCTGCGCTCTTCGAGGTTCTCACCGATGCGCGCACGAACGTCCGGGTCGGGATCCCAGAGCGGCGAGCCCGCGGTGATCGAGTCGCCGAGGCAGGCGACGATGGTGGTTCCCATGTCCGGCTAGGAGGAGCGCGGCTTGAGGTCGACGATGAGCTCGCACTCGAGCGCCTCGGCGATCTTCAGCAGCGTGTCGATCCTCGGCGGACGGCCGCCGCGCTCCAGCCGTGCGATCGCGGACTGCGTCGTGCCGACGAGCTCGGCGAGCTCGCGCTGTGACATGCCGATCGCGCCGCGCCGCTCGGAGACCTTCTCCGCAATCGCTGCGAAGAACCAGCCGCGGTCGCCGGTGGCGATCCGCTCGCGCAGCCTCTCGAGAGGCCGGACCGGTTCGGGGCGGGCGCGCGCTGCCATCGCCTGATCATAGCACTCGTGCTATGTCGCCGCGATCAGCCCGCGGCGAGGAGCGAGCGCTGCGCAGGCAGCACCGGATCACCGACGCGCACGCGCCCCGGCACGGCGACTGCGCCGTAGACGCCCATCGGCAAGGGCTCGTCGCGGCCCTCGCGCCGGTAGCGCGCGAGCGCGCCGAGCGTGTCGAAATCGGTAACGCCCGTATCGGGATCATGTGTCGTGACGACGCAGCGGCCGACGTCGCCGTTCAACATGAGGACGGCATCTCCGACCTGCACCTGCGCGCCGAGCCATTCGTCTTCCTCGTGCGCGCCGACGCCGTCGATCTCCAGCAGCATCCGGAATCTGCGGCCGTCGACCGGGCGGTCGGCGCCGCCCTCTTCCCGAAGTCGCTCGAGCGAGGCAACCGAGACGAGCGAGATGTCGCCGCCGCGATACCCGCGGTCCGTCGCGTGATCCTCGGCCCAGAGCAGCGTCAGCGACTCGCCCGCGACGCGTTCGATTGCGGCCTCCCACGGGCCGACGACGCGGCGGGAGGGAGTCGGGTGGCCCCACAGATCGGCAACGACCGGCTCGGCGAGCTCGACGACGCCCTCGACGCGCTCGCCGTCCGGCAGCGTCAGCGCGAGCGTCCGGCTCTGCTCGTCCCACTCGGGGCGGATGCGCACCATCGACCCGCACCGCTTGTTGTTGAAGAGCCGGCCGTCCTCGTCGACGAGCCAGAACCGCCGGTCGCCCACGACCCCGCGCAGCCCGATCTCGACCTCGTCAGGGTGGACGAGCCCGAGCGACTTCACCGGCGCGATCGAGATCCGCGTGACACGTCCAGCCATGCCCTGAATGTACCGCCGACGGCCGCGAGCGCGAAGAAGCGGGACCTGCTCCGAACCAGGTCCCAGACGTGGGGCGACGCCGGCCGCGACGCAGTTCTCGGACCAGGTCCCAACGAGGTCCCGAACGTCGGCTTCCGCCTGAACAGCGAGCTCACGTCGCGCGCCCTCCAGATCTGGGACCTGGTTCGAACCAGGTCCCAGATCTGGACGGGGACAGCGCTCAGACGGCCGGGCCTGGGCCTTCGACCTCGACGGCGCTGTGGCCGCGCGCACCTTCCAGGTCGAAGATCCAGAAGTCGCGGCCGGTCACGTGCACCGCGACGTTGTACACCGGGATCTGGCCGATGTGTCCCTCGAACGATCCGGCGTGCGCGTGGCCGTGCAACACGAGGTCGGCGCCGTACTCCGCGATCGGCGTGGCGAGGCGGTCGCTGCCGAGCATGACGTGAATGCCCTCCGGCTCGCCCTCGATCGTCGCCTGCACCGGCGCGTAGTGCAGGAGCACGATGCGCAAGTCGCAGTGCACGATCTCCTGCAGGCCTTTCCCGATCGCCTCCGCCTCGAGCGTGGTCTCGGCGTAGACGCTGCGCATCAAAGGCTCGCCGAAGTCGGGAAGCGCCGATCCGGGAAACCCGCCGACGAAGCCCTTGGTGCCGACGATGCCGACCTCGAGTCCCGCGATCGAGCACGACTTCCACGAGCGGTCGAGCACGTGGACTCCTGCCTCCTCGAGGACCGCGCGAACCTCGTCGACGCGACCGGCGTGCGTGTCGTGATTTCCGAGCACTGCGAAGACGGGAATCGACAGCTCGCGGGCGGCGTCGGCGAGCACGCGCGCCTGGTCGGGCTCGCCGGTCGTCGTGAGGTCGCCGGCGAGGAGAATCACGTCGGCTTCGCTCTCGACCCGCTCGAACGCGCGCATGACGCGCTCACGCGACGCCTCGGACGCGTGGAGATCTCCCGCTGCGGCAATCCGAATCACAGCCATCGATGTTGCACAATCGGACGAACTGGAAACGGCGGCGGCACATGCCGGAACCAACATTCGAAGAGCTGATCGTCGCGATGAAGGCCGCTGCCGCGATCTTCCAGCAGAGCGAGATCCCCGTCGTGCTCGGCGGCGGCCTCTCCGCCTGGGCGCGCGGCGGGCCGAAGAGCGAGCACGACGTCGACTTCCTGCTGAGGCCGCAGGACGCCGAAGCGGCACTCGCGGCGTTCGAGGCGGCCGGCTGGAAGACGGAGCGCCCACCCGAGGGTTGGCTCTACAAGGCCTGGCACGAAAACGGCGCGCTCGTCGACCTGATCTTCAACCCGGCGAGCGGTCCGATCACCGATGCAGTCATAGAGCGCGCACCCATCTCGGAGGTGATGGCGCTGCGCATCCACGTGTCGATGCTCGAGGACGTGATGACGTCGAAGCTCATGGCGATGACCGAGCAGGAGCCCGACTACAGCGCACTGCTCGAATGGACGCGCGCGTTACGCGAGCAGATCGACTGGGACGTCGTGCGCGCGCGCACGGAGGCCTCACCGTTCGCGAAGGCGTTCTTCACGCTCGTCGAGGAACTCGGGATCGTCGAGCGGGCAACGAGCGCTTAGGCTCGTCAGGCGGGCGCAGCCGGGCGCTTGAAGAAGCGCCGCACGTAGAGAGCGGTGCCCGCCAGGGCTGTGGCTGCAACGGCGAAGATGTTCGTCGTCACGCAGGTGCGACATGCCCCGCAACACGCTTGCGCGGCAGGGGCAAAGTCGACGGCGCGGTTCAGCACCGGCAGCGCGCGCCCCTTCGTCCGCTCGAGCATCGTCTTCAGTGTAAGGCACCACCCGCCGACGTAACCTGCCGGGTCGATGGGCGGGGACTTCCGGCGGCTGTGGACCGCGAGCGCGATCTCGAGCCTCGGCGACGGCGCAATGCTCGCGGCCGGGCCGTTGTTCGTTGCGTCCCAAACGAGCGATCCGCTGCTCGTGGCGGCGGCGATGTTCGCGCAGCAACTGCCGTGGCTCCTGTTCTCGCTGATCGCCGGGGCGTACGTCGACCGGCTCGAGCGGCGACGCTTGATCGTCGTCGTGAACCTGCTTCGCGCGTTCGCCGTCGGCGGGCTCGCGCTCGGCGTTGGGCTGGACGCGGCGGGGTTGCCGGTGATCTACGCGGCGCTGTTCCTGCTCGGCACCGGCGACAGCGTCGCGCGCAACGCCGAGACCGCACTGCTGCCGTCGCTCGTCGGCGAGGACGACCTCGCCGCAGCCAACGCGCGACTTTTCGGTGCGACGACGCTCGGGGCGCAACTCGCAGGGCCTCCGCTCGGCGCGTACCTATTTGCGGTCGCTGCCGCGCTCCCGTTCGGCATCGACGCCGCGAGCTTCGTCGCCGCTGCGGCACTTGTCGCCGGTATCGGCGGCGCGCGCTCTGCGCCTACCGATCGTGAGGCGAGATCGCTGCGACACGAGGTCGCCGAAGCGCTGCGCTGGCTGTGGGAACACCGGGCGCTTCGCCTCCTCGCGCTCTGCATCTGCGCGATGAACATCACGTTCAGCGGCGCGATGGCCGTCTATGTCGTCTATGCCAAGGAGCGGCTGGGGCTCGGCCCGATCGGGTACGGCGCGCTCCTCACTGTGTCGGCAGTGGGCGGCGTGCTCGGCACCGGCTTCGTGGCGCGGCTCGAGTCGCGCTTCGGCGCGAGCCTCCTCCTGCGCGTGGGGCTCTTGCTCGAGGCGGCGACGCACGTGGGCCTCGCGCTCACCCGAAACCCGTGGGTCGCAGGCGGGATCATGGCGGTCTTCGGCGTGCACGCGCTCGTGTGGAGCGTCGTGACGCTCTCCCTACGGCAGCGGGCCGTACCGAGCGAGATGTTGGGCCGCGTGAACGGCGTGTACTACCTCTTCAGCGTCGGTGGCTCGGCGGTCGGCGCGTTGGTCGGCGGCGTCGTCGCGCACGTGTTCGGCATCACAGCGCCGTTCTGGATCGGGGCGGCGCTCGTCGCATTACTTGCCGTGGTCACGTGGCGGCGCTTCGCCGCGGAGATCGAGAGCTAGAAGTAGAACTGCGACCAGGCCGTCCACCAGTCGTCGGCCTTCGACACGAGCGTCAGCGCGTCGATCTGCTCGACGCCGCGCCTGTTGCGGTACTCGACGAGGCGGTCGGCGGTCGTGAACTGGATCTCGATCTCGGACGGTCTGCCCGGGTTGTACGGCTCGACGGCAGTCAGATCCTTCAGCGCCTGCTTCGCTCCCGCCTCGATCAGCTCCCGCGCCTGGTGCGGCGTCTTCGAGCGCATGCTGTAGCGGCCGAGGCCGACCTTCACCTCAACGGTCGTGAGGCCCGAGCCGAGAAGCGCCGTCCCCTCCCGGCACGTTGCGCGGTCGCCCGTGACGAGCAGCACCGGGCAACCCCACTGGCCGCACAACGCCGCGTTGATCCCCGTCTCGCCGACCGGCGTGCCGTTGAACTTGAGGCTCTGCCATGCCTGCGCGGAGACGGTGTGGGAGAGCACACCGTCTGGCGTGCCGGCCATGGCATGCATCCCGACAAAGAGAGCCGCGTCGCAACCCTGCTCGAGAAACTCCGTGTACTCCGTCCACTCGCTCTGCACGACGAACTCGCAGTCCGGGTCGAGCAGCTCGGGCAACAGCGAGTTGAAGGTGTAGTCGCCACCGGCGCCATGGCAGTCCATGACGACGATCTCCTTCGCGCCCGCCTTCTTCGCGCCGCGGACGGCCGCGTTGATCTCCTCCGTGTAGAGCTTGCGTCCCTCGTGGTACAGCGTCTGGTCGCCACCCGTCTGCGCCCACTTGACGATGCCGGCGACACCTTCGATGTCGCTGATGATGTGGACGCGCACCGCGAGAGATTAACCTGCTCGCCATGGACACAGGACTCGCAGGCAAACGCGTCATCGTCACCGGAGCGTCTGGCGGCATCGGCTCCGCGTGCGCGCGCGCCTTCGCGGCCGAGGGCGCACATGTGGTCGTGCACTACCACCGCGGGCGCGAGCGGGCAGAGGCGGTAGCGGCCGAGCTCGGCGGCGCGCTCGTGATCGGCGCCGACCTGACGGTCGAGGCCGAGGTGGACTCGCTCTTCGAGCAGGCTCGCGCAGAGCTCGGCGCAGTCGACATCTGCGCGGCGGTGGCGGGCGTCTGGCCGTCGGCCGACGAGCCTGCGTGGGAGCTCTCGCTCGAGCGCTGGGAGGCGACGCTGCGCGCGAACCTCACGGCAACGTTTCTCACCTCGCGTGCGTTCCTGCGCGAGGTGCAGCGCACGGGCCACGGGAACCTCGTCCTCGTCGGCTCGACAGCCGGACGGTTCGGCGAGGCCGGGCATGCGGACTACGCGGCGGCGAAGGCCGCGATCCAGGGCGGCCTCCTGCTCAGCCTGAAGAACGAGATCGTGCGCATCGCTCCGCTCGGCCGCGTCAACGCGGTTGCGCCCGGCTGGACGATCTCGCCGATGACACGGGACACACTCGACCCGGAGATCGTCGAGCGCGTCACCCGCACGATGCCGCTTCGAAAGGTCGCGACGACCGACGACATCGCGCGAGCGATCGTCGTGCTCGCGTCCGACGAGCTGTCGGGACACATCAGCGGTGAGCTCGTCACGGTCGCGGGCGGCATGGAAGGCCGCACGCTCCACGGTTAAAAGGAAGACGGCGCCTCTCGGCGCCGCCTCAGAACGTCCCAGCCGCAGGAAAGATTGCCGTCAGTCCCCGGCGCGGAGTTCCGCACCTCTATCGGCGCGAATCCGCCCGGACTTGAGCGGTGAACAAGCGCGGTGAACCGAGTACGAGGGATAGATAGAAGCGGGACCTGCGCTCGATACTCACTGTGCATCCGCTGAGTGGCCCCGATGCGGCGGGGGCCAGTCCGGAAGCGGCGGAGGGTTGAGAGCGCGGCTGGCGGCGGCCCCGCTCTCAGTCCTCCGGCACACTGGCTGCCGATGAGCAGGTTTCTCGAGCGACTGGCCACCGGCGCGCCGATCGTGGCGGACGGCGGCATGGGAGCGCTGATCGCAAGCGCGGTCTCCCGCATGCGCTGCCCCGAGGAGGCGAACCTGCGCGCGCCGGACAGCGTGATCGACGTGCACCTCGGCTACATCCGCGCGGGAGCCGACCTGATCGAGACGAACACGTTCGGGGCCAACCGACCGAAGCTCGCGCAGCACTTTCTCGAAGACGAGTTCGTCGCGATCAACAGCGCGGCCGTTCGCCTGGCGCGCGAGGCACGGGAGGTCTCCGGCCGCGACGTCTTCATCGCCGGCTCGATCGGCCCGCTCGGCGACACGGAGCTACGAGATCTCGAGCCCTCCGCGTTGTACGCGGAGCAGGCAGGCGTGCTCGAAGGCCGCGGCGTCGACCTCTTCATGGTCGAGACGTTCTTCGACCTCCACGATCTCGAGACGGCGATCGCCGCGATCCGCTCGGTGTCGAGATTGCCCATCGTCGCGCTCATGACGTTCGACAGCGAAGGCGAAACGCTCGCAGGCGTCTCGGCGCATGCCGCCGGGGAGCGCCTGAGCGCGTTGGGGCTCGCGGCGTTCGGCGCCAATCACGGTGCCGGTCCCGCGGCCGCGTTGAGCGCGCTCGCCGAGATGCGCGTCGACGGCTGCGTGCTCGCCGCGCTCCCGAACGTCGGCCTCGCGAGCATGTCGGGGCAGCGCATCGTGTTTCCGCACGCGACGCCGGCGTACTTCGGCGAATTCGCGGCGCAGGCGCGCTCGCTCGGCGCCGGCATCATCGGCGGCTGCTGCGGGACCACGCCTGCGCAGATCGCGGCGATCCGCGCGGCCGTGGACGAGAACCTCGAGCCGTCGGGATCTGTGCTCGTGCGCGAGCGCGAGCTCGTCGCACCGGCGCCATCGACGGGCGAACGCACGAAGCTCGCGCAGCTCCTGGATGACGGCACGTTCGTCGTGTCCGTGCAGCTCGACCCGCCGCTCGGCGCGAACCCGGAAGCATTGCTCGCAACGGCACGCGCGGTGCACGAGTCGAACAAGGCGCAGTTCGTCGACGTGAACGACAACCCACGCGCGCGGGCGCGCATGAGCGGGATCATGGCGTCGGTCGCGATCGAGCGGTACACCGGCGTCGAGACGATCCCGCACCTCACGCCGCGCGACATGACGATCGCGGGGCTCGAGTCGATCCTGCTCGGGTCGCACGCAGAAGGAGTCCGCAACATCCTCGCCGTCACCGGCGACCCGCCCGAGTCCGGCGACTATCCCGGCACGCACGGCGTGTACGACTTCGACTCGATCGGGCTCGTCGACCTGATGACGCGACTCAACCGCGGCGAGGACTTCCACGGCCGCGCGATCGATGCGCCGACGTCGTTCTTCCCCGGTGTCGCCGTCAATCCGACCGCCGACGACCTCGGCCTGGAAGTGGAGCGCTTCCACCAGAAGGTCGCGGCGGGTGCGCGGTATGCGATGACGCAGCTGCTCTTCGACCTCGAGCCGCTCGATGCGTTCCGCCAGCGCATCGGCGGCACATGGCCGATCCCGGTGCTCGTCGGCGTGTGGCCGATCCGCACGTACGAGACGCTCGTGCGCATGCACAACGAGATGCCGGGGCTCGTCATCCCGGGGCACGTGCTGGAGCGCTATCGCGTCGCAGGGCCGGCCGCGCGTGACGTCGGGCTCGCGGTCGGGCACGAGCTGATCGAAGGCGCGCGTGCCGTCGCGCAGGGCGTCTACGTGATGGCGCCCTTCAAGCAGCCGATGAACGTGGTCGAGCTGCTGCCTGAACTTCGGGACTAGCCGGCCGCGCAGTCGCCGGTCGACACCGGCGACTTCGCGCGGTCGAGCGCACGCCGGACGAGCGACGCCGGCACGCCGTAACCGCTGGGCGAGCCGACGCGCTGCGCGAAGATCGTCGCCTCGACGGCGCCGGTGGCGTCGACGGCCGGGCCGCCGGAGTTGCCGTGACGAACGCGGCCGGCGACGGCAGTGATCGTGCGCGGTACCGGACCATGGCCGTATGCGTCCCGCGTGAGGACGACCGCGGTGCGGCCGATCCGCCCGGGAATCACCGTCAGCGGACCGTTCTCGGGGTACCCGATGATCGCGACGGGCACACCCGGCCGCGCGTCGGCGATCCGCAGCGGCGTCGCCGGCGACGCGCCGTGGACGCGAAGCACCGCGACGTCGTTGCGTGCGTCGAATGCGATGACGTCGGCGCTGTACAGCCCACGGCTGCGCGGGATCTGAACCGACGTGTCGCGCTCCCCGGCGACGACGTGCGCAGCTGTGACGACGAGGTGCGGCGTCGCGAACCAGCCGCTTCCCTCGACGCCGAGGCCGCAGGCGCTGCCGGTGATCCTGACGACGGACGCCGTGGCGCGAACGATCGCGGGGCGGCGAGCGATCTTCGCGCTCGGCGGCGACGCGGGTGCCGCCGGCCCCATGATCGACGGGAAAGGATCGATCCGCGCGAGCAGTCCGAGGAGCCGGCTCGGCGGCACCTGCTCGTCCAGGCGGCGCACGATCGTCGAGCTCTGGACCTCTTGACGGAGCCGCGTCTGGCCGGGGACGAGCAGCGCGCTCGCGCCGATCACCCAGACGAAGGCGACGCCCGCCGCCGCGCCGAGGGCGAGCCCGCCGAGCGAGTCGAAGAAGCGGAACGGCGTCAGCTTCAGCCCGCCGCGGAGGAACGAGCCGAGAACGCCGGCGACGGTCTGGAGCAGGAGCGCGCCTGCCACCGCGCCGCCGAGGCCGGCCAGCGGCGTCCAGCGTGAGCCGGCGCCGCCGTGGAGCAGGTGCGGCACGGCGCGCGAGCCGACGTAGGCGCCGGCGACGAGGCCGCCGAGGGAAAGCGCACTTGCGATCAGCCCGCGCCGGAAACCACTGAACGCGGTGAGGGCAATGAGGCCGACCGCGATCCAGTCCACGGGCTTGAGCGACACGCGCGCAGTCTCGCAGTACCGCCGGTCTGACCCGCGGCTACAATGCGCGAGCCCTGGGGGGCGTAGTTCAGCTGGTTAGAACGCCGGCCTGTCACGCCGGAGGTCGCGGGTTCGAGTCCCGTCGCTCCCGTTTTCCGAAGCCGCCTCAAGGCGGCTTTTCGTTTGTGATCCCCGGTCAACCGGAAACTGTGAAGGAGCGGAAGTAGAAGCCCAGCATCGCGTTGAGCGGAGCAGCGTTCCCCTGCAGCCGGCTGCGAAGTGCTGCACCCTCCCAGCAATCGACCAGCAAGCTCGCCAGGTGTCGCGCATCGGCGTCGGCGGGGATGTCTCCTCGCTGCCGGGCCTCCTCCAGGCAGACGGCGAGGCGCTCCGCGATCTGGGAGAAGCACTCCTCGATCTTGCGCCGGAACACCTCGCTGATGCCTGACAGCTCCTGCCCCAGCCCGCCGAGCAGGCAG
>JAOPYX010000291.1 GCA_025964535.1 Actinomycetes bacterium | reverse complement strand
ACGATCTCGGGCCGCATCAACCAGCTCCGCGACACCGGCGTCAAGAAGGCCCAGTCGCTGCAGTCGCAGGCGCAGCTCCTCGGGATCATCCTCGCGCTCGTCGCGCTCGTCCTCGCCGCGCTTCTGGCGGTAGTCATCGCCCGCGCGATCAGCAGGCCGCTCGGGAAGATGAAGGACGCAGCCGAGACCGCCGCCTCCGGTGACCTCACCGTGAAGGTCGACGTTCAAAGCACAGACGAGATCGGCCAGCTCGCCACCGCGTTCCAGACGATGGTCGAGAACGTCGGCAACATCGTGGCGAGCGTGACCGGCAGCGCCGGCTCGATCGCGGGCGCATCGCAGCAGATGGCGTCTACCTCCGGCGAGGCGGGTCAGGCTGTCGGCGAGATCGCAAAGGCGATCAACGACGTCGCGGCCGGCGCCGAGCGGCAGGTCCGCATCGTCGAGGAAGCCCGCACCACGACCGACGAGATGGTCACTGCCGCACGCGAAGGCGCCGCCGGCGCCAAGGAGACCGCGGCCGCGGCCGAGCAGGCCCGCACCGTCTCCGCGGAGGGCATGCTCTCGGTGGAGAAGGCAACGAACGCGATGCGCTCGGTCAACGAGTCGTCCCGCGCAGTCACCGAGGCGATGCGCTCGCTCGGCGCCAAGTCGGAGCAGATCGGCGGCATCGTCGAGACGATCACCGGGATCGCCGGCCAGACCAACCTCCTCGCGCTCAACGCCGCGATCGAAGCGGCACGCGCGGGCGAACAGGGCCGCGGCTTCGCGGTCGTCGCCGAGGAAGTCCGCAAGCTCGCCGAGGAGTCGCAGGGCGCAGCCGCGTCGATCGCGGAGCTCATCGGCGAGATCCAGGTCGAGACGCAGTCGACCGTCCAGATCGTCGAGGACGGCGCCCGCCGCACCGAGGAAGGCGTCGACGTCGTCGACGAGGCCCGCGGAGCATTCGAGCGCATCGGCGGCTCCGTCGCCGACGTCGACGAGCGTGTCTCGCAGGTCGCCGCGTCGATCGAGCAGATCCTCGAGGCATCGCAGCGGATGCAGCAGAACATGGGCGAGGTCGCCACCGTCGCCGAGGAGTCGTCGGCATCGACGGAGCAGGTCTCCGCGTCCAGCGAGGAGACGTCAGCCTCGACGCAGCAGATCGCGGCGTCGGCGGACGAGCTTGCCCGCACTGCCGAGGAGCTCCAGCGCCTCGTCGGTCAGTTCAAGATCGCCGCGTAGCGCTACTCGTAGGCAGATCGAGCGCCGCCCTTCACGGCGCGCTCGATCTGCCGCTTCGCGTCCCGGTCAGCGACGTCACGCCGCTTGTCATGTAGATCCTTGCCCTTCGCGAGCGCGAGCTCGGCCTTCACCCGGCCGTCCTTGAAGTAGAGCCGCGTCGGCACGATCGTCATGCCCTTCTCGCGCACCTGGGCGTACATGCGGTCGATCTCGCGCCGGTGGAGCAGCAGCTTGCGCGGCCGGTCGGGCTCATGGTTCGCGCGGTTCCCCTGCCTGTACTCGGGCACGTGGAGGCCGACGAGCCACGCCTCGCCGTCCCGCACGTCGGCGTACGCCTGCTGCAGCGTCGCCTTGCCGTCGCGGAGCACCTTCACCTCGGTCCCCGTCAGCACGATGCCGGCCTCGACCCTGTCGGAGAGGTGATAGTCGTGCCGCGCTCGGCGGTTGTCCACGATCGTCTTCTCGCCCTGCGCCTTGGCCATGCCATGAAGTGTAGGGTCGCCGCCGTGGACCCCAGTCTCTCGCAGCTACAGGAGGCCGGCGCCGAGTTCCTCCCCGGCCTGCTCGGCATCGAGTTCGACGGCGTCGAGGACGGCGTCGTGCGCGCGCGGCTCACGCTGCGGAAGGAGCACTTCGCGCCACACGGCTACGTGCACGCCGCCACCGTCGTCGCGCTCGCCGACACAGCGGCCGGCTACGGCTGCCTGCTGAACATGCCGGAGGGCGGCACCGGGTTCACGACGATCGAGCTGAAGACGAACTTCATGCGCAGCGCCCGCGAGGGAACGATCACGTGCGAGGCCAGGCTCGTGCACGGCGGCCGCACGACGCAGGTGTGGGACGCCTCGGTCAGCGATCCGGAGGGCCGCCAGATGGCGCTCTTCCGCTGCACGCAGCTCGTGCTGCGGGCCTAGCAAGCTCTACGAGCTACGCGGCGCGGAGCAGCGGCATGTCGGCCGCGTCCGCGTCCTCGCGCAGGAAGCCCTGCACGACCTCGCGGATGGCCTGGCGCGCGGCGACGGGCAGCTCGAGCAGCCGCGGCTCGATCCGCCGCAGCTCCTCCTGCCAGTCCAGTACGCGATCTCGGGCATCCGTGGGCACTCGCACATCGTGGCGCCTCCGGCCCGGCTCGCCATACCCTCTTTCGGCCCGGCGCCTGCCCCGGAAACGGGGCACTGCCCCTACCGGCGGCCGGTCTTGTACCCGCGCGCCATGAAGCAGCGGTCGCAGAGCGTCGCCCACGGGGCCGTCCGCGAGCCGCAGGCCCTGCAGCGGCCGATCGTCGGATCCTCGATCTCCGCCCTCAGCATCTGGACGACGCGCGCGGCGGCAGCCTCCTCGAGCGCCGCGGCCTTCTCGATCGTGACGCCCGCCACGCCCGGATACTGGAGCGCGAACCAGCGCAGGATCGACGCCTCGCGCGCGGCCGCCTCCGCCTCTCCCAGCGCCGCCGAGTGCAGCCGGTGCGGATCGAGAAGCCAGCTGAGAATGGGACGCTGCGTCTGGTCGCCTGAGACCGCACACGCGAGCGTCCCGAGCAGCGCCAACCCGTCCTCGTCGATCGGTGCCTGCATCAGCTTCCACACGTCCGCGAGCTCGAGCCGCCTCCGGCAGTGGCGCAGCGCATCGCGCACCGCGTCGAGGCGGGCGAGCAGCGGCTGGATCGACTCGACGGTCAGCCATCCCTCGACGCTCCAGTAGCGCAACGCCGCGTTGCGCCACGCGTGCAGCGCCGGCTCGATCTCGTCGACGCGCGACACGTTGAGGTCGGCGAGCTGCGGCCGGATGCGACCGGTCTCGACGACGCGATAGCCGAGGTGCCCACCGGGAAGCTCGACGTGCGGCGTCAACGCGTCCTGCACGAGCTCGGGATCGGGATGGGCCCAGTGCACACCGGTGAGCACGCCCACGTGCCCGCGCTCGTGGAACCCGAAGCGCCCGGCACGGCCTGCGATCTGCGCGATCTCCCACGGCTCGAGGTCGCGGCGCTCCTTGCCGTCGAACTTCTCGGTCTCCGCGAAGAGCAGCGTCTCGCACGGCAGGTTCACGCCGTGCCCGAGCACGTCGGTCGACACGCACACCTCGGCCGCGCCCGAGATGAAGCGGTCGATCTCCTCGCGACGCGACGCGAGCGGCATCGCGCCGTACAAGACGGCGACCCGGCCGGGATGCAGCTGGTTCAGCTCGCCCGCGAGCCCGATCACAGCTCGGCGGCTGAAGGCGACGACGACGGTGCCCGCGCCCAGCCCCTTGACGCCGCGCTTGCCGACCCAGTCGAGCGGCGCCTTGCGCTCGAAGAAGCGCACCTCGGCGTTCGGGAATGCGTGCTGCACGAGCGGCAGCGCCTCGACTGCGCCAAGCAGGAGGATGTGGCGGTACTCGCCGCCGAGCATGAGCCGCGTCCAGGCGGACCCGCGCTCCTCGTCCTCGGCCCACTGCACCTCGTCGAGCACCAGGGTCTCGCCGTGCAGCGGCGCCATCTCCGCCGTGCAGCAGATGATCGGTGCGTCGGGATTGACGCGCTCCTCGCCGGTGACGAGCCCGACTGCGTCCTCGCCGAGCTCCGCGGAGAGCCGCCGGTGTGCCTCCTGCGCGAGCATCCGTAGGGGCGCCGCATAGACGCCGCGGCCGTTCTCGACGAGGAACCGCAGCGCGTCGTGCGTCTTGCCGGAGTTCGTCGGCCCGAGATGGGCGATCACGGTCTCCGGCTCGGTCGTCCGCTGCGGCAGGCGAACGGTCAGCTCGGAGATCGGCTTCCGTCTCGGCTGACGCGCGGTGTGGCGGTCGCTCCGGCTGGGCCGCTTCTGCCTTGGATTGCGTCCGCGAGCCATGTGTCCACGGTAACGGGGATGCCGGACCGTCGGATCGCCCAACGACTTCGGGCCGAAGGCGTGTCCGACCGGCGCCGCCGAAGGCCGATTTCATCTGCATGGAACGCCAGCTCTCCCGGGTCGCGCTCGTCGCGCTCGTGCTCGCGGCCGTCTTCGCCGGCTCGGCGCAGGCCCAGCCGGGCGCCTCCGACCGCGCCCTCGCGGTGGTCGCGACGGCCGCATCGGTCCAGATCCGCTGCTACTCGAGCATGGACGAGTACTTCGCCCAGACGAAGCTCCCGACGGTCAGGTACTGGCTCGGCATCGCCGGCTTCTGGGGCGTTCCGCAAAGCGAATGGGCGAGCAATCAGCCGACGCCGGTCGTCGGACTGACGGCCAATGCGTGCCTCGCGGCATCGCGGCTCAGCGAAGGCGTCACCATCCCGCGCGCCTACGCCGCCTTCACGCTCGCCCATGAGCTCGCGCACGCCTCAGGCATCGGCGACGAGACGGAGGCCGACTGTCGCGGCGCCGCTCTTCTGCCCAAGGTGGCCGGCGAGCTGGGGCTGCGCGGCACCGCCGCGTTCGCAGCGCTCGAGCGCGCCGCGCGGCGAAGCTCCGGCTACGCCGAGATCCCGGCGCCGTGCTGGCGCGGGCTCGGCTAGACCTGGAGGAAGCGGCGAAGCGTCAGCCCGGAGCCGGCGGCGCCGAGCAGGAGGCCCGCGCCGAGCAGGGCGAGCGCGTTCAGTGCGAACGGCAGCGCGTGGACGTCGGTGCCACCGCCCATGTGCGGCATGATCGACGGCAGCGCGACCGTCTTGCCGATGACGAGCAGGATCACGGCGAAGAGCGATCCCGCGAAGCCGCAGAGCAGCCCTTCGAGCATGAACGGCCCGCGGATGAACCAGTTCGTCGCGCCGACGAGCTTCATCACCTCGATCTCCCGCCGCCGAGCGAAGATCGAGAGCCGGATCGTGTTCGCGATCAGAAGCGTCGAGGCCGTCACGAGCAGGACGACCGCCACGAGGAAGATGATCCAGATGACCTTGGCGATCGTCAGCACGCGATGGGCGGTCGCCGCGCCCCAGCTGACACCGCGCGTGCCCGCCTCTACTCCCGGGAAATGGGCCTGCCGGAGCTCGGTGCCGATCGCCGCGGTGTACTCGGCCTTGACCGGCGTCACGACCCACGAGTCGGGCAGCGGGTTCCCCGGCAGCGGCGTCTTGTACAGGTCGGGGAACTTCTTCCTCATGTTCTTCTCCGCCTGCGCCTTCGAGACGAACACGACGGTCTTCACGCGCGAATCGCCGCTCAGCTTCTGCCGGACGGCCAGCTCCTGCGCGGTGGTCGCGCTCGCGTTGAAGTAGACCTTCACCTGCAGCTCCTTCTTCACGTGGTTGCTCCACGAGAGCACCCACGTGCCGAGCGCGATGAAGAGGCCGAGCAGGAACATGCCGATCAGCACGGTCATCGTCGCCGCGAACGTCGTCGAGACGTTCTGGCTGATCGAGGACCACGCCTCCGAGAAGAGCAAGCGGACGCGACTCATTCGGATGCGTACCCGCCGCGCCGCTCGTCGCGTGCAAGACGCCCTTCCTCGAGCGCGATCACGCGCTTGCGCATCTTGTCGACCATCTCGCGGTCGTGGGTGACCATGAGGATCGTCGTGCCGGCGCGGTTGATCCGGTAGAGCAGCTGCATGATCCCGACCGACG
>JAOPYX010000350.1 GCA_025964535.1 Actinomycetes bacterium | reverse complement strand
CCGTGACGATGACGCAGCTCGACCTCCGGTTCGTGCAGTCGCTGGGGCTCTCCAAGGCGGCGAACGAGTTTGCCGCGGGCGCTCGCGCTGCCGGACTGAAGGTGCCACCCCGCTTCGGAACCGAGGTGGTCGCGCGGCTGCTCGGCCTGCGGACGAACCATCCGGCGGAGCTCGACACGCTCGAGCTGCTTCCCGGCGACCACGCGACCCGGGCAGAAGCGGCGTACTCGGCCGCGCAGGTGCTGCGCTTCTCCGGCTGGGAAGTCGCCGCAGTTCAGGGGCTCGCCGACAGCTTCAGCCTCCCGGAGCTGACGAACTGGCAGACGAGCATCCTCGACACAGCGGTTGCGCGCATCGGGATGCCGTACATCTGGGGTGGAACGAGCGACGGCCCCGAGACGGACTTCGGCGTTGCCGCGCGCGGCGGTTACGACTGCTCGGGGTTCGTCTGGCGCGTCTACAAGCTGGAGCAATATCCGGCCGGCGGCGCGTTGCCGCTCGTGCTGCGCGGCCGTACGACCTTTGTGATGAGCGGCGAAGTAGCGCGCTCCAAACGGATCGCGCTCGCCGATCTCCAGCCCGCCGACGTCATCTTCTTCGGCGACCGCGGGCCGCGCTCGCAGCCCGACCAGGTCGGGCACATGGGCATCTATATCGGCAACGGCTGGTTCATCCACTCGTCGGGCTACGGCGTGGCGCTCGCGACGCTCGACGGGTGGTACAAGCGCGAGTTCGCATGGGCCCGGCGGCCGCTCGCCGAGGCCGGCCTCTCCGGCTAGATCCCTCCATCGGGTGATTCAAGGCGTCCCGCCCGGGGCGCAGACTCTCGGGATCTGGCGTCCCGATGCTCTGGAGGAACTGTGCTGGAGTGCAGATCGCGGCACGCACGACTGCTCGTTGCGCTGACGCCGCTCGCTCTCGGCGCAGGCCTCGGCAACTACAGCTGGTGATGTCGGAGCGGTGACCGCTTCCACACGAGCTTCCGCTCGGCTGGTCGCGCTCGTGGCCCCCGTCTGCGTTGCGGGCGTCGCTGCCGTTTGCGTGGCGGCCGTCTCCTATGTGACGGCATCCCACTCGACCGGCGACGTCGCCGCAGTCGTGGGGCTCAGCCTCGCCATGCTCCTGGCCGAACGCTTCCCGGTGCCGGTCGAAGGCATGGATGCGGGCGGCGTCACCCTCGGCTTCGTGTTCGCCCTCGCGGGGCTGCTGCTCTTCGGGTGGGAAGCAGGGGTGCTGATGGCCGCAGCCGGTCCGACGGCAGCGCACCTGGCAGCAGGGCGTCCGCCGCTGCGCGTCGCCTACAACGGCTCGATGTTCGCGCTCGCCGCCCTCGCCGGCGGGCTGGCGATCGAGCCGATCCCACAGACCTCGGTCGCCACACTGCTCGCGCGACTCGCGATCTGCGCGTTCGTCTACCACTGGATCGTCAATGTCGCATTGATCAGCGCGGTGCTCGCGGCCGACTCCGGGAAGCCGTTCTTCGAGCTCGTCGTCGCGAACGTGCGCCGGACGACGGCTCCGTTCCTGCTGATGGCGTCGTCGGCGCTGACGCTCGTCGTGCTCTGGCAGCGGTCGCCCTCGCTCTCCCCCGCGCTCATCGGACCGCTGCTCGCGATCGCCCTCTACCAGCGCTCGACGCACAAGGCCATGCATGCGATGCGGCTCGCGCTCACCGACCCGCTCACGGGGCTCGGCAACCACCGCCACTTCCACGAGCGGCTCCAACGCGAGCTCACGCTGGCCGAGCGCGACGGACGGAAGCTCAGCCTCTGCCTCGTCGACATCGACGACTTCAAGCGCGTCAACGACCGCTACGGGCATCCCGCCGGCGACCGTGTTCTGGTGCAAGTCGCGTCGCGTCTGCGCCAAGGCGGGGAGAGCTTCCGGCTCGGCGGCGACGAGTTCGCCGTGCTGCTGCCCGGGCTCGACGACCGAGCCGCCATCGCCGTCGCGCGTTCGATCGTCGAGCGCATGGGCGCACTCGAGCTGGAGCAGGTGGGCACCGTCACCGTGAGCGCCGGCGTCGCCGCATATCCGGCACAGGGCGTCGGGCGGGACGAGCTGATCCGCCTCGCGGACAGCGCTCTCTACTGGGCGAAGGAAGACGGCAAGAATCGGGCCCGTACCTATCAGGCCGCCACCACGTCGATCGAGCTGTCGCACCTGCAGGAGCTCGCCGAAGGGCCCGACCGCGCAGCCCGCTACCGGGCGGCAGCGAGCCTGGCGAAGGCCGTCGACGCCCGCGACGTCTACACGGGCAGCCACTCGCAGCGGGTCGGCGAGCTCGCAGCGCGCATCGCGCGGCGGCTCGGCATCGACGAGGCGCAAATCGAGTTGACGCGGCTCGCCGGCAGCCTGCACGACCTTGGCAAGCTCGCGATCCCCGAGGAGATCCTGCGCAAGCGGAGTGCGTTGAACGAATCGGAACGTGTGGTGCTGCAGCGCCATCCGCAGATTGGCCACCGCATGCTCGAGAGCCTCGGAGTCGAGCCCGTCGCCGAATGGGTGTTGCACCACCACGAGCGCTGGGACGGCAACGGTTATCCCGACCGCCTGCGCGGCGAGCAGATTCCACTCGGCGCGCGCATCCTCTTCGTCGCAGACGCCTTCGACGCGATGACGTCGGAGCGCGTCTACCGCAAGCCGCTCAGCGAGCGTGACGCGGTCTCAGAGCTCGAGCGCTGCGCAGGCTCGCAGTTCGACCCGGCGATCGTCGACGCCTTCTCGGTGGAGCTCGCCGCCGCGGCGCAACACGCGCCCGAGCTCGTGTCCTGACTACTGGTTCCACTTGTCGGCGGTCTTCTTGCCGTGGCCGGTGCTCTTCGCGCGGACGCTCGCGTCGTCGTCGGTGCCGCGCTTGAGGATCTCCTCCTGCTCCTCGCGAACGCGCGCCTGCTCCACGGGATCGAGCTTCTCCGGATGACGGCGCAGCTCGCGGTTCAACCTCGGCTCTTTCGTCTCGGGTACGTGCGGCTTCTTCTTCGTCATGGGTCGCCTCCTGGTTGCTGCCCATCCCGTTCCCGGCTGATCCGGTCCTAATCGAATCTCCGACTGTGGTTCACTAGCGACCGTGTCCGAGCCCGTCCAGCGCCTACTCGACGACGAGCTCGCCCGCTTCGAGCGCGAGCACCCACGCTCCCGTGCGCTCGCCGACCGCGCGCAGGCGAACTTGCTCGGCGGCGTGCCGATGCACTGGATGGTGCGCTGGGCCGGCGGCTTCCCGGTCTTCGCAGTGGAGGCGTCCGGTGCGCGCTTCCGCGACGCCGACGGGCTCGAGTACGTCGACTTCTGCCTCGGCGACACGGGCGCGATGGCGGGACATTCGCCCGAGGCGACCGTCCGCGCCGTCGCCGAGCAAGCCGCACGCGGAATCACGCTGATGCTGCCGAGCGAGGACTCCATCGTGGTCGGAGCGGAGCTCACGCGGCGCTTCGGCGTGCCGCGCTGGCAGTTCGCGCTGACGGCGACCGATGCGAACCGCTTCGCGATCCGCCTGGCACGGAAGATCACCGGACGCCAGAAGGTGCTCGTGTTCAACTGGTGCTACCACGGCACCGTCGACGAGACGTTCGCCACACTCGACGCAAGTGGCCGCGTCGTCGAGCGCGAGGGAAACCTCGGCCCGCCGGTACCGCTCGACGAGACGACGCGCGTGGTCGAGTGGAACGACACGGAGGCACTCGAGCGCGAGCTCGCACACGGCGACGTCGCGTGCGTCCTCGCCGAGCCCGCGCTGACGAACATCGGGATCGTGCCCCCCGACCCGGGCTTCCATGACGCGCTTCGCGAGCTCACCCGCCGGCACGAGACGCTCCTGATCGTCGACGAGACGCACACGCTCTGCGCCGGCCCCGGGGGCTGCACGCAGCAGTACGAGCTCGAGCCCGATGTGCTCACCGTCGGAAAGTCGATCGGCGGCGGCATCGCATGCGCCGCCTACGGCTTCACCGAGGAGGTCGCCCGGCGGATCGATGCCGCGATCACGCGCGACGAGTCCGACGTCGGCGGCATCGGCGGCACGCTGGCGGCGAACGTGCTCTCGCTGGCAGCGATGCGCGCGACGCTCGAGCACGTGCTCACCGACGACGCGTTCGCACACATGACGGCGCTCGGCGAGCGTTTCGAAGCCGGAGTGCAGGCGTCGATCGACCGGCACAGCCTGCCGTGGCACGTCACGCGCCTCGGCTGCCGGGTCGAGTATCTCTTCCGTCCCGACCGGCCACGCACCGGCAGCGACGCCGCCGCGGGCGGAGACCACCTGCTCGACCGGCTGATCCATCTCTGGGCGCTCAACCGCGGCATCCTCCTGACGCCGTTCCACAACATGGCGCTGATGTCGCCCGCGACCACCGAGGCGGACGTCGACCGGCATACCGAGGTCTTCGCAGAGGCGACGGCCGCGATCGCGGCAGCGCTTCTTCCTTAGAGGGGGATGTTGCCGTGCTTGCGGCGTGGCCGCGGCTCGGCCTTCGTCTGTGCCGTCTCGAGCGCGTCGATCAACACGGGCCGCGTGCGCCGCGGCTCGATCACGTCGTCGACGTATCCGCGCTCCGCGGCCGCATACGGGTTCGCGAAGCGCTCCTTGTAG
The DNA here is from genome assembly GCA_025964535.1 of Actinomycetes bacterium. Taxonomy (GTDB): domain Bacteria; phylum Actinomycetota; class Thermoleophilia; order Gaiellales; family Gaiellaceae; genus Palsa-739. The sequence continues at coordinate 1,485 of JAOPYX010000350.1, read as the reverse complement.
TCGGCGATGAGCTCGGCACGCCGCGCCTCCGGTTCCTCGGCCTCGGCGAGCTCGCTGCGGAAGACGATGTTGACGGCGCCCTCCGGCCCCATCACGGCGACCTCGGCGGTCGGCCACGCAAAGTTGAAGTCCGCGCGGATGTGCTTCGAGCTCATGACGTCATACGCGCCGCCGTACGCCTTGCGCGTGATCACCGTGAGCTTCGGCACCGTCGCCTCCGCATACGCGTACAGCAGCTTGGCGCCGTGGCGGATGATCCCGCCCCATTCCTGCGCCGTCCCCGGCAAAAAGCCCGGCACGTCGACGAACGTGACAAGGGGGATGTTGAACGCGTCGCACGTGCGCACGAAACGGGCCGCTTTGTTCGACGCGTCGATGTCGAGCACACCCGCCAACTGCTGCGGCTGGTTGCCGACGACGCCGACGGCGTGCCCGCCGAGACGCGCGAAGCCGGTGACGATGTTCTGCGCCCACCGCTCGTGCACCTCGAGGAACTCGCCGTCGTCGATCACACGGCGAATCACCTCGTGCATGTCATACGGCTTGTTCGCGTTGTCGGGAATCAGCGTGTCGAGCTCCGCGTCCTCCCGGTCGCTCGGATCCGTCGCCGGCGTGAACGATGGCCGCTCCGCGCTGTTCTGCGGCAGGAAGGAGAGCAGGTAGCGCGCGTCCTCCAGGCAGCTCGCCTCGTCGGGCGCCGTGAACTGCGCCACACCGGATTTGGCGGCGTGCGTCGCGGCACCACCGAGCTCCTCGAAGCTCACCTCTTCCCCCGTCACCGTCTTCACGACATCGGGCCCCGTGATGAACATGTACGACGACCCTTCGACCATGAAGATGAAATCCGTCATCGCAGGCGAGTACACGGCACCCCCCGCGCACGGGCCCATCACGAGCGAGATCTGCGGCACGACGCCGGAGGACTGCACGTTGCGCCAGAAGATCTCCGCGTAGCCGGCGAGAGAGACGACGCCTTCCTGAATCCGCGCCCCGCCCGAGTCGTTGATGCCGATCACCGGGCAGCCGTACTTCACGGCGAGGTCCATCACCTTGCAGATCTTCTCGGCGAACACCTCGCTGAGCGAGCCACCGAACACCGTGAAGTCCTGGGAGAAGACGAAGACCTTCCGGCCGAACACGGTGCCGTAGCCCGTCACGACCGCATCGCCGTACGGCCGCTTCTCCATCATTCCGAAGTTCGCCTCTCGATGGCGCACGTAGCGGTCGAGCTCGACGAACGAGCCCTCGTCGCAGAGCTGCACGGCACGCTCCCGCGCCAGCAGGCGTCCCTCGTCGCGGCGCCGCTGCACCGCCTTCTCGCTCCCGGCATGCAGCGCCTCGCCGCGCAGCTCACGCAACCACTCGAGTCGCTGCTGCGTCGTCTCGTGCGCCTCGGCCATGCGCAGGAGCCTAGATGGTTGATGCCGTGGCGGCCGTTGGTACGGTCGTGCAGTGCGACGCCGCCTGCCCCCTGCGCTCCGTGAG
>JAOPYX010000343.1 GCA_025964535.1 Actinomycetes bacterium | reverse complement strand
CAGCCTTGGCAAGGCAACCAGCCTTGCCTTCTGCTGTCCAGACCACACAGCTTGGCCTGAGCCATCCCCAGCCGCACCCGGCCGGGCCATCAACCATCTGATGGCCGAGCTCGGCCGCGCAGCGCTCCTCCTGAGCTTCGGGCGCGTCATCTATGCGCTCGTCGCCGGCTCGCTCGCGGCGTGGAAGCGCAGACGGAGGCTGGCGCTCTCGGCGCAGAACGCGTTGATCGCCGCGTTCGCGACGACGGCCGTCGCAGCCGTCGTGCTGTGGATCGCGCTTGCACGCCGCGACTTCTCGTTCGTCTACGTCGCCGATCACACGAGCCGCACGCTGCCGCTCGGCTACCGGCTCGCCGGGCTCTGGAGCGGGCAGGAGGGATCGCTGCTCCTCTGGCTCCTGATCCTGACCGGCTACTCCGCGCTTGCCGTCTGGCTGAACCGGCGCACGCGCGATCTCGTCGTCTGGGCGGTGCCGGTGCTCGCAGGCGTCGCGACGTTCTTCGTCTTCATGCTGTGCTTCATCTCGAGCCCGTTCGCGACGGCGCCTGCGCCCGCCGACGGCGCCGGCATGACGCCGAGCCTGCAGAACCCGTACATGCTCGCGCACCCGCCGCTCCTCTACCTCGGCTACGTCGGTCTCACGATTCCGTTCGCGTTCGCGATGGGCGCACTCCTCTCGCGACGCACGGACGAGCGCTGGATCGTCGTCACGCGCCGCTGGACGCTCGCCGCCTGGACGTTCCTCGGCGTCGGGCAGCTGCTGGGGTCGCACTGGGCGTATGTCGAGATCGGGTGGGGCGGCTACTACGCGTGGGATCCCGTCGAGAACGCCGCACTCATGCCGTGGCTCGCGGCCACTGCGTTTCTCCACTCGGTGATGATCCAGGAGAAGCGCGGGATGCTGAAGGTCTGGAACATGGTGCTCGTGGCGCTCGCGTTCTGCCTGTCGATCTTCGGCACGTTCCTGACGCGTTCCGGCGTGATCAACTCGATTCACTCGTTCTCGCAGAGCCCACTCGGCAGCTGGTTCCTCGGCTTCATCGTGATCTGCGTCGTGTTCTCCGTTGGGCTCATCTATCTACGCCTGCCGCTCTTGCGGACGAAGACGAAGCTCGAGTCGCTTGTGTCGCGCGAGGCGACGTTCCTCTACAACAACCTGCTCCTCGTCGCGCTTTGCCTGACGATCCTCTGGGGCGTCATGTATCCGCTCCTGACGGAGGCGGTGCGCGGCGAGACGCGTTCGGTGTCGAAGCCCTACTACAACTTCTTCCTGCACAGCTTCGGGCTGCCGCTCCTGCTGTTGATGGGAATCGGCCCGCTCGTCGCCTGGCGTCGCGCGTCGCTGCGCGCGCTGGGGAAGACGTTCCTCGTGCCGGCAATTGCGGCGATCGTGACCGGTGCAACGCTGATCGCGCTCGGCTACGGCTCCTCGACGCCCGGATTGCTCGCGTACACATTCGGTTCGTTCGTTGCCGTCTCGATCGTGTTCGAGTTCGTGCGCGGCACACGTGCGCGCCGGGCGCTCTCGGGAGGGTCGTGGCTTGGCGCGCTCGCCGAGCTCGTGGGCCGCAACCGGCGTCGCTACGGCGGCTACATCGTGCACGCGTCGATCCTGATGCTCGCGATCGGCATCGCCGGCTCGAGCGCGTACCAGACCGTGCGTGAGCGTGGCCTGCACCCGGGACAGTCGATGGAGATCGCCGGCTACACGCTCACGTACAAGCAGCTCCAGCGCCGGCAGGAACCGCATGCAGTCGCAACGCGCGCCGTGGTCGACGTCTCGCGCGGGAGCTCGCATGTCACGACGCTGTACCCGGGCAAGAACTGGTACCCCGTCGAGCAACTGGACTCGAACGAGGTGTCGATCTACCACGATCCCCGCAACCTCGGCGACCTGTTCACGATCGCCGACCAGATCGACAAGAACGGAACGTTGTTCCTGAAGGCGCTGACGAAGCCGCTCGTCAACCTCATCTGGGCGGCAGGCTTCCTGTTCGTGTTCGGCGCGCTCGTCGCAATGTGGCCGGACGCCGTCGAGCAGCGAAAGCTCGCGGAGCGCTACGCGGCAGGCGCCGTCGCGGCATGACCGTCGGGCTCGTGCTGGCTGCGGTGCTCGCCGTGCTGGCCGTCGCGTTCGTCGCGCGGCCGTTCGTGCGCGAGCCGGAGCCCGTGAGCGACCGGCTGGACGAGCTCAGCGACCTCGAGCGCCGGCGGCTCGAGCTCACCGAGGAGCGCGATCGCGCCCTCGAAGCGCTGAAAGAGCTCGAATTCGACCACCGCACCGGGAAGGTGTCCGACAACGACTACCGGGAGCTCGTCGGGCCGCTGCGCCGACGTGCCGCCGAGACGTTACGTGCGCTCGAGCCGCGGGCAGAAGCCCGGCATGAGCGCATCCCCAGCAAACGCTGAAGTCTGCAGGAGCTGCGGGGCGGAGCTACCGTCCCAGGCCCATTTCTGCCCCGATTGCGGCACGCCAACGACCCCGAGCGGCTCGACCGTGCGAGCCGAGGTGCCTGCCGACGAGACCGGCGCCGGCCCCGTCTCGTACGTCCGTCCCGAGCCGCGCATGTTCGGCGTGACGCCGCCGGCGCTTCTGCTCGCTGTGGCGGCCGGCGCGATCGTCATCGCGGTCGTGCTCTTCGTCGCCGGCCACTGGCCGTACGGCTTGATCATGCTCGGCCTCGGCGCGCTCCTCTTTGCGGCGTTCCTCGAGCTCGCCCGCCGGCGGCCACACTCGCCGGTCATGCGGGCCTCGACGGACGCGCGCGCACGTGCGGTGTCCGTCTTGGAGACCTGGCGTGTCCGTGCGGCCGCGACCGCAGAGGTGCGCCGCATCCACAGCGGGCTCGCGCTCATCGAGGTCGAGCGTCGGAGCGCGCTCTTCCGGCTCGGCGAGGCGGCCCACCGCGCAGATGGGATGGCGGAAGCCGGCGCGCGAGCGCAGCTCGGCGAGCTCGACCGCCGAGAGGCCGAGCTTCGCCAGGGGCTCGACCAGCGGCTCGAGCAGACGGGGGAGAGGATTCGCAAGGCGCGGCTCGCGGTACAGGACACGATGATGGTCACACCCAACGAACCGGTCACGCCGTATCCGCCGCCGGGCGAGGCGACGCCTCCCCAACCGGCGATCGTCCCGGAGCCCTATCCGCCGCCGGACGAGGGCACTCCGCCCACGCCGGCGCCGGTGCCCGAGCCCGGCCCGGATCCGGACACGTAAGCCCTCGACACAGCCGAGGCCAGACTCGCCCGGCTTGCAGGGACGCTCGCCGTCCCGGCGAACCACTTTTCGATGGCGAGACGCCTTACGCTCCTGCTTGCGCTGGCCCTGGCGCTCGCCGCTCCGGCGCTCGCGGGCGACGGTCTCGGACAGCAGAAGGCAAGCGTCGACGCGAAGCTCGGCTCGCTCCAGGGCAAGATCTCGGCGTCCAAGCGCAAGGCGTCGGCGCTCAGCTCGCAGATCGGAGCCCTCACCGGCCAGATCCACACGCTCGAGGGGCGCGTCGGCGACGTCTCCAGCCGCCTGTCCGCCCTCCAGGCGGATCTCGCGCTCCGGCAGCGGCGGCTCGACAAGCTGAACCAGCTCTTCCGCTTGCAGACGCAGCGGTTCCACGATCTCAAGCACGAGTACGCGCTCTCGGTGCAGAGGCTGAACACGCGGCTCGTGGCGATCTACAAGCAGGAGGATCCGACGACGATCGACCTGATCTTGACCGCGAAGAGCTTCCAGGACGTCCTCGACCAGGTCGACTACCTCGGCGCGATCGCGAGGCAGGACAAGCACGTCGCCACGGCGGTCGCGACGGCGAAGCGCGATGTGGCAGTCGCCCGGGCGAAGACGAGGACGGTGCGCGCCGGCGTCGCGAACGAGGCACGCGCGATCAATGCGCGGGTGCAGCAGGCAGCCATCCTGCGCGGCATGCTGCTCGCGAGCCAGAACAAGCTCGCGGGGGCCCGCGCGGGCAAATCGCACGCGCTCGTCGCGACGAAGGCGCAGATATCGGCTGAGGTCGGTGAGTCGAAGGCGCTCGCGAACGCCAGTGCCCAGCTCGCGGCGAAGATCCAGCAGGCCCAAGCCGCCGCCGCGTCTCGCTCGTCGAGCGACAATGGCTCGACCGACACGACGCAGGCTCCCGCCTCGCCGCCGCCTCCCTCGGGTGGGACGACCTTCATCTGGCCCCTCAGCGGCCCGATCACGAGCCCGTTCGGCATGCGCTGGGGGACGCTCCACCCGGGCATCGACATCGGCGTCCCGACCGGAACGCCGATCCACGCCGCCGCCGCGGGCAAGGTGATCTGGTGCGGCTGGATGTCCGGCTACGGCAACCTCGTGATGATCGACCACGGCGGTGGCCTGGCATCGCTGTACGGCCATCAGTCTCGGGTCGCCGCCTCCTGCGGCGAGTCGGTGTCGCAAGGACAGCTGATCGGCTACACGGGCTGCACGGGCTTCTGCACGGGCCCGCACCTGCACTTCGAGATCCGCGTCAACGGCTCGCCCGTCGACCCGCTCGGTTACCTGTAGCCCCCCGGCGGAAGCGGCCGTAACCGGATCGTCGATCCGGTCGTTTATACTTTGTAATTCGGAAAGACGGAATCGAGGCCGCGGCCGTCCAGGCGCGGGCTTTTCACCGCCGTTTCCACCAGGTCGTCTCCCGACGACGCCGGCCGCCTCCCCCGGGGCGGCCGGTCGTATGTCGGGGCCGCTAGCCGAAGAGCGTCTGGCCGAGCAGGAACACGTTCAGGCAGATGATCAGCCCCGCGACGACCGCGGCGAGGGCCACCGTCACGCGGTGATTGACGAGGACGCCCATCAGCGACCGGCGGCTCGTGAACATCACGAGCGGGACGAGCGCGAACGGGATCCCGAACGACAGCACCACCTGGCTGATGACGAGCGTCCGCGAGGGATCGACGCCGATGCCGATCGCGACGAACGCGGGCGCCATCGTGACGAGGCGGCGAACGGCGATCGGGATCTGCTTGCGGATGAAGCCCTGCATCACGACCTGGCCGGCGAGCGTGCCGACGGCGGAGCTCGAGAGACCCGAGCCGATGAGCGCGATCGCGAAGATGGTCGCCGCCGCGCTCCCGAGTAGCGGCTGCAGCGTCTTGTGCGCGCCCTCGATCGAGCCGACGTTGTGCAGCCCCTTCTCGAAGAACGTGCTCGCGGCCATCACGAGCATCGCCATGTTGATCAGGCCGGCGATGCTCATTGCGATCACGACGTCGATTCGCGTGTAGCGCAGCAGCTTCTTCGCCTCCGCGTCGGTCTGCGGGACGATCCGCGACTGCGTCAGCGACGAGTGCAGGTAGATCACGTGCGGCATCACGGTCGCGCCGAGGATCCCGACGGCGAGCAGGATCGACTCGGTGCCCTGGAACTGGGGGAGGACCGCGTGCTTCGCAACCGTGAGCAGCGGCGGCCGCGCGTAGAAGATCTCGACCACGTAGCAGAGGCCGATCACGGCGACCATCGCCGCGATCGTCGCCTCGAGGGGGCGGAAGCCGAAGCGCTGCAGGCCGAGGATCGCGAACGCCGCGACCGCCGTGAGGATCGCCGCAGGGAAGAGGCCGATCCCGAACAGCAGGTTGAACCCGAGCGCGGCGCCGAGGAACTCTGCGAGGTCGGTGGCCATCGCGATCACCTCCGCCTGGAGCCAGAGAAGGATCGACGTGCGGCGCGAGAAGGTCTCGCGGCAGACCTCCGGCAGGTTCTTCCCCGTCGCGATGCCGAGCTTCGCCGAGAGCGTCTGGATCAGCATCGCCATCAGGTTCGAGGCGACGATCACCCAGACGAGCGTGTAGCCGAACTTCGAGCCGCCGGCGATGTTCGTCGCAAAGTTGCCGGGATCGATGTACGCGACGGCGGCAATGAACGCCGGCCCGAGAAACGGGAGGATCCGGAACTTGCTGCCGCCCCCGAGGATGCGCTCACCCTGCCCGAGGCGCCGCGGAACGCCTTCAAGGCGTGTCCTCAACACGAAAAGTTAGCCTAGCCTAAATTAGGAAGCCGCGGCGGCGGCGTCGAGATGCAGCAGACGCAGGTCGGGGAGCTGGCGCCAGCGCTCCTCGAGGTCGAAGCCATATCCGACGAAGAGCTCGTCGGGCACGACGAAGCCGACGTAGCGGACGGGGAGATCGTCGACGAGCCGGCGGTAAGGGCGATCGAGCAGCGTGACGGCGGCGATCGAACGCGGCTTGCGGAGCTCGAAGGTGCGCACGAGGTAGTGCAGCGTGAGCCCCGTGTCGACGACGTCCTCGACGATGATCACGTCGCGGTCGCCGATGTCGGCGTCGAGGTCCTTGAGCACCCGGATCTGCTCGTGGCCGCCCATCTGCGCGCTGCCGTAGCCCGCGAGCTCGACGAAGTCGAGGCCGTGGAGCATCGGTATCGCGCGGGAGAGGTCTGCCAGGAAGACGAGGCTCGCCTTCAGCGACCCGACGAGGATCGGCTCTCGGCCCGCGTAGTCGCGCGCGATCTCGGCGCCGAGCTCGCGCACGCGGACGCCGAGCTCGTCAGCCGACAGGTAGACCTCGCCGATCCGAGGGTCCGTGGCGGGGCTCCTAGGAGGCCAGGTCGAGATGGAAGCGCTGGGCGAGCCGCTCGAGGTCGCGCTTGTAGAAGAGCTTGATCTTCACCTGCGGATACCGCTCGCGCAGCTTGCGCAACTTGCGGTTCTTGCGTGTCACGAGCGACTGCTTCATCAGCGTGATCTCCACGTACAGGTTCTGGTCCGGCAGGTAGAAGTCAGGCGCGAATGCCTCGAGCACCCGGCCGTTCTCGTCTTCCTCGAGGACGAACGTCGTCGGCTCGTATTCCCACGGCACGCCGTAATAGTCGAGGACCTTCGCGCACTCGAGCTCGGCCTGACTCGCGAAGCGCGGCGGCTGGGTGCCGCGATATACCTGGAAATCAGGGATTTTCGACGCCAATATCATCCACGGTACCTACGGTGTCGGACGGTGAAACGGCCGTGCGAGCCCTGTCTGTGAGCGCCGCGGACCGGGGGGCTGCGACGCCCACCTCGCCGACGTGGTAGACAACCCGCGGCATGGCCCGCCTCAGCCTCGTACCCCAGAAGCGCGAGTTCTTCGACCTCTACAACCGGAGCGCGGCAAACGCCGTCGCAATCGCACACGAGCTGATCGAGCTGCTCGAAGGGTTCCCCACCGGCGCAGACCTGAAGGTGCGGCAGATCAAGGAGCTCGAGCACGAGGGCGACCGGCTCACGCACGAGGTCGTCGATCTGCTCAACCGGACGTTCGTGACTCCGTTCGACCGCGACGACATGTACCGGCTCGTGAGCGCGCTCGACGACATCTGCGACAACGTCGACGACGCCGCCGAGAAGATCACCGGCTACGGCGTGCGGGAGATCCGGAGCCAAGCGATCGAGCAGGCGCACGTGATTCACCGGTCGGCGGGCAAGCTTCGCGAGGCGATCGCGCAACTCGAGGGGTTCAAGGACTCGAGGCGCCAGCTGATCGAATTGCGGGAGCTCGAGGACGAAGGCGACCGCATCGTCCGGCAGGCCGTCTCGGAGCTGTTCAGTGGCGGCTCCGACGCGATCTCCCTGGTGCGATGGAAGGACATCCACGAGGCGCTCGAAGAAGCCGTGGACGCGTGCGAGAACGCTGCGGACGTGCTCGAAGCGATTCTCGTCAAGAACCGCTAGCTCTCACGTGAACAACACGCTTCTCGTCGTCGTGATCGTCGTCGGCCTCGCGTTCGACTTCACGAACGGCTTCCACGACACGGCGAACTACGTCGCGACCTGGGTCGGCACCCGCGCGCTCTCTCCTCGCATGGCGGTCGCCGTCTCCGCGGCGGCGAATCTCGCCGGCGCGTTCGTCACGACCGCTGTCGCGAAGACCGTCGCCAAGGGGATCATCGACACGGGGCTCGCAACCCAGAAGACGGTCCTCGCCGCGCTCGTCGGCGCGATCGTCTGGAACCTGCTCACGTGGTGGATCGGCCTCCCATCGAGCTCGACACATGCGCTGATCGGCGGCCTCATCGGCGCGGCGCTCGTCCAGTCGGGGTCGCGCGGCGTGCAGTGGCACGGCATCGTCGAGAAGGTCGTCATTCCCGGTGCGATCTCGCCGGCAGTCGGATTCGCCGGCGCCTTTCTCCTGATGGTGCTGATCTACCGGATCTTCTTCCGGGCACCGCCGGGGATTGCGCACCGCGGCTTCCGCTACGGGCAGCTCGTCACAGGCACCTGGGTCGCATTCACGCACGGCGCAAACGACGCGCAGAAGACGATGGGGGTGATCACGCTCGCGCTCGTCGCGAACGGGAACCTCTCGGCCGACCACTTCAACGTCCCCACCTGGGTCAAGATCGCCGCGGGTCTGACGATTGCGGCGGGCACATACGCGGGCGGCTGGCGAATCATCCGGACGCTCGGGCAGCGCATCTACAAGATGCAGCCCGAGCACGGCTTCGCGGCGCAGCTCTCCGCCGGGACCACCCTGTACGCGGGGACGCATTTTGGCTTCCCGATCTCGACGACGCACGTCGTCACCGGCGCGATCATGGGGGCAGGCGCCACCCGAGGCGTGTCCGCCGTCAAATGGGGCGTCGCGGGGAACATCCTCGTGGCGTGGCTCCTGACGTTGCCGGCGGCAGGGCTGGTCGCCGCCGCGCTCTACTACCCAGTTTCATGGATCTTTTAGGCGTCTGACCTAGACTTCCGGCATGCCGCAGGGACCGGACGGGCGACCGTTCACGATCGTTCAGTTGTCCGACCTCCATTGCGGGCAGCAGTTCTTCCTGCCCAATCTGCTCGAGCGGGCGATCTCGGAGGTCAACGACCTCAACCCCGACATCGTCGTCATCTCGGGTGACCTCACCTCGCACGGCTTCAAGGACGAATACGCGCTGGCGCGGCGATACATCGACCGGATCGAGTGCTCCTCACTCGTCGTGATCCCGGGCAACCACGATTCGCGCAACGTCGGCTACGTGCACTTCGAGGAGCTCTTCGGCGACCGGAACTCCGTGCTCCGCGCCGACGGCACCACGATCGTCGCGGTGGACTCCACCGAGCCCGACCTCGACAACGGCCAGATCGGCCGCGGACGCTATGGCTGGATCGAGGATCAGTTCGCCGCGCCCGCCGACCTGCGCATCTTCGTCCTCCATCACCATCTACTGCCGGTGCCGGGGACGGGCCGCGAGCGGAACATCGTGCACGACGCGGGCGACGCGCTCGAAAGCCTGCAGAGGGCGGGAGTCGATCTCGTGCTCTCCGGGCACAAGCACGTTCCCTACGCCTGGCGGCTCGAGGATCTGTTCATCGTGAATGCGGGCACAGTCTCGTCGTCGCGCCTGAGAGGCAAGGGCCGGCCCTGTTACAACGTCATCGAGGTCGACGGCACGCACGTGTCGGTCTGGCGGAAGTACCCGTTCCACGATCAGGAGCGCATCATTCAGTTCTCCACGGAGACGAAGACATACGAGAAGTACACCGCGAGGATCGAGGACGAGGTGACGAGCCACCGGTGAAGGCCGTCGCGATCGTCGACGGCGAGCACTATCCCGACGTCGTGCGTGAGGCGCTCGTCGAGTTGCCGTACGAGTTCGTCGGTGTGATGCTCGTCGGCGGCACCGAGAAGCTGCGCGGCGTGCCGGACTACGGCGTTCCGCTGGTAACCGCGCCCCGCGGCGCGGAGATTGCGGTCGACCTGTCCGACGAGCCCATCCTCGATCCGCGGACGCGGCTCCATCTCGCGAGCCGCTTTCTCGCCGACGGCATCCCGTACGTCGGTGCCGACTTCCGGTTCGACCCGCCGACGTTCCACTCGTTCCTGCCGCCGTCACTTGCCGTGATCGGCACCGGGAAGCGCGTCGGGAAGACGGCGGTCACGGGGGCCTTGGCGCGGGCGCTCGCCCGCGACCGCCGAGTCGTCGTCGTTGCGATGGGGCGCGGCGGTCCTGCCGCACCGGAGCTGATCGAGTCGCCGCCGACGCTCGACGATCTCGTCGCGTTGTCGCGGAGCGGCCGCCACGCGGCGTCCGACCATCTCGAGACTGCGGTGCTCGCCGGTGTGCCCACGATCGGCTGCCGTCGTGCGGGAGGCGGGATGGCCGGTGCACCGTTCACGTCGAACGTCGTCGAGGGCGCGGAGCTGGCGGCGACACTCGACCCGGACGTGGTCGTGTTCGACGGCAGTGGCGCGGCGATCCCTCCGATCGACGTCGGCGCGCGCATCCTCGTCGCGCACGACGTCTCCTCGGGGCTGAACCCCTACCGGGTGCTGATCAGCGACGTCGTGCTGACGATGAGTGCCGCTGTTGCGCGTGACGTGCGCGCGCTCGACACGGAAGCGATCCTGTTCGGATTGCGGCTCCGCCCCGTCGAGCCCCTCACGGGGAGGGTCGCGATCTTCACGACCGGGAACGTCCCCTTCGCGCATCTCGGCGCCGACGTCGTCTTCGTGTCGCGCAACCTCTCCGACCGCGACGCGCTCGCCGACGACCTGCGTGCGGTCGACGCGGACACATTCGTTGTCGAGATCAAGGCTGCGGCGATCGACATGGTGGCGGAGGCGGCGCTCGAGCGAGGCGTGAAGCTCGTGTTCGCCGACAACGAGGTGGTGCCGCTGCCGGGCGAGCCCGACCTCGACGAGCTCTTCCGTGGCCTCGCGCCCTCGCCGGTGCGCGCATGACCGAGCCGCGCCGCATCATGCCGCTGCCACTCGGCGGCGAGCACGGTCTTCCGTACTCCCGCGGGTTGATGGCGCGCGCGTTGATGGCGGTCGGGGTCGCGGCCGATCGCGCATACGCGCTCGCTCGGCGCGTCGGCGGCGACGTCGACGAGCGCGGCACCGACGTCGTCGAGCTCGGCCGCCTCGAAGTGCTCGCGGTCGAGATCCTCGGCGAGGTCGAGGGCACCGAAGCTCTGCGCCAGCTTCGCCGCTATCAGGAGCTCCGCGAGCTCGACCTCCCGCTCGTGATCCTCGTGGGCGGCGCGACGGGCACCGGCAAGTCGACGGTGGCGACGGAGATCGCGTACCGGTTGGGGATCACGCGCGTCACGTCGACCGACTTCATCCGGCAGACGATGCGGGCGTTCTTCTCGCACGAGTTCATGCCGGCGATTCACTACTCGAGCTTCGAGGCGGGCGACGTGGTGCCGCTGGCAGACGATCCTCTCATCGCCGGCTTCCTCGAGCAGTCGCGCAACGTGCTCGTCGGTGTGCGAGCGTCGATCGAGCGCGCGCTGCAGGAGGGGTGGTCGATGGTGCTGGAGGGCGTTCACCTCGTGCCGGGGTTGCTGCCGGCGATCGAGCAGCGCGCGCTTGCAAGCGCGTGTGTTCTCAAGATCTCGGACGAGGCGGCGCACGCGACGCACTTCTTCTCACGCGAAGCAGCGGGGACGGAGCGGCCGATGGCCAAGTATCTCGACCGCTTCGAGGAGATCCGGCGGCTGCAGGACTACCTTGTGGCGCGTGCGGAATCCGAAGGTGTCCCCGTGATCGAGAACGAGAGCGCGAACCGTGCGACGGCCGCGGTCGCCGAGCTCGTGCTGTCGGCGGCAGAGCGGACGAGGGAGCGCGTGTGACCGGCATCGAGGTCGAACCGACGCTCGACGAGACGCCCGACGTGCACAGCCAGCCGTGCCAGTGCCAGTCGTACCTGCGCGCGACCGAGCGGGCCGCCCTTGCCGCGGCACGCTGGCTCGGCCGGGCCGACCAGGAAGCGGCGGAGGAGGCCGCGGCGGCCGGCATGCGTGCGACGCTCGACATGCTGCCGATCCGCGGCACGGTGATCTTCGGCGCGATCGACGACTCGAACGGGCTAGCGCCGGGCGCCGTGATCGGTGCCGGCGGCACCGAGGTCGATCTCGCGCTCGACCCACTCGAAGGGCGAGGCGTGGTGGCGCGAGGCGGAAACGGAGCGATGTCGATGATCGCCGTCGGCGACACAGGGAATTTGATGGGGCTGCCAGAGATGTACATGCGCAAGCTCGCGGTCGGTCCGCGTGCGCGCGGTGCGATCGACCTGCTGCGCCCGGTCGCGCAGAACGTGGAGGCAATCGCCGAGGCGTTCGGGCGCCGCGTGAACGACATCACGACGATCGTGCTCGACCGTCCGCGCCACCACGACCTGATCGAGGAGATCCGCGCCTCCGGTGCGCGCATCAAGCTCATCCAGGACGGCGACGTCACCGCGGCGATCTCGGCCTCGATCCGCGGCACGAACGACCACCTGGCGATCGGCATCGGCGGCACACGCCAGGCCGTGCTGTCCGCCGCAGCACTCCGCTGTCTCGGCGGTGAGCTGCAGGCCCAGTTCTGGCCGACCTCGCGGCGTGAGATCGACGAGCTGCGCGAGCTGGGCATCGACGACTACAGCCGGTTGTTCCATACCGAGGATCTCGCCTCGGGCGAGGTGATCGTCGCCGCCACCGGCGTCTCGAACGGCGACCTCCTCCGCGGCGTGCGCTACCTCGCCGACAGCGCCCGGACGCACTCGCTGCTGATGTGCACGCGCTGCAACTGGGTGCGCTTCGTCGACGGCATCCACTTCTTCGCCCGCGAGCGGCGCGAAGAAGTGCGGCTGCTCGGCTACTAGCGCCGGCTGAGCGAGGAGCGGCGGTCGAGCCGCGTCTCGCCATGCCTCTATTGGTATCTTTACGTGAACGTCAAGTAAGCAACGGGGTGCGTGTGCGATCGCTGGACTACAAGTGGGTTGCGTTGTCGAACACGACGCTGGGGATGTTGATCGCGACGATCAACGGGTCGATCCTCTTGATCGCGCTGCCCGACATCTTCCGTGGCATCGGCGTGGACCCGCTCGCTCCCGGTAACACGAGCTATTTGCTGTGGCTGATCCTCGGCTTCCTGGTCGCGATCGCAGTCCTCGTCGTCAGCTTGGGCCGGCTGGGCGACATCTACGGGCGCGTGCGGATGTTCAACCTCGGCTTCGCCGTCTTCACGGTCTTCTCGATTCTGCTCTCGGTGACGTGGATGCACGGCAGCGCCGCGGCGCTCTGGCTGATCGTCATGCGCGTCGGGCAGGGTGTCGGTGGGGCGCTGCTGTTTGCGAACTCGAGCGCGATCCTCACCGATGCGTTCCCGCAGAATCAGCGTGGCCTCGCACTCGGCGTGAACAGCATCGCCGCGATCGCAGGCTCGTTCCTCGGGCTCGTGCTCGGTGGCGTGCTCGCACCTGTCGGATGGCGGTACATCTTCCTCGTCTCGGTCCCGATCGGCGTCGTCGCGACGTTCTGGGCGTACCACTCCCTGCGCGAGCTGGGTCAGCGGCGGCCGGCGAAGATCGACTGGTGGGGCAACGTCACGTTCGCACTCGGGCTCGTCGGAGTGATGATCGGCATCACGTACGGGATCCAGCCCTACGGCGGTCACACGATGGGGTGGACGTCACCGCTCGTGCTCGCGACGCTCCTCGGGGGAGTCGCCACGCTCGTCGTGTTCTGCCTGATCGAGGGCCGCGTCGCGGAGCCGATGTTCCAGCTCGATCTGTTCCGCATCCGTGCGTTCGCGGCGGGGAACCTTGCCGCGCTCCTGGCGGCGATGGGACGCGGCGGGCTTCAGTTCATCCTGATCATCTGGCTGCAAGGGATCTGGCTCCCCGAGCACGGCTACGCGTTCTCGCGGACGCCACTCTGGGCCGGCATCTATTTGCTCCCGCTGATTGCCGGGTTCCTGGTCGCCGGCCCCGTCTCGGGATATCTGTCCGACCATTTCGGCGCGCGGCCGTTCGCAACGGGCGGCATGTTGCTTGCCGCAGCGAGCTTCCTGCTCCTGATCGCGCTGCCGGTGAACTTTTCGTACGTCTGGTTCGCACTCATCCTGGCGCTGAACGGGATCGGGATGGGCCTCTTCTCGTCACCGAACAGCGCCGGTGTGATGAACGCGCTCCCGCCGTCGCAGCGGGGCGCCGGCGCCGGGATGCTCGCGACCTTCATGAACTCGGCAAGCGTGCTCTCGATCGGCGTCTTCTTCACGCTGATGATCGTCGGGCTGTCGTCGGGCCTGCCACACGCACTGCAGACCGGCCTCGTTGCTCACGGAGTGCCCGCAACCGATGCGACACGGGTCTCGCACCTGCCGCCGGTCTCGACACTCTTCGCGTCATTCCTCGGCTACAACCCGATGGCGACGCTGCTCGGCCCGCGCGTACTGTCGGGGCTGCCCGCCGGGCAGGCGCACGCGTTGACCGGGCGAAGCTTCTTCCCCCAACTGATCTCGGGCCCGTTTCACACCGCGCTCGTCTACGCCTTCGTGTTCGCGATCGCTTGCTGCCTGGTCGCCGCGGTTGCGTCGCTGCTTCGGGGCGGGAAGTATCACCACGTGGAGGCGACGTCGCCGGCGGGGGCGCCGACCGGGCTCGAACCGGTCGAGCCCGACATGCCGGAGATGCGCCGCCTCCCGGCGCGTCGGGCTGCAAGGGAGACGTCATGAGCGTGCAGACGCAAGACCGCAGCTACCGGATCGGTGAGGTGGCCGAGCGCGTCGGTGTGACCACCCGCACGATTCGCTACTACGAAGAGCTGGGGTTGCTCGGAACAGCAGCAGCGCGCACGAAGGGCGCGCACAGGCTCTACACGGACGCCGACATCACTCGTCTCGAGGAGTTGATCCGTCTCCGCGACCTGCTCGGGCTCTCGCTCGAAGAGCTCCTCGAGCTCGCCGAGGCGGAGGAGGCCCGCGCGGCCCTGCGCGACCAGTTCGCCGAGAGCGCAAGCGACCGTGAGCGCGCCCGGATCGTCAAGGCGGCGAGGCCGCTGATCGAGCGGCAGCTCGAGCTCGTCCGTGCGCGCCAGCAGAGGCTGTCCGAGTTCGCCGACGAGCTTTCGGAGAGGTTGCGTTCCCTCGACGAGCGCCAAGCCGAGCTCGACTGGAAACGAGAAGGCGGCAGTCGGCGATGAGCTTCGCCTGTCGGCGATGCCGCGATCGAGCGCCCGACGGCGTGAGCGGTGGGCGTTACGCGTTGTCGGGCGGCGAGGGGCTGACGAGCCGGCGTGTCGCCTCGACAACCGCGCGCCGGCGCTTGAGTCGGCTGGGGCGTTCGTCGGTCTCACCCGGCTGAAGCTCGGGCGTGGCGACGACCCAGGCGCGGGCGAGCGCGTAGATCATCACCAGTAGCTCGTCCGGTGCGACGGTCGAGTCGATCCGTCCCGCGGCTTGCGCCTCGCGCAGGGCGCGCAGATGCCGCGCGATCGAGCGCTCGATCGCCTCGATCCGCGTGACGCCCTGACCGGCCTCGAGCGAGTGCCAGCTGCCGAGCCGGACGATGGCCGGGTTGTCGGTGAAGAAGTCGAAGGCTGCGCCGGCGAACGCCGGGACGTCCTCCGGGTCGAGGTGCACCTCATGGTGGAACCGCGCGACCTGGTCGGTGACGACCCGATCGAAGAGCGCTTGCTTGGAGCCGAAGTAGGCGTAGATCAGCTGCTTGTTCGCGCCGGCGTGCTTGGCGATCCGGTCGATGCGCGCGCCCGCGATGCCGTGGCGTGCGAACTCGTCGGTCGCCGCCTCGAAGATCCGCCGTTTGGTCGCTTCCGGGTCTCGGGCCATGTGCGGGGAGCGTAGGGCAGCGTGCAGCCGGTATCGTATCAACCAACTAGTTAGTTGCTTAGTGGGTACAGCTGGAAGCACGAACAAAGGAGGGAATATGAACGGCGGACCTGGGAGAAGGGGGTGGCTCGGGCTTCGTTCGCTCGCGACACTCGCCGCACTGGCCGCGCTCGGGGTCGTAGTAGTGCTCGCACCCGCCGGCTCCGCCGGCCGGTCGAGCGGAGACGTCGAATGGCCGACGGTCAACGGCACGCTCGACGGGCAGCGGTACAGCCCGGCGACCCAGATCGATGCATCGAACGTCAACGGGCTGAAGGTCGCCTGGCGCTTCCGCGTCAAGACGCCCGGCAGCGAAAACTATCCGGTCGTCGTCGGCCATACCGCATACGTGACGACGACGTACGGAAACATCTACGCACTCGACGCCGTGACCGGCACGAAGCTTTGGTCGTGGACCGCGTTCAAGCAGCGGAACATCGGGCTCGCGCTGTCTGCCGTGCATGGGTTCCCGAACCGCGGCGTCGCGGTGGGCGGCGGCCGCGTCTACGGGGTGACGCCCAACGGGGCGCTGGTCTCGCTCGACCAGGCGACCGGTCGTCTGGGATGGAAGGTCAGCCTGGGCGACCCGCGCTACCTGTCTGAGAGCGCGGCTCCCGTCTACACCGACGGCATGGTGCTCGTCGGGAGCGCCGGCGGCGAGTCCGGCCAGCGCGGGTTCGAGGCCGCCTACGACGCGACGAACGGCCACCAGATCTGGCGGCACTACACCATTCCGGCGCTCAACGCCCCGGGCTCGTGGGTGAAAGGTCATCACGGGGGCGGCGACGTCTGGATGAATCCGACGATCGACACCACGGCGGGCCGGGTCTACATCGCGACCGGCAACGCCGGCAGCGACTTCGACCCGCGCGTGCGGCCGGGCCGCAACCTGTGGACGAACTCGATCGTCGCGCTCGACCTGAAGACGGGCAAGCAGGTCTGGTACTACCAGCTCGAGCACCACGACGTCTGGGACCTCGACTCGGCCTCCCCGCCGGTGCTGTTCCCGACCCCGTCCGGCCTCGCTGTCGGCGAGGCGAACAAGGGCGGCTTCTGGCACGAGGTGGACGCGAGCACGGGCAAACCGCTTATTACGCCGGTTTCGTTCGTGTACCAGCATCGGGTCGTCCCGAAGCCGGGCGGTCCGGCGGTCGTCACGTTCCCGGGCTTCTACGGCGGCTCCGAATGGTCGCCGGTGCCGTTCAGCCCGCAGACGGGCCTGGTCTACGTCTCCGGCCTGAACGTGCCGATCAAGGTCAAGGTTCCGAAGAAGCAGCTCTCCTACAAGGTCGGCCTCGACGTCGGAACCAGCGACATCGCGGCGACCGGTGCGTGGACGAAGAAGTACCCGCTCGCCGGCACGGGCACCTTCACGGCGATCGACGTCAACAGCGGCACGATCCGCTGGCAGACGAAAGAGCCTGTCGCGATGGTCGGGGGCGCCACCACGACAGCCGGCGGCCTCGTCTTCGTCGGCGTCAGCGGCAAGGGCATTTTCCAGGCGCTCGACGCCAACACGGGGAAGGTGCTCTGGCAGCAGCCGCTCGGCGGCCGCATCGACGACGCCGCCAGCGTGTACTCGGTCGACGGCAAGGAGTACGTGCTGATCTCCTCAGGCGGAAGCTCCATCGGTGGAAGCGGCTGGGGCGGCAAGGAGACCCCCTCGCCGGCGACCTTCACCGCGTTCTCTCTCGGCTAACCAGCTCCGCGACCGCCCCGCCCCGCCTTCGCCGAAGGTGCGGGTCGGTCGCGGAGACAAACGAAAGGAATGCTCATGCGATCTCTCAATCTTGCCCTGACGACGGCAGTTGCGGCCCTCGTGCTCGCAGCCCCAACCTTCGCCGTCACGA